>DVLA01000046.1 GCA_018715745.1 Candidatus Coprenecus stercoripullorum
GGGTTATGCCGACTGGGCCGACGAGGAGATCATGCCTGGAGTAGAGGCCCCGATGTCTGGCGTTGCCTCCATCTTCAACGGTACTGTACAGCTTACACCGATTCAGATGTCCGATGTGGAAAGCTATGTAAGGGAACTTACGGTAAATGCGGGCTCGGTTTCCGGAATTACGGAGACCGAGGCGATGATAGAAGGCTCCTATGAGTATACGGGCGACGGTGAGGTTACGGAAGTCGGGGCAGGATACAGGCAGGCTTCTTCGCCGGAATATGCTTTCGTTTCCGCTCCGGCGGTGTCAAACCCCTTTACGGTCACCCTTACAGGCCTTGAACCGGGAACGAAGTATGAATACGTCATTTATGTCACCGTGGACGGTGTCAGGACTCTCAGTGAAAGCTCTTCTTTCACCACATCTTCCGGTCAGTCCGGCGAGGTGACCATATCGCAGCTCGTGGCGGCCATGGAAAATATGGGCGACGGGGAATCCCTGGCATCGGTAGGCACTGAGGCCAGAGGCATAGTTACGGCCACGAACCGGGAAGGCAACCTGTTGAATGCCGTCATCGTAGAGGACGGCACGGGAGAGGCCAATTCCGGTATATACCTGTATATCCCCGGCGGATACGAAGCATCGGACATAACCGAAGGGGACATGGTAAGGATTCCTTTGACGGATGCGGAAATAGACCTGTATAACGGGCTTAAGGAGGTTAAGGTCAATGATATACCTTTGGTGGAGAGCAGCGGCAATTCCTATACGGCGGCCGCAGTGACAGTAGACCAGGTGCAGGGCGGACAGTACATGTCCATGTTTGTGGAAGTTACGGACTTGACCAGTAACGGCATACAGGCCGGGACCACATTCGCTTCGGCCAACTCCGTCAACTTCGAGAGTGTTTCAGGAACCCGCCTTGCCGTAAGGACGAGGACGGATGCATCCTGGGCTCAGGAATACATCCTGCCGGATGCTGCCGGCAGCATGGGCGGTGCGGTTACGGTTTATAATGGGACCATTCAGCTTTTGCCCATAACCCCGGACGACGTGGCCGACTTTATAGATGAAAATTATGCCCCGCCCGTAACCGGAGATGCCGTTTATGAATGGAATCTCAAGTCGGGCGATCTCGGCTCTCCATCTTCGCCGAGGACGGAAATAAACGGAATGGGTGCTCCGGCTCTCGACTGGACTGCCGTCTACGACTGGAAGACAGGCACATATCTCGGATTCGACAACAGTCTGAACCGCGGCCTGCAGATAGGTTCGTCGGGCAATCCGGTCAACAGTTTCGAGATATCCACTACGGCGGACGGCGGCATGACCTATTCGACGATAGCCGTGAATGCAGCCCAGGCCAACGGCGCCAATGCTACTTTAAGGGTTCTCTCCGAAGGGAATGTCATAAATGAGGTCAGCCTTACCGGGACCGCCACGGAATATGAATTCAATCTTTCATCTCCCGTATCCGGCGGCTCCATAACCCTCCAATATGATGTTCCGGGAGGGAAGGCAATCTATCTGAAAGCCGTAATTCTCAGATAAGGGAGAGAGATGCTGCTACATTAGTATTAATTATGGGACGGGATCGGCCAAAACGGTCCTGTCTTTTTTTGCCATTATAAAATCTTGATATACTTTTGCGTTGTATTTGTATAATTTTATAGAAAGATGAAAAGCTTAAAGTCCCTCAGCAAGTTGCTCTTGCTGGCAATGCTTCTTCTGCCTGCGGCCTGTTTCGAGGACCCCAAGTTCGAGGTGGCCGAAATAGCCGTGAACCCTACCGCCCTTGATTTCGACAAGGAGGCCGGAGAAGCCGTCGTGAAATTGGTTTCGAACAGAGACTGGACTGTGGATATAGAGTCATCCGACAGCGATGTCTCCTGGCTCTCGCTCAGCGATACGCTCGGAGCGCCTTCCGCAGATTCTATAGAGGTGGCAATATCAGTCCTGCCCAATAACGGCGTGGACCGTTATGCGACCGTATATTTCCGCACCGAGACAGTATATGCGACAGTGTCCGTAGCACAGATCGGCGCAATCCAGAAACACTACGCCCCGATAGATTCCGTCCGCAGCATTTATAAGGGCGGGAATGAGACTATTGAAGGCGATAATGTGCTCATACGCGGTACGGTAGTGAGCAATTTCCGCAAAAGCGCCAACGGAGGTCTCAATAATGCGACTTCGGCGAAGACCCTTGTCGTCCAGGACGAGACTGCCGGTATATCCCTCTACCTTGTAGAAAACAATACTTCCTATGCCTTAGGAGACATCCTCGAGATCAATGTCGGAGGCCAGGAACTTCAGAGGTACAACAACGGCTCGCTCCAGGTCAACAATCTGCCGCTGGAGAATATCACCTTCCTTAGGAGCTCTACGGTAGAGGCCAGGGAGATTACCGCCGCACAGCTTGTATCCGGCGACTTCGAGTCCCAGTACGTTGCGGTGCCCGACGTACAGGTAATGGCCTCGGACATGGGACGCACTTTCGTGGAAGGCGACAGCCATACCTCGATCAACTTCGAGGCCAAGACAGGGGAGAAATTCGTACTCTTCTCGTCCAAGCATTCCACATTCGGCGGAGAGGCTGTACCGACCGGTAGCGGAACGCTCAAGGGCGTGGCAATGGTTTTCGGCTCGACCTACCAGTTGAGCATAACATCGCTGAGCGACTATGCCGGGCTTACCGGAGAGCGTTTTGACGGTACCGGCGGTGGCGGAGGCACCGGTGACGGCAAGATGATCGGGGACTACAATACATGGAATTCCGTAGGCGCCCTTGCATCCTTCCTCGATGACTTTTCGTCCATAACGGCCGCCTATAAGGAATATCTCAATGACAACTGGCTGTTCTGGACTTCCGACGGCACATCCGTCAATACCGGATGGAAGACGAGTACGTATGACAATAAGCAGACCGGTGCTGTAGACAGATATATTGACATAGCCCCTTACAGCTCTACTGCGGAAGAGGTGGTGGCATACGCCCTCCCTCCCCGGGTGAATGTATCTGCAGCATCGCCCAAACAGTTCAAATTCAGCAAGGCGCTGTACTATCTCGACGAAGATGACGGCAGCCGCCTGGAAGTTGTGAAGTCAAGCGACTTCGCCGGAGATTTCAGCGCGGCCACATGGGATGTCGTGCAGGACGTTTCCTTCCCCGCCGGCTCGGAAAAGAACCAGTGGACCGATGTCGTAGTCGACATTTCCTCCCTCTCGTCCGAGACGGGTATCTGCTTGGCCCTGCGCTATACCGGCAAGGGCAATACCTACCGCATAGACAACGTCGGCTGGGGTGACGGGCAGGCTGCGCCCTACTTCTCCATAGACCGTACAACGGCATCTGTTCCCGCTACTGCAGGTACATTGAACATCAGCGTGCAGTCCAATGTGGACTGGACCGCCGAATCCTCTGACAATACCAATTTCCGCATCGACAAAACATCGGGCAGCGGAAACGGCACAGTGACCGTATCCTATACGGAGAACGCCAGCGAGAGCCAGACCCGTTCGGCCGTCATAACCTTCAGGACCGACGACCCTTCGGTATCGAACAATACCCTTACCTGCGAGATTACCCAGAGGATTGCGGGCTCTTCTGAAAGGGTGTTCACCTCCAATGTGGACATAACTTCCAACGTAAACAGCAAGGACTACAGCTATACTTACACTGTGACTACCGAGGGCAGCGATTACCAGGGTCTCAAGCTCGGATCGTCTTCCAAACCGGGTACATATACCACCCCCGCCCTTCCCGAGACAGGGGACATGACCCTCTCGATGTTCGCAGTGGCATGGAACAACCGTCCCGGTCCCCTTACGATTACGGTGAACGGCGGCGGCACCATAAACGGAAGCGCGAGCGCGACAGTGGACGAACTTGTTGCCAATCCGGGAACCTATAATACCACCGATGGCGGTACGCTCGAATTTACCGACAGCGATTATTACACCTTCAAACTTTCCGGTATTACGGCCTCATCTACCCTTACCTTCTCGACGAGCGCCGGCGATGCGACCCGGGCCGTACTGGTAGGTGTGAATGTCAACAAATAACCATGACTTTACGTAAAGTAAGGAAATATATTCCGCTAATCATATTTGCGGCTGTTTTCGTCCCCCATGCCTGCAACAACGGTGAAGGGGACGGAAAACTGCCCAACGGGGTTGTCCTGACTTCCGATTCGGTGGCCTGCGACAATACCGGCCAGTTCATGGCCATAACCTCGTCTTCGGACTGGACCGTGACATTCTCCGTACCCGAGGGGACGGAGCAGTGGTGTTCGGCTTCGCCTGACCGGGGCAGCGGGAGCAGGCATAACGTAATGCTCCTGTATGCGGCCAATACTGCAGAAGAGTCCCGCAAGACCGAGATAATCGTGGATTTCTCGGACGGCGAGAGGATTGTACGCCCCTTTATCCAGGGCCCGGCGTCCAAACAGGATACTACCGGCACCGGCGGTGGCGGCGGTACGGGAGGCGGGGACACGTTGGTGTCGGACGATGTCAACCATTGGATGGAACTGCCGGTCATAGGCAAGGACGGAGACTGCATGTATGTGGCCCACCATGCCTCCCTCAACGGGCGTAACGTCCGCAATTATTCGATGTATTACGATACCGAGAACAGGATTGCGCTCTGGGTGGCCTATCCGCTTTGCCACGACTATATGGGCAGCGGACGTACGGATGACTGGGATTTCGACCCGAAAGTCCCGAAAGAGTACCAGCCCGTACTCTTCGGCGGCTGGCCGGAGTCCGGCCCGAACGGCAGGTTCGACAGGGGGCATCAGATCCCTTCCGGCTCGCGCAATTCTTCCGAAGCCCTGAACAGGCAGACATTCTATTTCACGAACATGACTGCACAGGTGTCATCTTTCAACCAGGGGGTATGGGCCAGCCTTGAAGAGAGGGTGCGCGGTTATGCCAGCACCTGCGATACCTTGTATGTGGTGACCGGACCGGTGATATCTACCGTTTCGGACCCGGATATAGACTACACGGAGGACAACAGCGGGAACAGGGTAGCCGTGCCGAAGCATTATTTCAAGGTGCTGCTCAGGCGCAACATCAGTTCGGACAGCTGGTACTCCATCGGTTTCTGGTATGACAACGAACCTTACGGCCGCAAACAGCCGCAGTCTTCAGACCTGATGAGCGTGAGCGATATAGAGGAGTTGACAGGAATAACTTTCTTTACGAATCTCCCCGAGGGGGTTGCGGCTTCGGTAAAGAGCCAGATGGACCCGGGGCGTTGGGGATTTTAAACCGCAGAATACATGAAAAAATTATTTTCACTTATCTTTTGCCTGTTTGTTCTTTCCGGGGCCGTTGCGCTGCATTCGCAGGAAGGGAAGGACTATACAGTGATGTTCTACAATGTAGAGAACCTTTTCGATATATATGACGACCCGACGGTAGCTGACGAGGAGTTTACACCCGACGGCCCGAAGGACTGGACGGAACACAAGTACCGTGAGAAAATATCGCATATAGGCCAGGTGATTTTCGACATAGCCAAGGCGAATGCCTCATACCCGGCCGTAATCGGGGTCTCCGAAGTCGAAAACCGCAGGGTCCTCGATGACCTGGTTTCCGTACCGGACCTTCTTAGGGCGAACTATCAGATAGTACACTACGACTCTCCCGAGGCCAGGGGAATCGACGTGGCCCTGATATACCGCCCGGACATATTCAAGTACGAGTGGAGCAAGCCGATACGCCCTGTCATACCCGAATGGCCCGACTTCAGGACACGCGACATACTCGCCGTATTCGGTACGATAGACGGGGAAGAGTTCTGTTTCTTCGTAAACCACTGGTCTTCGAGGAGGGGGGGTAGCCATGCTTCCGAATACCTGCGTTGCGGCTGTGCGGCCACCCTGAAACATTTTACCGATTCGCTTTCGGCCGTCCATCCCGATGTAAAGATTGTTATAATGGGTGACATGAACGACGATCCCGATGACAGGAGTCTTACCGAGGTGCTCGGCGGGAAGGCAAAGCCCGAACTGGTGCAGGACGGGGAGTTTTTCAATCCCTTTATCAGCATGCACAAGGCCGGATACGGTACGCTCGGCTATCAGGACGCATGGAACCTTTTCGACAATATCCTTGTAAGCAAGACACTGCTTGAGGACGGCGGCGACGGGCAGCTCAGAATCCGCAAGGCCGGCAAGGGCAAGTACTACGGCAATATCTTCAGGCGCCCGTACCTGATACAGCAGAAAGGCAAGTTCAAGAACTACCCTTTCAGGACTTTCAGCGGAAATACTTATCTCGGGGGATACAGCGACCATCTCCCCGTCTATATATTGATTGGCAAATAGCGAAATAAATCTATGAGAACAAGACAAATTATTGTTGCACTGGCCTTTCTTCTCATTTCCGGCCTTGCGGCAGCGCAGAACGGGGGGATTAGGGGCATTGTGGTGAACCGGTACAATTCGATGCCGGTCAAGGATGCCAAAGTTACGGTATTCCATTCAGGCGGGGACCGTTTTGTCTACACGGGGCCTGACGGGGCCTTTCTGATCGAGGGCCTTGATGCCGGGATGTACAGGCTTACTGTCGAGGCTGCCGACTTTTTCAAGACGGAGCTGAATGTAAATGTCGCCGAGACCGTGTACGACCTTATGAATGTGTCCATAGCCCCGGACATAGCAATGGGGGGCGTCGATGACGGCCTTTTCAACGAACTGGAGGTAGAGAACGAGGCGGGTTCCGGATATGAGGACGTGCCTTCCGTGCTGTCGGCCTCAAACGATGTATTCGACAATATCGCGGCTTATAATTTCAGCTCGATGAGGTATCTCAGCCGCGGCTACGAGAGCGGTACGTCGGACATATATATCAACGGCATAAGAATGAATGACGCCCTTAACGGCTATACTCCCTGGTCGCTGTTCAGCGGCCTGAACGAGGCTACCCGCGAAAAGGAAGTGGTACGCGGCCTGGAGATTTCGGACTACGGTATCGGAGGCATCAACGGTGTCACCAATGTAAACGCGTATGCATCCACGGTAGCGAAGGGATACAGGTTCAGCGTGCTTACCAACAGCGCCACCTACCGCCTGCGCCTCATGGCGACTTATGCTACCGGCGAGATGGACAACGGATGGGCCTTTGCGCTGTCCGTATCTACAAGGCAGGGCGGCAACGATTATGTAGAAGGGGTTTTCTACAATGCTTTCGCGTATTTTGCCGCTGCAGAGAAGAAAATCGGCGACCAGCACCGCTTTTCACTGACGTTCTTCGGCTCCCCCGTGCAGAGAGGGGCGCAGAACGGTTCCACCCAGGAGGTGTATGACCTGATGGGAAACAATTATTACAATTCCAACTGGGGTTACCAGAACGGCAAGGTGCGCAATGCCAGGGTGAGGAACAACCACGAGCCCGTAGGCATATTCAATTACGAATATACTCCGTTCGATGACCTTAAGCTGTCCGTGGCCCTGTCCTACCGCTTCGGCCGCAACGGGTATTCCGCCCTTGACTGGTACGATGCACCAGACCCCCGCCCCGACTATTACAGATATCTGCCGAGCTATTTCGACGAAGACCCGTCCAAGATGGCATGGGTGAGGGAAGGCTGGATGACCGACAACAATGTACGCCACATCAACTGGGATCGTCTCTATAATGTGAACAGGAACAGTTTCTTCGAAGAAGGGGACTGCTCCCCCATAATAGCCGCCACATCCACGCGCTCGAAATACGTGATAGAGGAGAGGCGTACGGACCAGAATGACGTCAATGCCAATGTTATGGTCACCAAGTCTTTCGGCTCTCTCGTAAAAGGCACCTTAGGGTATAACTTCAGGTGGAACAGGACCGAGTACTATAAGATAATAAAGGACCTTCTCGGCGGCGACTACTGGCTCGATGTGGACCAGTTTGCGGAAAGGGATTTCGGCTCGGGAGATTCTTTCCAGAACAACCTGCTTACCCCCAACAGGCTGGTGCGCGAGGGCGAGAAATACGGCTATGACTACTATGCCCATATCCGCAACCACAACCTGTGGACTACCTGGACTTTCAATCTCGGCCGTTTCAATGCGTCCCTTGCCGGGGAAATAGGCTACAATACATTCTGGAGGGAAGGGCTTGTGATGAAGGGGCTTTTCCCTGACAACTCCCTCGGCGATTCCGAGAGGCAGAAATTCCTGACATATTCCACGAAGTTGTCGCTGAGCTATAAGTTCCCGGGCCAGAACGTGCTGTCCGCCAATGTGGGCTACGTAGTGGACGCTCCGTATTTCCAGGAGTCGTTCCTTTCTCCGAGAACGAGGAATTCCGTAGTCTCGGGGCTTACCACGGAGAAGATATTCAGCGCGGACCTCAACTATTCACTGAAAATAGGAGAGTTCGCCCTGCGTGTCAGCGCGTTCTACACCTCGATCAAGGACCAGACCGACCTTATCAGCTTCTACGATGATATCCAGAGGGCATTCACCAACTTCTCAATGACCGGGATAGACCAGGTGAACATGGGTATAGAGGCAGGCGTAAGGGTTCCCATCTATGCAGGACTTTCAGTAGACGGGGCCGTAAGCTGGGGCAGGTACGTATATACGTCGACCCCCCTTGTTACGCAGACCGTGGACAACAGCGACAGGGTCGTACTTGAAAACGCCAAAGTACACTGGGAGGGTTACAGGGTGCCGAGCACCCCTCAGCTTGCCGCCAGCATAGGGTTGAACTGGCGCGGGCCCAACTACCTTTTCGCAGGCATAGACCTTAACTATTTCGACGGGATGTATATCTCCATGAACCCGGTGCGCCGTACCGACAATGCAACGATAGGATTGGATCCTTCTACGCCGGAAGGCCAGGCCGCCCTGACATATATGACAAGGCAGGAGAAATTCCCCCATGCGTTCGTATTGAACGCCAACATAGGGAAGTCCTGGTATATCCAGAGGAAATACCTTCTCGGGGTAAGTGTCAATATCAATAATATCCTGAACAATACGAATATCCGTACCGGCGGATATGAGCAGATGCGTCTTACCGCCAACAGGGACAGCGACGGGAATGTGGTCAACTATACCCCGTTCGACTCGAGATACTTCTACCTGTTCGGCATAAATTATATGGTTAATGTTTATTTCAGATTCTAAGGCAATGAAGACAGCAGCGCATTATATCAGATTTGCCGCCCTCCTGGCGGCGATGACGGCGGCAACCGCCTGTTACCAGAAGTTCGACGAGCCGCTTCCGCAGGAATATGTGGAGATGGAGCCTACCATGACCCTTGCGGAGTTCAAGGCGCTTTACCGCGGTTATCCCGTGGAGATTACCGATGAAAGCATCGTGCTCGAAGGCAGGGTAATCAGTTCCGACCGTTCCGGCAACGTATACCGTTCCCTCTATATCGAGGACGGCTCTGCCGGTCTCGAGCTGAAGATAGGCCTGCGCAGCATGTACAATGACTACAAGTTGGGCCAGACCATATATGTAAAGCCCAAATATCTGTGGTTGGGGACATACGGGGAAAGCATCCAGCTCGGCGCCGCATCCTATGATCCGGAATACGAGACATCGTTCATAGAGGCTCCCGAACTTATCGCGAGGACCATTTTCAGGGGCGCTCCGGATTCTGTCGAATTGAAGCCCATGATCATCAACAACAAGGCGCAGGTTAACGACGCCAACGTATGCCGTTTCGTCAAACTTGAGGGGGTAGTATACCAGGGCGGAGAGAACGGTCTCAGGACGTGGGCCATCAAGCAGGATCCCTTCCTCGGCTCCGAAGCCGAGTACGGCCAGCAGAATTTCAAGCTCGGGGACATGGAGGACAATATAGTAGTCCGTACCAGCGGGTATGCTTCTTTTGCGGCCGAAGAGGTAGGGATGGAGGTAGGCCAGGTATGCAACCTTACCGGCATACTCACCAAGTTCTATGATACATATCAGCTCGTGCTCCTGGACCTTACGGGCGTCGAGAGGATAGGTGTCGACAGGACGGAGTAACGCTTCCCGCGTCGCGGACGCTTGGATACAGTAATCGGCCCTTTTCATGTCCCGGATTGCAGGACATGGAAAGGGCCTTTTATTTGCGGCCGGCTTTGGGGACTGGTTTCCTGAAGGAGAATTTTTCTTCCTGATGTCGCAGCAGCCTTTTGATGTTGCTGATATGGGTGAGCCACAGGATTGCGGCGGCCGCCATGCTGAAAACCCTGAGAGTCATCGTCGCTTCGGGGATGAACCATATCCCTGAAAGCAGGTTGGCCATTATGGGATAGAACAGTATTGCAACCAATACGGACAGCGAGATATACCTTGTTATGCACATCATGGCGAGGAATGCCCCGAGGCATACAAGCATGGCCCAGGGATGTATTGCCGCCAGGACCCCGCACAGCACGGCAACGCCCTTGCCTCCCTTGAAGCGAAAGAATACCGGGAAGATGTGGCCGAGTATGACGGCCGAGCCGAGAATAATCTGGAATGTGGTATATAGTTCCGTGTCGGGCGCTATCCCTGACAATGGCGCCATGGATACGGCCCACGTCCCTTTGAGGAAGTCGATTATGAATACGGCCAGGCCCATCTTCCACCCGAAATTGCGCTGGACATTGTTGGCCCCCGGGTTTCCGCTTCCAATGTCCCGTATGTCGGTATTGTAATAAAGCCGGCACAGCAGGATTGCGCTTGAAGCCGACCCGAGCAGGTAGGCGCACAGGACAAGGATGACCGGAAAAAGAATATCCATTGGACAAACTTACGGAAATTTGCGCGGATATGAAAGATTATGGAATGGTTTCTGAAAATGTGTTCTCTTTACGAGAGATGTCCAATAGTGCAAATATAGGAATATATGACCGTAAAGTCCGCCACCTTTTTACCCCATTGCCCGCCATGTCTTGGCAGTTTAATTGCAATATAGTGATATTCATGATATTACAAGGTGTAAACATCTCTCGTAAAGAGATGTCGGGAATTTTACTATGGGAGACTTCATGACTACATTCCCGGTTGTGCCCAGGCACAGCCGGGAATGCGCATTTAATATGTCCCTTGCTCCTGCCAGGCGAATATAAAGATTTGGAGGAATCCTGAAAAATAGCTTCCTTTGCATGACTGTCGCAAGGCAGTATAGTATTGAGAAAGTGTCAGGCTGAAGTCCTTGAGCGAGAATGTGGTAGTTTTCAGTAAACAAGGATGTGGCGCGGCACGGAGTGTGCCGTTATGCCGTGAAGAACTTCTATATCCTCTTTCAACGGGCGGGTTGTCTGCTCGCTCCACACTTTCCGTAGTATGTTGAATCCATAGAGAGGGGCAGCTATGGGAATTTATTTATGTATGTCAAGATTTGGAATATGCATGTCCGCGTGCATACTTTGTCTTAGCCTGAACGCTGCCGCGCAGCAGGCTGACAGTACCCGTGTATTTCCGCAGTCAAAAACGCCTGTCGGATTTGATTGCTATGACTTCACGGCCTATTACTTCAATGCCGGAAAAGTCTACAATCTGGTCGGGGCAATGGCCTCGAAGGCTCCGGGCGAAATTAAGGCGCTGGCCATGAATCCTTCAGGAGCGGATTATGCTGTCATATACAATAAACAAGGAAAAGGCCTGATTCAGGTTTTCGGACGCCTGGCGTCTAACGGGGCTTCGGGAAAGAAGGTCAGGACCAAAGGGTTCAATCCGGAAGCCATATGCTGGTCTTCTGACGGGAAACGCCTGTTTGTGGCGGCGGATGACAACTCCGTCAGGGTTTACGCCTCACCCGGCTTTACCGAAGCGTCAAGTATACCCCTTGACTTTACGGGCGAACGGCTTGCGGCAGACAGTCAGGAACGCTGGCTTGCGGTATCGTCCGGCAACGTACTCGCGGTAATTGATTTGTATGACAACACATTCAGAACCAGAATGGGGTTCGAGGAAGATATCAGGTCAGTAAAGTTTTCAGAGGATGGTTCCTTGTTGGGAGTTCTTGTCGGGGGAGGCAGGCTGACAGTTTACGATACGCGTTCCTGGCAGGCCTTACACGATGTAGATGCGCTTGGCGAAAGCCTGGATGCCTCAATCCATCCCGAGGGGAAATATGTCGCCGCGATAACGGGCGGCAACAGAATAGCCATAGTCAATGCCCTCAATTCCGGGGACAGGCAGTATATCGATGTTGAAGAGGGAGGTGTGACGGGCCTGGACTTCGTCACTGAAAAGGACGGGAAGGTATATCTGTTATATAATACCGTGTCGTCTGTCGTATATGAGCCGATGGATGGCCTTGCTCCCTATTATACCTGTCTCTTATACACATCT
>DVLA01000047.1 GCA_018715745.1 Candidatus Coprenecus stercoripullorum
GCTCGCCCAAAGACAGCTCAAATTCATCCGCTCCCTTGAAGCCGCACTGGTAAGGATTGAGAACAAGACTTACGGGATATGCCGCCAGACAGGCAAGCTGATTCCGAAGGAAAGGCTCAAACTGGTTCCGCATGCTACATTGAGCGTAGAGGCGAAACTCAACTCAAACAAATAGAAGAATGGCCCTTTCCAACAAGAGGAAAATCATAATTCTCTCCGTCATAGCTGTTTCTTTACTCCTGATCGACCAGATTACGAAGATTATAGTAAAGACAAACATGCATCTCGGCGAATCCATCCCGGTTTTCGGAAACTGGTTCCAGATTCTGTTCATAGAAAATGAAGGGATGGCCTTCGGGATGAAATTCGGAGGGAATATCGGGAAATACATCCTTACAAGTCTGCGCATAATACTGGCAGTATGTATTTTCCTCTACATCCGCCTGCTTCTGCTCAAGAAAAACGCTCCGATAGGGGTACTTGCAGGGCTTACCGCAGTAATGGTCGGGGCCATCGGCAATATCATAGACTGCATGTTCTACGGCCTTGTGTTCGAGCAGTCCACGTACATGCATACGGCACAGATGGTCCCGTTAGGGGAAGGATACGGCAAATTCTTCCTCGGAAAGGTAGTGGACATGCTGTACTTTCCCATAATAGACACCACACTGCCCGAATGGTTCCCCATAAAAGGCGGGGAAGACATAGTCTTCTTCAGGCCGGTATTCAACATTGCAGACAGCTGTATAACGGTAGGCGCGTTGTACCTGCTGATATTCAAGTGGAAATATTTCTCCCATAAATGACCGGCACGGCAATGGCCGCTGTCGCGGCCGCAATGGTACTGTCAGTCATTGTAATATTCCCTGATATTTATATTTTCAGGAAATATCTTCGCGCACTCAAATCCGGACTGCCGGGGATTGTCCACTGGATTCCCACGGCGGCGCTGATAGCCGGACTGTCCTTTCTTGCAATCCCGGGTCTCAGCGGCGGGACCAGGGTCTTTATCCTGAAGTCGGCATTTGCAATAGTCCTGTGCATCTGTATTCCCAAACTTCTGTTCTGCATATTTTCCCTCACCGGCGCGGTTCTGGACCGCATAAGGCCGGGTAAGGCAGAAAAGGCCTGCGACAGGGCCGGAATTGCAGCAGGCCTTTTTGCCGCCGCTGCATTCGTATTCGGATTTACTGCAGGATGGCAAATACTTACCGTCAACCGGATTACCGTAGAATCCGCCGACATTCCCGAAGGATTCAGCGGTTACAGGATAGTACAGCTCAGCGACCTGCACCTGGGGACATACGGCGGCAACAAGGGATTTGTCAGAAAAACGGTAGAGGCAGTCAACTCGGCCGCACCGGATGCCGTATTCTTTACGGGCGATATCGTCAACAGCCATCCCGACGAAATAAGGCCATTCACCGGAATTCTCGGGAGAATACGGTCTGAAGACGGAGTTTTTTCCATTCTTGGCAACCACGACTGCTGTACCTACGGTACGCACGACAAGGATACTGCCGGCAAATGGATGATGGAAATTATCGGAACGGAAAAAAGTATGGGCTGGATACCGATGGACGGGAAAGATACGGTTATAACCAGAAACGGCGACAGCCTGCGTATTTGCGGCACTGCGGATGGAAGCAGGCTCTACACCATATACCTGCGCCACAATCCTGCACAATGGAGGGACTCTATTCTGCCGCAGGCATCAGGAAGCCTGACCCTGTCAGGACATACGCACGCTCTGCAGTTCAAAATCGGGAGGTTCTCCCCATGCTCATGGCTATACAGGGAATGGGACGGCCTGTACAGGGAAAGAGACGGCAACATGCTTTATGTCTCCACCGGCACCGGGGGCACGCTCCCTTTCAGGCTCGGTGCATGGCCGGCCATAGACATCATCACCCTCGTCAGGGTGCAAGAGTAACGGCACGCCATCTGCCGCCAACGCCTGAACCAACCTGTTTTCACTGTCCTATTCATACCGCAAGGATTCGATGGGGTCAAGCGAAGCAGCCTTCTTTGCCGGGAAATACCCTGAAAGCATGCTTACGGCAAAACATACGGCCACCGCGGACAGAATCCATATCCATGGAATGACAAAAGGGGTCTTCATGGCCAAAGACACGACATTCCCGGCGCAGATACCGGTGACTATGCCTGCAGCCCCTCCTATCTGGCCTATCAGTATGGCTTCCATAAGAAACTGCTGCTTTATCCTGGCAGCCGTGGCACCGAGAGCCTTGCGCGTACCTATTTCCCGGGTCCTCTCCTTGACGGACACCAGCATTATGTTCATAAGCCCGACGGCCGCCCCAAGCAATGTAATCAGACCTATGACTGCAGCTGCAACAGTAAGCATGCGCATGGATTCATTGAGTTCCTGTATAACCGCATCGCTCTTTCTGAGCGAAAAGTCCGTCTCGTCATAAGGGCCCAGCCTGCGGACCGACCTGAAAATCCTCTCCGCTTCGGAATATGCGTATTCCCTGTCTGTCCCCGGATCAGGCAAAATCCCTATCCTGAAATTCACACTGCCGTCCGCAACGGTAGAAAGGGCATTGGTTACGGGCAGGATTACCGAGCGGTCCACATTTCCCCCGGCAGTATTGCCTACAGACGCCACTACTCCGATTACCGTATAATTGATACCTCTGACAGTGACCGTCCTGCCGACCGCATCCTCCCTCTGGAAAAGGGCACGGGCAACCCCGCTCCCTATCAGACAATTGAAAAGGCCGCGCGAAATGTCCGCCCGGGAAAAATTCCTTCCGGAGGCTATCTCGTACATTCCGTATGAAAGGTAATTCTCATCCGCCGCTATAAGGCCCATGGTCGGGTTCGTCTCTACCGCCCCTGACTTGAAGGTTTCCCCCCAGCCTATGGTTGAAAAGACCGAAACGACAGCAGGGACTCCGTACAGGGGGGCGAACCTTGAAGCCTGGTCGTAGGAAATCAGCCTGCTGTTCTTTATCCTCGTCCTCGCCGAGGAATATGAATATCTCGATGTTATCGAGAAAGAAGTAGCCCCCATCCTGCCGTAAGCGTCCTTAAGCACGGTGCTCAGGGAGTATACGGCTGTAAGCACGCCTACAAGCGATGTTATGCCTATTGCTATAATGGCTATGGTCAGGCCGGCACGCAGTCTGTTAGTCCGTATGGACCTGATCGCCACATTTATATTCTCTGCAAAAAGCGTAACCGCAACATTGCGGCGGCTATCCCGTCCTCCTGCCGTCAATCCCATTGTAATGCCAAGATATTGTAACGTAAAAATAGGAAATTATCCCATATTGGCATACCTTTGCCGTCAAATTCTACAAAAAATCATGAACAGGGAGCGCAAGAGCAATGACAGCAGAAGAGCCGGACGGACGGCAGGGCGCATGGGCCGGGCGGATACCCGCAGTCCCAAACGCGAAGTAAGGACCGCCACGATTCGTAAAACGGGGCCGAAGGAAACAAAGGAAACCGGAGCGGAAAAAAGTAACGGCACGGATAAGATCCGCCTCAACAAATTTCTGTCGAATGCCGGAATATGCTCCCGCAGGGATGCCGACGGCTATATCGAGGCCGGGCTGGTATCGGTAAACGGTACGGTGGTAACGGAGCTCGGCACGAAGATAGAGCCCGGTGACGATGTAAGATTCAACGGGGAAAGAATCAGGGGGGAGAAGAAGGTCTACATTGTCATGAACAAGCCAAAGAACTATGTCACGACAATGAGCGATCCACATGCGGAGCATTGCGTAATCGAGCTGATCAACCGTTCCCTGTGCCCTGAAAGGGTATTTCCCGTAGGAAGGCTGGACAAGGCGACCACAGGCGTGCTGCTGCTTACCAATGACGGAGAACTGGCCGAGAAGCTTACCCATCCGTCATACATGAAAAAGAAAATATACCATGTTTGGCTCGACAAGAGCATCAGGAGCCAGGATCTAGACAGGTTAGTGAAAGGCATAAAGCTCGAAGACGGGACGGTATATGCCGACGAGGCTGCAATCGTCGACAATGACAAGGAACAGATAGGAATAGAGATACACTCCGGGAAGAACAGGGTCATAAGGCGGATGATGGAGGCGCTTGGATACCGTGTAAGGAAACTTGACAGGGTCTATTTCGCCGGACTCACAAAGAAAAAGCTCAGCAGGGGGCAGTGGAGGTTCCTTACGGATGAGGAAGTCATCATGCTAAAAACGGGAATGTATGAGTAATCCCCACAGGGCGGGGTTCGTAAATATAATAGGCAACCCCAATGTAGGCAAGTCCACGCTTATGAATGTGCTGGTAGGGGAAAGGCTCTCGGTCGTTACCGCCAAATCCCAGACCACGAGGCACAGGATAATGGGCATAGTCAACGGAGATGACTATCAGATAGTGTATTCCGACACACCGGGCATACTCAGGCCGTCCTACAGGCTTCAGCAGAATATGATGGGTTTCGTAGACACCGCCATAGGCGATGCCGACATCATACTATATGTTACGGACACTGTGGAAAAGGGGGACAAGAACAGGGAATACATTGACAAGCTGAATCTTTCGGACTGCCCCGTAATATTGGTGATAAACAAAATCGACCTCAGCACCCAGGAAGAGGTAAACGAATTGGCTTCCAAATGGAAAGAGCTGATACCCAGAGCAGAGATCTTTGTCGCCTCGGCAAAGGAAAAGTTCGGGACAGAGGATATTTTCAACAGGATACTCGAGCTCCTGCCGGAAGCCCCGGCATGGTATGAAAAGGACTCCCTTACGGACAGGAGCATGAGGTTTTTCGCCTCGGAAATAATACGGGGGAAGATTCTGGAGAACTACTCGAAAGAAATCCCGTATTGCACGGAAGTGGTGATAGAGGAGTTCAAGGAGGGGGAGGAAATTTATGAGATAAGCGCCGTAATAAATGTAATGAGGGAGTCCCAGAAAGGCATCATAATCGGCAACAGGGGGACATCCCTGAAAAGGGTCGGGACGCAGGCGCGCATAGAGATGGAGAAGTTTTTCGAAAAGAAAGTGTTCCTGAAGCTGTTTGTAAAGACAGACCCGGGCTGGAGGGACAGCGAAAGAAAACTGAGGGAATTCGGTTACTGAGTAAACAATTAAAGCAATGAGCACTGATGACATATTCGATGATGACGGCATTTCCCCTGAGAAACATACGGGAGAATTCGACAGAATAATAGACGAAGGAAGCAAAAAGTACAAACTGCCAGGCATGTACAAGGAGTGGTTTCTCGACTACGCGTCCTATGTCATACTTGAGAGGGCCGTACCGCATATCGCAGACGGCCTCAAGCCGGTCCAGCGCAGAATCCTCCACGCCATGAAAACCATAGACGACGGACGGTTCATAAAGGTAGCCTCCATAAGCGGGGCGACAATGCCGTTCCACCCGCATGGCAATGTGCCCATTGAAGACGCCCTTGTGCAGATTGGACAGAAAGACCTGCTCATAGACTGCCAGGGCAACTGGGGCAACATATTGACAGGCGACCCGGCTGCAGCGGCAAGGTATATCGAGGCCAGGCTGTCAAAATTCGCCAATGAGGTCCTGTTCAATCCGAAACTCACCGAATGGGTCAACTCATACGACGGACGCAGCAAGGAGCCCGTCCATCTTCCCGTAAAATTTCCCATCCTGCTCGCCCAGGGCTCGGAGGGGATTGCCGTCGGACTTGCATGCAAGATCCTCCCGCACAACTTCAATGAAATTCTCGATGCCTCAATAGCATATCTTAAGGGAGAAGATTTCGTGCTGGAGCCCGATTTCCCCACCGGCGGGTATGCAGACACTTCATCATACAACAGGGGAATCAGGGGAGGCCGCGTAAGAGTAAGGGCGGAAATACGTAAACTCAACAAGAACACCCTGGTGATAACCGAGATTCCCTTCGGGAAGAATACCGGGGACATAATGGATTCCATCATCAAGGCGAATGACAGGGGCAAAATAAGGATAAAGAAGATTGACGACAATACGGCGGAACACGCCGAGATAATCATCCAGCTCCATAACGACGTTTCCCCTGACAGGACCATAGACGCGCTTTACGCCTTTACCGACTGCGAGGTAAGCATTTCGCCAAACACCTGCGTAATAAGGGATCACCAGCCTGTCTCCATAGGAGTCGACGAGATTCTCAAATACAGTACTGACAACACCATGTCCCTGTTCAAAAGGGAGTTCGAGATAAGGCTCGGTGAACTCGAGAACGAATGGCACTACTCTTCATTGGAGAAAATCTTCTTCGAGAACAAGGTCTATAAGGTACTCGAGAACGATGCGAAGACCTGGGAAAGGCAGTTGGATGATATACTGGAGGCAATGAACGCCTACCGCCAGCTGCTGAGGAAAGACATAACGAAAGACGACATACTGAAACTGGTAGACAGGCCCGTAAAGAAAATATCCAAATTCGACATAAAGGCAATCAATGAGAAAATAAAGGATATTGAGAATAAGGAGAAGCAGATAAAATACAATATCACCCATCTTGTCGATTTCTGCATAGGCTATTTCAACGGGCTGAAAGAGAAGTACGGGGACAGATACCCGAGGAAGACCAAGATTACATCCTTCGAAAATATAGAAGTGGTGAAGGTTGCGGCAAACAACGCCAAGCTTTATGTCAACAGAAGCGAAGGGTTCATAGGAACATCCGCAAAGAAAATAGAAGAGGCCGAATACGTCTGCGACTGCTCGGACATGGACGAGGTCCTGATATTCCTGAAGGACGGACGGTACACTGTAAGGAAAATCTCGGACAAGCTGTTCGTTGAAAGAAACATAATATATGTCGGCATCTTCCGGAGGGCCGATGCCAGGACTGTATACAATATCGCCTACAGGGACGGCAAGAACGGATTCACCTATGTCAAAAGATTTTCCATAACGGGCCTGACAAGGGACAAGTGGTACACTGCAACGCAGGGAAAGGACGGGTCCGTCCTGTACTGGTTTTCCGCGAACCACAACGGAGAGGCCGAAACAATAAAAGTATTCCTCAAGGCCAGGCCGATGCTCAAAAAACTGATTTTCGAGTTCGACTTCGCCAAACTTGCAATAAAGGGACGCAATTCCGTCGGGAATATCCTCACAAAGAATCCGGTGCAGAAAATACAGCTCCGCAGCGCGGGAGTCTCTACGCTTGAAGCCAAGCAGCTGTGGTTCGATTGGGACATAAACCGCCTCAACGAGGACGGCCGTGGAGAGCCTTTAGGCGGATTCAAGGGAGGGGAACATATCCTTGCCCTATGCAGGGACGGTTCCTACTATACTACCGGAATCGATCTGAGCACGAGATTCCAGGGGGATCTGCTAAGGATATGCAGGTTTGTTCCCGAAAAGACATATACTGCCATCTACATGGACAGCGAAAGCAAATGCCATATCAAACGGTTCGCTTTCGAACTGAGCGAAAATACTGTAAGGAAATTCATACCTGAAGAGCCAGGCACCACCCTTTCGGCCATATCGGATGACATGCGCCCTGTCGCATTCATTGAATTTGTTCAGGAAGACGGCAAAAAGGCCAGAGAAGCAATGACAGTGGACGTAGAGCAGTTCATAGGGATCAAGGGACTGAAGGCCAAAGGCAAGAGGGTCTCCCCCTATCCTGCCATCAACGCAGAGTTCAAGGAGGCGCTTCCTGTACCCGGGGACGGAAAGGATGAGGCAGAGACTGCCGCAACGGAAGATACCGGGGAAAGCGCTGCCGGCAATGACGACGAACCTACGCTGTTTTAAATAAACATAATGGCATGATCATATCCCTGATTGGATTCATGGGCGCCGGAAAGACCACGGCCGGACGCGAAATCGCAAAAAGGCTCGGTGCCGGATTTATCGACACCGACGCATATATAGAGGAAAGGGAGGGGAAGTTCATACCTGACATTTTCGCCTCGGAAGGGGAAAGCGGTTTCAGGAAAAAGGAAGAGGACTGCCTCGAGGAGATTCTTGAAAAGCATGTCAGCGCCAACCCGGATACACTTGAAGACAGAACGCACTGCACTCTTGTGCTCTCGCTCGGAGGCGGCATTATAATGACAAAGGGATGCAGGGAACTGATATCCAGGTTTACTTATTGCATTTACCTGAAAACGGACATAGATACAGTATTCAGCCGGCTTGCCGGAAATACGGGGGACAGGCCCCTGCTGGAAGGGGTGGATGCATCCTCGCTGAGAGAAACCATCGTGCGGCTGTATGCGGAAAGGGAAAAATACTACGAGGAACTGGCTGACAAGGTAATAGGCCCGGAAAACGCCTAAAAGAGCTCCTTTTTGTGTATATCCTTGACCCTTAACTGTATGTTCGCTATTCCGCGATAATAGTTCTCGGCTATGGAATAACAGATGTCAACCGGATTGCCGGCATGAAGATGTTCGAAATGCTCCGAGCGGTTGAACGCTATTGCGGATATATATCTGTACGGCTCATCCTCCTGTATCAGCTCCAGTTTCATGTGCCCGTTGTCAGAACCCACGAGCCGGCCGTTACCGTTGTCATATACGTTCTCGGTTATGAATACCGGTGAAAGGTTCCCCGGCCCGAAAGGCTGGAACTGTTTGAGTATGCGGAAAAATTTCGGCGTAATCTGCTTAAAGTCCAGATAAGTGTCAATATGAATCAGGGGTGTCAGTATGTCGTCGGTTATCATTTTTGAGACAACCTCCTCGAATTTCCTGCTGAACGCTTCCAGGTTCTCCTTTTTCAGTGTCAGGCCCGCCGCATACATGTGCCCTCCGAAATTTTCCAGATAGCCGGAACACCTCTCGATAGCCTCGTACAGGTCGAAACCTGCAATGCTTCTGGCGGATCCGGTGACAAAGCCGTTCGATTCCGTCAATACTATGGTCGGCTTGTAGAAGGCCTCTACCAGCCTGGAGGCGACTATGCCGACAACCCCCTTATGCCATTGCGGGTTGAATACGACAGTCGATTTCCTGTCCGGGAATCCCTTTTCGGACTTGACCGTAGCAATGGCCTCCTTGGTGATTTCCTTGTCAATGCTCTTCCTTTCGTTGTTATGGGTATTTATAGCCTTGCCGATACTCGCCGCCTCGTCATCGCTCCGCGAGACAAGGAGATGTACCGCTGTCCTTCCCGACTCCATACGGCCCGCCGCATTTATGCGGGGACCAATCTTAAACACTATATCGTCTATAGTGATTTTGTGGTTTTCAAGTCCGGAAAGCTTGATGATGGACTGAAGGCCCTTGCTCGGAGACGTATTGAGCCTCTCTAACCCGTAATAAGCCAGAATCCTGTTCTCTCCCGTCATTGAGACCAGGTCGGCCGAAATGCTCACCACTACCAGATCCAGGAAAGACTCTACCCATGCAGCCGGAAGGTTCTTTTTCATGGCATAGGCCTGGACAAGCTTGAAGCCTACCCCGCAACCCGAAAGGTCGTCGAAAGGATAATTGCAGTCGGCCCTTTTCGGGTCCAGTACAGCGCATGCGGGAGGAAGGGTCTCGTCAGGCAGATGGTGGTCACAAATTATGAAATCCACCCCTCTTTCCTTTGCATATTCCACTTTTTCTATGGCCTTTATCCCGCAGTCCAGAGCGACTATCAGGGTATATCCGTTGTCGACACCCCAGTCCACTCCCTTATAGGATATGCCATAGCCCTCATCGTAACGGTCCGGAATATAATATTCAACATTGGGGTTAAAGTTACGCATGAACATGTAAAGCAATGCCACCGCTGTAGTGCCGTCCACATCGTAATCGCCGTAGATGAGCACTTTCTCCTTGTCGGCTATGGCCCTGTCAAGACGTTCTACGGCCTTGTCCATATCCTTCATCAGAAAAGGATCGTGGAGTTTGGACAAATCGGGGCGGAAAAAGTCCCTGGCCTGCTCTGCCGTAGTGATATTACGCTGGACCAGCAGATTGGCCAATATCTGGTCTATACCAAGATCAGCCGAAAGTTTCCTTACAAGGGCCGGGTTGCCCTGTTCCCTGATTATCCATTTCTTCTCAATCGCCATATTGGGCAAAATTAAGACATTTCTTCCTATTTGGACAAAAAAAGTTAATTTTGCTTTTTAATAACTTTTTATTGAAATGGCCGATTTAGAACTTAACGAGCAGGAGCAGAACAGACGCGACTCAGTAAGGAAACTCAGGGAAATGGGCATTGAGCCCTACCCCGCAGAACTGTTTGATGTCAACACCACTACTGAAGACATAAAAGCGGGCTACGATCCGGACAAATGCCCTTTCGGAAACATATCCATAGCAGGCAGGATTATGGGACGCAGGATAATGGGAGCCGCCTCATTCATCGAGCTTCAGGATACGGAAGGCAGGATACAGGTATATGTCAAAAGGGACGAAATATGTCCCGGAGAAGACAAGAGCCTGTATAATACGGTATTCAAGAAACTGCTCGACATCGGGGACATAATAGGCATACGCGGGTACGCCTTCATAACGCAGACCGGACAGCTCTCAATACATGCAAAAGAGCTTAAAGTGCTCGGCAAGTCACTGAGGGTACTTCCGATAGTAAAGGAAAAGGACGGGCAGGTGTACGACGCCTTTTCCGATCCGGAACAAAGATACAGGATGAGGTACGTGGACCTTATCGTAAACCCCGCCGTAAAGGACGTGTTCATAAAAAGAAGCAGAATCATATCTATAATGCGGGAATACTTCAACGCCCACGGCTGCATAGAGGTAGAGACCCCTATCCTGCAGCCCATCCCGGGAGGGGCCAACGCAAGGCCTTTTGTCACGCACCACAATGCCCTCGACATTCCCCTCTATCTGAGAATTGCAAATGAACTTTACCTGAAAAGGCTGATAGTTGGCGGATTTGCCGGGGTCTACGAATTTGCGAAAGACTTCAGGAACGAAGGCATGGACAAGACCCATAATCCGGAATTCACCTGCATGGAAATCTATGTAGCCTATAAGGACTATATCTGGATGATGGACTTCATCGAGACCCTGCTTGAAAAAATAGCCGTAACAATAAACGGGAAGACCCTGCTGAATATAGGCGGCAATCAGGTTGAATTCAAAAAGCCCTACAGAAGGCTGCCCCTGCTCGAGGCCATAAAGGAATATGCAGGAGTAGACGTAAAGGGGATGAATGAAAATGAATTGCGCCAGGTATGCAAAGACCTCGGAGTACAGGTTGAAGCATCAATGGGCACAGGCAAGCTCATTGACGCCATTTTCGGGGAATACTGCGAAAAACACCTTATCCAGCCCACATTCATAACAGACTACCCCTGGGAGACCTCGCCTCTTACAAAAAGGCACAGGAACGACCCGTCGCTGACCGAGAGATTCGAGCTGTTCGTAAACGGCAAGGAACTCGCCAACGCCTACAGTGAGCTCAACGATCCCGAAGACCAGCTTTTCCGTTTCAAGGAGCAGCTCAAACTCAAGGACAAGGGAGACGACGAGGCCATGTACATAGATATGGATTTCATCAGGGCCCTGGAATACGGCATGCCTCCCACCTCCGGGCTCGGAATGGGCATAGACAGGCTTACCATGTTCATGACCGACTCGCCTGCAATCCAGGATGTACTGTTCTTCCCACAAATGAGACCGGAAAAATAGCCAGGGATGGGCGCGGACACGATAACTTCCATACATAATCCCAGAATAAAAAGTCTGTGCGCACTTTATGCCAGTTCTTCCGAAAGGCGGGAAAAGGGACTTTTCCCCGTAGAGGGGAAAAGAGAGGTGTGCCGCTGTATTGAAAGCGGTTATTCCCCCTCCTCCTTTTTCATCTGCCCGGAAATATACGGCAGCGGAAGCGCTCTTCCGCCATCTGAAGGTGCAGATATATTTTACGTATCGGGGAAAGTCTATGAAAGGATAGCCTACCGCGCCGGTACCGAAGGGGTCATATGCGTATTCCGCACGCCAGGACAGCTTGGGTTAGACAGGATAGAGACCGGAGGGAATCCCATAATACTTGTCCTGGAATCTATTGAGAAACCCGGCAACATAGGAGCCGTACTGCGCACGGCGGATGCTGCCGGGGCCGATGCGGTAATAATATGCGACCCGGTAACGGATTTGTTCAACCCGAACATTATACGGGCAAGCCTCGGCACCGTGTTCTCCGTACCGGTTGCCCTGTGCAGTTCCACGGATGCCGTAAAGTGGCTCAAATCAAGGCGCATCTCCATACTTACAGCACAGCTCCAGGACTCAAGCCCATATTACGATACTGACATGCACGGCCCCGTAGCCATAGTCTTCGGAAGCGAGGCAAACGGGCTGAGCCCTCTCTGGCGGGAGAACTCCGATGCCAGGATAATGATACCCATGGCCGGAATCGCAGACTCGCTGAACATTTCGGTCTCAGCCGCGGTCCTGTGCTATGAGGCGGTAAGGCAAAGACACGCATCTACATGCAAACCTTTAGATTAGGGCTGATCGGCTTCCCAATAGGGCACAGTAAAAGCCCCACACTGTTCCGCTCATATTTCGCAGGCCACCCCGAAATACTGAGGCGCTACAGTTACGGGCTCATCGAATATCCGGACTTCGACGATGCGCTCGAGGTTTTCCGCGAGAAGTACATTGCGGCAAATGTCACCGCCCCTTTTAAGGAAGATGCTTTCCATATAGCCGATATACGTTCTGAGGAAGCTGAGGCATGCCATGCCGCCAATCTGCTCCTGAAAACGGACGAAGGAAAGATAAAAGCCTGTAATACCGACTATACTGCCGTAAGACGCCTGCTAAAGAGCCTGCCATGCCCGGGGAGAGTACTGGTAATAGGCTGCGGAGGGGCGGGAAAGGCCTCCGCTGCTGCGGCAATAAGTTTGGGATACAACACCTCCATCTGCAACCGGAGTCCCGGTCATGCCGCATTATTCTGCGGGAAAGCAGGAATTTTTCCGTTAAAAGACCTGCACAGTGCAGTCAGGGAAGCAGATACCGTAATATATACACTTCCTTCCGGCATTCCGGCGTTAAACGGAGCAGACTGGAAAGGCAAGGCGGTAATAGAAGCCTCATACAGCAGCCCGGCGCTTGAAACACCTGTACAGCTTTCCGGCGGGCTATATGTTTCCGGCATGAAATGGCTCGCCATTCAGGCTGAAGCCACATACAGGACCGTCATCCGGCCTTTCTGTCCAGACCCAGAGCCGGGTTGGTATCAGATGCACGGCTGAACACGATCGAAACCATAAGGGCCGCAACCGCCAAAAGGATAAAGAAATATTCGGCCGCCACCGGATTTTTCACTCTGTCTATTATATTTCCTACTATCACCGGTGTCAGGAAAAGCCCTATATTCTGCACCCAATACACCAGCGAAAATGCCGTGCCGAGCTTGCTTTCCGGTATGATTTTGGGGACGGAAGGCCACATGGCGGCAGGCACCAGGGAATAGCCGAGTCCGAGTATGGCTATGGCAATGAAGCCTAAGGCCGGAACGGAAGGGGCAAAAGCCACCATCAGGTGCGAACACAGTATCATCACAGAACCGAGTATCATGATTTTCGTCCCTTTCCCCACCCTGTCCACAACAGCCCCGAATACCGGTGCAAATACCAGCGTGAAAAAAGGAATCATCGCCACCATCACGGATGCGGTTCCGCTGTCTATGCCGAAACGCGGTATCAGGATGGACGTGGCGAACTTGCGGAAAGATATCACGCAACAGTAAAATGAGACACACAGCAGTGAGAGCAATATAAAATACTTGTCGGACAATACTTTCCATACATCTGAAATACGGAACTCATCCTCAGGCTTCCTTGTGCGGCCCTTCCCGGGATTGCCGCATTCTCTTCTGTCGTAAGCACAGTCGATGGCCACAAAAAGGGCCCATAGCAGCAAGGCGAGGAAGATAAGGGCAAGTCCTGTCATTGCCGGCCTTGAGGTCTCCCCGAAAGGTACGTAGCCGTCCGTAGCGACTATCCTCGGAACTATGATAAGGGCAACCGCGGTGCCGAGTCTCGCCAAAGCCAGCTGCAGTCCCATGGCCAAAGCCATTTCCTTGCCTTTAAACCATTTGGCAATAGCCCTGTTTACAGTAACTCCCGCAATCTCGCTTCCGAGACCGAACATGGCACAACCTGCATAGGCAAGGGTAAGGGAGGGTTTGTCCGTAAAGGCCGCCATTCCTGATGCTATACGGCTGCCTGCAAAAGATGAGGAAACGGCATAGGCCACTATCGCCGCCCCAGCTGCCATCAGCCCTACAAAGATGGAGCCGGTGACGCGGATGCCCCATTTGTCGAGAAGCATGCCGCACACGACAAGGCCGCCGAAAATGCAGAGAAGGGAATAAGCACTGCGGAAATAGCCGTAATCTGCCATCGACCATCCAAGCGCAACCGCCGAGGGATCCTCGAATATCTGGCTTATCGAAGAAAATATGTCATCGAAGAAGTACGAGGCGAACATGGGCACCGCTATGGACAGCAGCACCACCCAACGGATATTGCGCCTGCCGCCACGGGCGCCTGGCAATCCGTCCGCCATGCGTCAATCCGCTTTCTTCGTCACATTCGGCAGCTCCAGGCCGTAGCCCTTGAGGCTGTCCTCACGCTTGAGCCATATCGCCAGTATGAAAGCCAGCAGCCCGAATGACGAAAAGATGATCATGGGTACCGTATAGCCTCCCGTCGCCTTGTGTACCGTCCCTATCAACATGGGAACAAGGCATAACCCTATGTTCTGAACCCAGAATATCAGACAATACGCACTTCCCAGTATCTTCTCGTCGATAATTTTGGGAACGCTGGGCCACAAGGCCGCAGGTACAAGGGAAAAGCTCACCCCGAGAACGGCTATAAGCGTAATGGCCAACCATTTGGGATGATACACAGGGAGCAGGAATGCAAAGCTCAGATGACAGATTATCATGATAAGCGCCCCGAGCATCAGCATGGTTGCCCCCTTGCCCTTACGGTCAAGGAATATCCCGAGGAATGGCGTCAGGCACATGGCCAGAATGGGGAAAAAGCTGAAAAGCCTCGAAGCCGTACCGTTATCCACTCCAAGAGTTACTTCAAGATAATTGGGCGCATACCTCTGGAACGGGAAAATAGCCGAATAGTACAGTACGCACATAAGGGCCACAAGCCAGAACATCTTGCTGGAAAATATCTTGCCAAGATCCCTGACATGGAATTCATCTTCCGGGGATTTTTCTTCAGTAGCCATCCCGGCCGCAATCAGCTGCTTGTCGAACTTACTGTCCATCAAAGAGAATACAATATAGAATATGAGTCCGATGAGCAGAAGGACCATGCAGAACGCCACCGGTGCAACAACCGACTTGTCGAATCTGTCCGAGATTATCGGAGCCAGCCACATTACCGCAAATACGCCAAGACGGGCAATTGCCATCTCAAGCCCCATGGCAAGAGCCATTTCCTTACCTTTGAACCATTTTGCTATTGACTTGGAAACAGTGGTCCCGGCCATCTCGCAGCCGCATCCGAAGACCATGAACCCGAGCGAGGCCATTTTCGCACTGCCCGGCATTGCCGTCCACCAGCTGTCAAGCCAGCCGCAGAAAGCCGTGGTCTGGAACCATTCGCTTATACCGACAAACTTTATGCCGGCCCCTATTACCATAAGCGAGGCCGACAGGGTGCCCGTAAAGCGCAGCCCCATCTTGTCCAGTATGATACCAGCCAAAATGAGAAAACCGCATACGTTAAGTATGTATTCCGAAGCCGCATAAGTCCCGAAAGCCCCGCTGTCCCATCCGCGCGCGGATTCCACAAGCGATTTGAGAGGGGACATGACATCCACAAACATGTATGCGAAAAACATCATCATGGCGATGAGTATCAATGCGGCCCAACGGGCTACCGGATTGTCGTTAAGCAGCCTGGCCGCTGTAGCTTTTACATTGTTCATACTATAGGCAATATTTGATTTTCCTGAAATTTCCCCAAAAGTACCCTTTTCCGCCCAATTGTCAAAATTAAATCGTATCTTAGCAGACTAAAAAATATCATTATGTCACTGAATAAAGTAATGCTGATAGGCAACTCGGGGAAAGACCCCGACGTAAGGCATCTGGAAAGCGGAGTGGCAACGGCCACTTTCACACTGGCGACCACGGAAAGGTACAGGGAAAGGAACGGGGGTGAACTCAGGGAACAGACGGAATGGCATACCGTTGTCTGCTGGAGAAACCTTGCCGAAACAGTAGAAAGATATGTAAGGAAAGGCACGCAGGTCTATGTCGAGGGGAAACTCAGATACCGCTCGTATACCGACAGGGACGGGAATACAAGATACGTGACCGAAATAGTGGCCGACAGCATCCAGCTCCTCGGCAGGAAGGCTGACAACCCCGCCTCGTCG
>DVLA01000048.1 GCA_018715745.1 Candidatus Coprenecus stercoripullorum
ATAGGCGGGTTCAACGAATGCCGCAATATCGACCTTGTACGCAAGCTTACCGCAATTGTGGACAGGCTCATCGGAAACCCTCCGGGAACATCCGACAGGCTGATCACGTTTGTCAAGGACAGGCCTGGCCATGACCTGAGATACGCAATAGATTCCACGAAGCTGCGCGATGAACTCGGCTGGAAACCACAGGTAGGTTTCGATGAAGGGCTGGTAACTACTGTAAGGTGGTATCTCGGCAACCAGCAGTGGATTGACGGCGTAGTTTCCGGTGAATATTTAAGGTATTACGATGCCATGTACGGGAACAGATAAATTAACACAATCTCTATTATGTTAAATAGGATGTCGATACCCCTACCGGAAAGACTAAGGCCGAAGACTCTCGACCAATATGTAGGCCAGGAACACCTGGTCGGTCCGGGTTGCGTCCTGCGAAAGATGATCGAGACCGGAAACGTCTCATCATTCATCCTGTGGGGACCTCCCGGCGTCGGAAAGACTACTCTCGCACAACTGATTGCCAGAACCCTGAAACGGGAGTTCTACACGCTGTCCGCCATAAACTCCGGTGTCAGGGAGCTCAGGGACATTTTTGAAAAGGCCCGCAACGACTCCATTTTCGCCAAAGGCTCCCCAATACTCTTCATAGATGAAATACACAGGTTCTCCAAGTCCCAGCAGGATTCCCTGCTCGGAGCGGTAGAAACCGGTACCGTAGTGCTTATCGGCGCAACTACCGAGAACCCTTCATTCGAGGTTATCACTCCTTTGCTGTCCCGCTGTCAGGTATTTGTCCTCAAACCATTAGGGACAAAAGACCTGGATGTATTGATAGACAGGGCCATAAATGAAGACATATATTTAAAGACAAGGGATATCCGTATAAAAGAAAAAGACGCTTTGTTCGCCTTTTCAGGCGGCGATGCCCGCAAGTTGCTGAATATCATTGAAATAATTGCAAATTCCTATCCCGAAGACGAAACCGTTGTCATTTCGAACAGGACCGTGGGAGACAGGCTGCAGGAAAACATAGCTGTCTATGACAAGAACGGGGAAATGCACTACGATATCATATCGGCATTCATAAAAAGCATACGCGGCTCCGATCCCAATGCCGCCGTATACTGGATGGCGAGAATGCTCGCGGGAGGCGAAGACCCGCTGTTCATAGCCAGGCGCATGACTATACTGGCTGCCGAAGACATAGGGTTAGCGAATCCGAACGCCCTGCTCCTGGCGCAGGCGACTTTCGACTCCGTACACAGGATAGGCATGCCTGAAGCACGCATAATATTGTCTGAGTGCGCAATATACCTTGCCACATCTGTAAAGAGCAATTCCTCCTATATGGCCATAGATGCGGCAATGTCGCTTGTGGAGAAAGGGGACGTCTCCCCTGTCCCGCTCCATCTGAGGAACGCCCCGACAAAACTCATGAAAGACCTTGGATACCATAAGGGATACAAATATGCACACGATTTCAAAGGCAATTTCACCGAGCAGGAATTCATGCCGGAGAATCTTTCCGGGACAAAATTCTACACACCGGGGGAAAATGCAAGGGAAAACGAGATTAAGGCCAGATTGGACAGATTGTGGCCGAAATACAAATAACAATACGCTATGATAACGTTCAGCAAAGACAGGTTTACATTGATTGCCGGCCCGTGCGTAGTGGAAGGCAGGGAGATTACAAGAGATATAGCCAGTACCCTCTCCGAAATATGCACAAAGTACGATATACCTCTTATCTTCAAGGCTTCATACCGCAAAGCCAACCGTTCGAGATATGATTCTTTTACAGGCATAGGCGACCGGGCCGGGCTGGAGATTCTGCAGGAAATCAGGGAGGATTTCAAGTTGCCGGTAGTAACTGACATACACTTGCCTTCAGAAGCGGCCGTCGCAGCCTCGTACGGGATAGACATGCTGCAGATACCGGCTTTCCTGTGCAGACAGACAGAACTTTTAGAAGCCGCCGCCGAAACCGGCAAATACGTAAATATAAAGAAAGGGCAGTTTCTGTCCCCCTCATCAATGGGTTTCGCTGCAGAAAAAGTCTCCCATAAGGGCAACAGGAACATAGTGCTGACCGAGCGCGGCACCCAGTTCGGCTATACCGACCTCGTGATAGACTTTCGCGGAATACAGACAATGCGTACATTCGGATATCCTGTCGTACTTGATGCGACCCATTCCCTTCAGGAACCCAATCAGGCATCCGGAGTCACCGGGGGAAAGCCCGAGATGATAGCCACGATAGCCAGGGCGGGAATAGCCGCCGGCGCTGACGGCATTTTCATAGAGACCCACCCCGATCCTTCCAAAGCCAGGTCCGACGGGGCGAATATGCTGAAGCTGTCTATGGTAGAAGACCTTATCAAACAGCTTATCCCGATAAAGGACGCAATAAGGGGCATCCTGTAGCATCAGAACGGATACCCGATACCGAATTGGACGGCATAGCCGTCTCCCCTGAACCAGTTCCTGATATTCGCCCACTCCTGCTCTACCGGGTCATACAGTTTTATGCCAAGGTCAAGGCGTATAACCACAAAATTGAGGTCAAGGCGCAGACCTAGCCCCGTATTGAGTGCCGAAGTACGGAACATGTCTTTAAGCGAGAAAAACGTATCTTCCTCCACCATACTGCGTTCCATTTCGTTGTGCCCGGCCCTGCGTATATTCCACACATTTCCCCAGTCGAAGAAAACGGCACCGCGCAGCAGCCAGAAAAGCGGGAAGCGGTATTCGATATTGGCTTCAAGCCGCATGTCCCCCGTCTGGTTGGGGATACTGAAAGTGCTGTCCATGGGTGACGAGCCGGGTCCCACTCCCCTGCCCGTCCATCCGCGCAGGCTGTTCGACCCCCCGGCCCAGAAAAGCCGTTCGAAAGGCATCTTGGTAGAATTCCCGTAGGCATATCCTATGCCACCGAGGAGACGGACGGCAAGTGTCTGCTTGTTGTCTTTTCCGAATTTCCAGTTGTATATGAACGAGAGTTCCGTACGCACGAACTGGGAGTAAGGTGAGTTCCAGATGGTGTGGAAACCGGAAGAGTCAACCGGCATGAACCTGTTGAAGGCCGAGAGCAGATTGCCGGCCAGGTCCACTGTAAGGTTTGTCCTGAAAAACGAGTTCCTGGGATTGAGGCTCGGGTCGGTACTGTAGGAGAGGACGAAGCCCAGGCCGAACTCGAAATGGTTCTTGTATGCCTCCCTCACGAACGGGTTTGTCTGCGACTCAATGAAATCATCGCTGTATACGGGAAGGTTCACTATATTGAACTGAAGGGGTGTAAGCTGATAATATATCTTGTTGGAACGGCTGTTCCAGCTCCAGCCGAACTTTCCTCCTATCATGTTCCTTGTATATTCGGGACGCTTCTGGAAATTGTAGGAAATACTTACGTCGGTCCTCGGTATTATGCTGCGGAAGACCCTGTCGGGAAGCAATACGAAAGTAGGGAAACTCAGACTTGCATTGGCGCCGAATTCGGTTGCCCTGGTGGAATTGCGTACCGAAAACTGGAAATTGCCCATAACCGAGAGCGACAGCCATTCCCCTCCCCTGAAAATGTTCCTGTTATAATAGGATACTGCCGGAGATATACCTATAAGCCCGGTAGAATTCGTTGAAGCCTCGAGATTGACCTTGTATCCGTGAACTTTTGATGGCAGAAGGCGTATCATACAGTCTACCACATTGGTATCCACCTTATTAAGCTCCACGCTGATACTGTTGTACAGCCTGAGGCTGGCAAATCTCTGGTAAGTATTGTTGACCACGCTCTCGCTGTATATACCGTGCGGCTTTATCCTGTTCATTGTGTAAAGGATAGAAGGGCGGATCTTGCGTTTATTATCGTAGAGTATCGTAATATCGCGGTATTCGAGGGTGTCGAGAATCTGGGGTATCTTCCTGGTGACGGAAGCCCTGTACCGGTTCATGTCGGATACAGGATGAATCAGGACATTGCCGAAAGAGAACCTGCGGTGCGCCCTGGCGTCCTTAGGCTGCTCATTTCTCGTATAATTCCTGACCGCAATCTCCAGAAGGGCGGAGTCCCTTACCGTCACCGTATCGGCGGAGAAAAAATAATAGTTCTTGGTGAACTCATAATACCCCCTGTCCCTCAGGTATGCGGCGGAACGTTCGGACTCGTCTTCGAGAATGCGCCCGGAAAGCGGCATCCCCCTTTTGATAAGGGAGTTTACCGTATCGGCAAATATCTCCTCCGCAAGGCCGGGATCATCTATCCTGTACGACACCGACTTGATCGGGTAGAGCTTTCCCACGGTAACATCGTAATATACTACGGCCTGCCTGTTGCGTATGTCGACGCTGTCGGATATGGAAGAATGGTAGTAGCCGAGATATTCCAGATGGTTGAGCATATTCTCCACGCTCCCTCCTACGGCCGCCGTATCAAAAACCACCGGGGCCTGACCGAGCCTGGTGACGAATTTGTCCCATCCCCTGCCCTTTCCGTTAGTCCAGTTGTAAACATACAGAAAAGGGTTCCAGCCCCCTTTTTTGGTCTTGATGAAATACGTATTGGGCTTCTGGCGGATATAATTCTCCACTCCATAGCCTTCGTCCCTGTATTCCGGATGTTCTTTCAGGTTGGTGATCCTGACCACGTTGCTCTTCAGGCGGTATGTCCCCTCGGGCAGGCTCCTGGTAGTACTGCAGGACGTAAGGAGCAGCAGGGAGAACACAATCGCAAAAACGGCATATCGTCTACAAGGCACAGGCATCGGATATTTTTTGCAAAAGTATAATTTTTACCGCCCATATAAAAATAGTTGGATTATATTTGCATTGCAAAATGTAACCTACTTACATTACAGAAAATGAAGAACAAGTACATCGATCTGATTGAACAGACATTCGAGTTTCCGCAAGATGAGTTTAAAGTAGATGACGGGGCATTGCTTTTCCATGACATTCCCATAATGGATGTCATCGAACAGTACGGGACTCCGCTAAAAATCACTTATCTGCCAAAAATATCATCTCAGATCCAAAGGGCCAAGAGAATGTTCAATGTAGCCATGGCCAAGGTAGACTACAAAGGCGACTACCACTACTGCTACTGCACGAAAAGCTCCCACTTTTCTTTCGTGCTCGAAGAAGCGCTCAAGAACGATATACATATTGAGACTTCTTCCGCATTCGACTTCAACCTCATTGAAGCCCTCTATGAAAGCGGTACGGTCGACAAGGACCTGTACATAATCTGCAACGGCTATAAAAAGGACACCTATATAGCCAACATTGCAAATTTCATCAACAACGGCTGGCACAACACCATCCCTGTCCTGGACAATATGCCCGAATTTGACCAGCTCGACGCGGCGGTAACGGAGCCTACGCGCATCGGTATCAGGATAGCCTCGGAGGAAGAGCCCAAATTCGAGTTCTACACCTCCCGCCTCGGGATAAGGTATTCCGACATCATGCCGTTCTATACGAACAGGGTGAGCAAAAACGGGAAGTTCAGCCTCAAGATGCTTCACTTCTTCATAAATACCGGAATCAAGGACAATGCATATTACTGGAACGAACTCGGGAAATGCGTCAACGTATACTGCGACCTCAAGGCAGTATGCCCGGAGCTGGATTCCCTTAACATAGGGGGCGGGTTCCCAATCAAGAACTCCCTTGCCACAGACTACGACTACGAGTACATGACGGAAGAGATAATAGCCCAGATAAAGAGCATATGCAATACGCGGGGAGTGATGGAACCGAACATATTTACCGAATTCGGGTCCTACACCGTAGGCGAAAGCGGGGCAACGATATTTTCCATACTCGGTGTAAAACAGCAGAACGACAGGGAAAAATGGTATATGGTAGACAGTTCGTTCATGACAACCCTACCGGACATCTGGGGGATCAAGCAGAGGTTCATAATGCTGCCCATAAACAAGTGGGACAAGGAATATGAAAGGGTATTCCTCGGCGGGCTCACATGCGACAGCCAGGACTACTACAACGCCGAGGCGCATGCAAATGCCATATTCCTTCCAAAAGTCACGAAAGACGATACCGAGCCGCTCTACATAGGATTTTTCCACACCGGGGCCTACCAGGAATCGATAGCCGGATACGGAGGCATACAGCACTGCCTGCAGCCTGCACCGAAGCACATAATCATCGACAGGGATGCGGACGGCGACTACACTACGAAGCTCTTCAGCAAAGAGCAGACATATAAATCAATGTTAAAGATTCTCGGATACTGATGCAGCAACCCATACCCTCAAAGGCGGATATCAAGCTGATACGCTCGCTGGGACAGAAAAAGTCCAGGGACAGCACCGGGCTATTTGTCGCGGAGGGAGAAAAAATCGTCGCGGAAGCACTGTGCCAGAGCGAGATTGAGGTAGAGGCGGTATACAGGACAGCCGATACCGGAGAAGATATCATGGCCAGGATGTCCCAGTTGGCTACACCCTCCCCCGCCCTGGCGGTCATGCGCATGCCGGGCAGGGAAAGCGCCAGGGAAATACTCTCTCGCGACTATTCCGGAATTACGCTTGCCCTCGATTCCATACGCGACCCGGGGAACATGGGTACGATATTGAGAATAGCCGACTGGTTCGGAATAGACAATATCCTCGCTTCAGAAGACTGCGTGGACATATACAACCCGAAGACCATACAGGCTTCAATGGGTGCGTTTTTAAGAAAGCGACCAGCCTATATTGACCTGAACACAGCCATTCCGACTCTGTCGGATTGCGGAATAAAGATATATGCGACTTCGCTGGATGGAGAAAGCATATACGGAAAAAGACTGGAAAAGTCGGGCGTAATGATTGTCATGGGAAGCGAAAACAACGGAATATCGCAGGCCCTGCTGGACATTATTCCCGAAAAGATACTTATCCCCCCTTTCATTACCGGAAGGGACTGCAGTAGATCCGAATCCCTGAACGTAGGGACGGCGACTGCCATATTCTGTTATGAACTAAGAAGAAACTGATTTTCAAATATCCGTAATATGCCGAGAAAAAAGAAAGAAAAGGAGATTCTCCGCGACGTGCTTATAGAAAAGGCCGCAGCCGAAGGCAAGGCGATCGGCAGGGCCGACGGCATGATAATATTCGTACCGCTCGCCATTCCCGGAGACATTGTCGACATACTTGTCACGAAAAAGCGCGACAAATATATGGAGGGCAGAATTGTCCGCATAGTCCGGCCTTCTCCCGACAGGACCGAGCCTTTCTGCAGCCATTACGGAGAGTGCGGCGGCTGCAAGTGGCAGCCGCTGCCATATCCCATGCAATTGGAATTCAAGCAGAAGCAAGTTTGCGAGCAACTTGCCAAAATAGGCCATATAGAGATGGACAAAGTTGTCGTCCTGCCCATACTTCCCTCCCCCGAGACGACCGAATACCGCAATAAGCTGGAGTTTGCATTTTCCGACCGGAGATGGATCCGTGCAGGGGAAGACCCGGGAGAAATATTCGACCCTCCGACACCACTTGACCCGGCCGATTTCGAAGGAGGGGTATTCCCGCACAACCTTAGGAAGGGATATTCGACAGTAAATTCCAATCCGAAAGGATTTGCGCTGGGATTCCATACTCCCGGGGCATTCGACAAGATACTCGACATACGGGAATGCAGGCTGCAGCCCCGTCCATCGAATGATATCCGCAACTTCATGAGGGAGTATGCCATACAGCACGGCCTGCCGTTTTTCAACATAAGGGAACAGACAGGTTTCCTGAGAAATATCATTATAAGGAACAATCTCAAGGGAGATGTGATGCTGACAGTGATGTTCGGGGCCCGTCCGCCTAAAATGGGACGCCTGAAGAGTCCGTTCAGGCCGGAAGACTGCGAAAGCGAGGCTGAGAGGCTGTTCGATGCCCTGATGGAGCGCTTCCCGGAAATAAAGTCACTGAACTACACTTACAACGGAAAGCAAAACGACTCCATGAACGACCTGGATGTAATAAATGCGCGGGGCGAGGATGCGATATACGAGGAGATGGACGGGCTGCGCTTCAAAATCGGCCCCAAGTCTTTCTATCAGACTAACCCGCGCCAGGCGCAAAGGCTTTATTCGGTCGTGAGGGAATTTGCGGGGCTAAGCGGTTCCGAGACTGTCTACGACCTGTATACCGGGACAGGCACCATAGCCCTATATGTCGCCGGCAGCGCCGGAAAGGTAATAGGGATAGAATATGTTCCAGAGGCCATACATGATGCCGGAGTCAATGCATCGATCAACGGAATAGACAATTGCTCCTTCTATGCCGGGGACATGAAGGACATACTGACACCTGAATTCATAGCTTCCCATGGAGCATCCCCCGACGTGATAATACTCGACCCCCCGAGAGCCGGTGTGCATCCCGACGTAATAAAGGTGCTTCTCGGCGCCGGGGCCCGCAGGATAGTCTACGTCAGCTGCAACCCGGCCACGCAGGCAAGGGATATATCAATGCTGGCGGAAAAATACAGGCTTGTGAAAATAAGGCCTGTGGACATGTTCCCGCACACCCATCACGTTGAAAATGTAGCTTTACTGGAACTTAAGGACAATGAATGACATGGAAAACCCAGCTTACGGAAGGGATACAGTCTGCGCTCCGGCATCCGCCCCGGGCAAAGGCGCCATTGCAGTAATACGCATCTCCGGGCCTGAATCGGCCGGGATAGCCTCCGGAATTTTCATCCCTGCATCTTCTCCAGATATTCCCTTGAAGGACAGGAAAGAAAGGACGCTGTACTTCGGGAAGATCATGGACGGGGACAAAGTCATAGATGAAGTCACGGCGGTCATATTCAAAGCCCCGCGCTCATACACAGGTGAGGACTGTGCGGAAATATACTGCCACGGTTCACCGGTAATAGTGGCGGACATAATCAGGCTGCTTATAGACAACGGCGCCGTCCAGGCAGAACCGGGGGAATTTACCAAAAGGGCTTTTCTGAACGGGAAAATGGACCTGGCCCAGGCCGAAGCAGTAGCCGATGTGATAGCATCGGAGACACGTTCGGCGAGGGACGTGGCCATAAAACAGCTTAGGGGCGGATACTCCGGCCAGCTCGGGCGGATGAGGGAAGAAATGCTTGAAATCGTCACCCTAATGGAACTGGAGCTGGACTTCAGCGAAGAAGATGTGGAATTTGCCGAACGTAAGAGAGTCCTCGAACTGACGGATAACGTTATGGAACATATCCGGAACCTAAAGGATTCTTTCTCGCTGGGCAATGCGATAAAGAACGGCATACCCACCGCCATCGCAGGTGCGGTAAATACCGGCAAAAGCACCCTCCTGAATGCCCTGCTCAACGAAGACAGGGCCATAGTATCCGACATAGAGGGCACGACAAGGGACACAATAGAGGATACCATAAACATCAACGGCAGCACATTCCGGTTTATAGATACGGCCGGCATACGCAATACCTCGGAAACGATAGAAATGATAGGGATAGAACGTACCTGGAAAACCATATCCAAGGCTTCTATCATACTTATGGTGCTTGATGCCACAAGGCCGGAATACATAGGGGAAGCACTGGCAAGCCTCGCCCCGAGGATAAGTGCATCGCAGGAGCTCTACATTATCCTGAACAAGACCGATATTGTCGGCCCAGGCACTTCCGGCAGCTGCTCCGGCCCGCACACTGCCCTACGCTACGAAGCGGCACAGGAATGCAAGGTTGCCAATGCCGCACCGGAATACCGCAGTCAGGAGGCCGTACTGCCCTATGCACAGCCGGCACAGGACAACAACGGCCTGCATGCCTCCCCTGCATCCGTAAAAAGCAGCGATACAAATGAAAATGCCGGTAACGAGACGGACAGGATAATACAGGCCATCGGGAACGAGGCCAAAAGAAACGGCCTCTCCCCTGCTGCCGTCATACCGATATCGGCAAAAAAACATATCGGCATCGAAAACATCAAGGCCGCACTTTCCGGCTCCGCCCATGCGTCAAGGACCTCCTCCGATGAGGTAATGGTAACAAACATGCGCCACTACCAGGCCCTGGGCGATGCCCTTGAAGCCCTTGAAAGAGTACGCGACGGCCTCACCCGGGGCATCTCAACCGAATTCACGGCCCAGGATCTGCGCGAAGCCCTGTACCACATAGGCACCATCACCGGCCATATCACCTCCGACGAAATCCTGCAGAACGTATTCAGGAATTTTTGCATCGGCAAATAACTATCTGATTATCAATGAGTTAAATTGATTATAATCGATTAATATGGCGCTCTTTACGGGGCGCCTTTTTTGTTGCTCAAGTATCGTT
>DVLA01000049.1 GCA_018715745.1 Candidatus Coprenecus stercoripullorum
GTATATAAGCTGCTCACCGCCTATCTCTGTGGAGGTTGAGGTGCGCCTGGAAGTCCATCCGGCTATCCATTCTCCGACAGGAGTATTGTATCTCATTCTGGACATGCAGGTAGCAAGAGTGAGCACACCGAAGTAGGGATTGGGCGCAAAGCGGTCGTCATGCGACATCTTGTAGCTGTAAAGTATTGCCATAGGCTCTGAATGTTGCTGTCCTTGGCAACCTCGGGGACTGTTGTACAAAAAGAAGCGGATTGCCGTCCACTTCCGTTGAGGCATCGCCAAACGCCCAAAGTGTATACGCAGACAAGCAATCCGCCCTAAAGCGAACCGCTCGTGCCTCGTATACCTGTCTAAAATTTGGCGATTTTCAACGGAAAAGGCACTTCTATATTTTATATCTGTCCTTGCGGACAAAGACAAAGATAGGAAAATAGCACTGACCGGCCAATATCCAAAAATCATTTTTCGCACTTATTTTAAATTTCACTTACAATCACGCTGCGCCCCGGCATTGTCCGGACAAATTCCGCCACTGCTTTCTGCTTGCAGTTTACAAATGCCTGTGACATGGCCAATTGCTTTTATTATTTAGTTATTCCGATCTTATAAACGTAAGAAAGACGGGAAATCTGTCATTTGAACCGGGATTTTTTAAAGATTTTGCCGGGGGATACCTGCACGAGGCGGACACTGCTTCATGCAACTCTCTGTATATGACTAATAACGACCTATAATCCCCTCAAGTTTTATTTCGAGAGGCAGTCTTCTTATAAACCGTATGCGTTTTTATTTTTATGCGCAAACTGCCCGGCATTTTTGCATCGGCAAACGGGTAGAGCATGATCTCAACATCCTACTCATACTGAGGATTTTTTGAATATCCTGTCCACTATCATCGCTATGGCCCCGTCCCCGGTCACATTGCAGGCAGTTCCAAAACTGTCCATCGCTATGTAAAGGGCTATCATCATGCCCTGCATGTCTTCATCGAATCCCAATATCAAGCCGATAAGGCCTATAGATGCCATGATTGCCCCGCCGGGAACGCCAGGGGCCGCAACCATAGCTATTCCGAGTATAAAGATAAACTCCGTGTACACCCCTGCATCGGATGGCATTCCGCCCATAATCGAAAGCGCCAGTGCGCAGGCCACAATCTTCAGCGTACTGCCCGAGAGGTGTATTGTACCGCAGAGAGGTATCACGAAGTCCGCCACTTCCGCCCTTACCCCGATTTTCTTGGCCTGGGCCAGAGTAACCGGTATTGTAGCCGCTGAGGACTGGGTACCGAGTGCTGTCATATAGGCGGGCAGCATTTGGCGCAGGCTCTTAAGCGGATTCCTGCCGGATACCGCTCCGGCTATGCAGAACTGTATCAGGAGCAGGGCCACATGCAGCACGAATATTACTATGATTACCTTCAGGAAGAGCCCGAGTATTGTCATCACTGTGCCTTCTACGCCCATTTTCAGGAAAATACCGAAAATATACAGCGGCAGCAGGGGAATGATGGCCTTTCTGATAACAATCATGATGACCTCCCGGAACTCGCAAAGCATCCCCCGCATGACATTGCCTTTGACAGCGGACAGGGCCAACCCAAGCACGAAAGAGAGTATCAGGGCGGACATAACCCCGAACAGAGGCGGCATGTCTATGACGAAATAGGGTTCCAGCCCGCTGCCGGCCGCCAGAACCTGACTTGCAGCAAAGGAAGAAGGCTCCAGGATATACGGGTACACCGCGCTGCACACCCCGTAGGAGAAATATCCTGACAGGACAGTAGATGCATAGGCGATAAGGGTCGTCACCCCCAGCATACGTCCGGCCCCGCGCCCGAGTTCGGCTATTCCGGGAGCCACAAGTCCCAGAATCAGAAGCGGAATTACAAAGTTTAAAAAGTTGCCGAACAGCGAATTGAAAGTCACGAACACCCTGGCTATGGAAGGATGGAAGAACCAGGAGCATCCGATCCCGGCCAGAATCGCTATTACAATCTTCAGCAAAAGGGATATCCTTATCCGTTTCATACGTCTTCAACCGTCTTTAAAATTGCCCGAATATACCAATATTTTTCGGCATTGTCCGAACCTCCATTTATTAAAAAGCAAGGTAGCCTTCTGCCGGAAGCCGCATGCGGTGCGGGAGTGAAGCCCCGTCGGAATGGCGCCCAGGTTTGGCGGAACGACCGATTTTATCTATTTTGGCGCGGAAAAACAATAGACCATGTATAGAAGAATACTGATTGCAGCCCTGCTGCTCACCCTGTGTGCCGCTGCCCCGTCCTGCTCGCCAAAGCAGGAGAAGACCGGTAGTCCCGCCCTTAAGCCGTCACCCGAATGGCTCGCCCGGAAATACTCGATGTTTATCCATTTCGGACTTTACTCCCAACTCGGAGGGGTATGGAACGGAGAACCGGTAAGGGAAGGGTACAGCGAACAGATACGCTCGTTCGCAGGAATATCCGAAGAGGAATACGCGGCCATCGCCGATACATTCAACCCGGTCAAATGGGATGCCGACAGCATAGTATCCCTTGCAAAGGCAGCCGGCATGAAATCCATAGTCTTCACCTCGAAGCACCATGACGGATTCTGCATGTACGAATCCAGATACACCGACTTCAATATCGTAGACGCGACCCCGTTCGGACGGGACGTCATGAAAGAGCTCTCGGACGCATGCCGCAGGCAGGGACTGAGTTTCGCAGTATATTTCTCGCTTATAGACTGGAATTTCCCCGGCAATGTCATAACCCCCCACAATGCCGATCCCATTTCTCCGGAGCATCACCGGTTCAACATGAACCAGGTCAGGGAAATAATGACCGGTTACGGTCCGGTGTCCGAAATATGGTTCGACATGGGTTCCCTTACTGCGGAACAGAGCAGGGAGCTGTACGACCTTGTAACATCACTCCAGCCCCAGTGTATGATAAGCGGAAGGCTCGGCAATGACATGGGCGACTTTTCGGTGATGAGCGACAACCGGATACCTGACTACAAGATAGGCACTCCCTGGCAGACGCCCGCCTCCTTCTTCAATGAGACATGGAGCTACCGCTCATGGCAGGAACGGGGAAGCATCGATGACAAGGTACACGAAAAACTCCTCGACCTTATAAAGGTGGTCAGCAGAGGCGGCAACTATCTTCTCAATATAGGCCCGCGCGGAGACGGTTCCGTTGTCGGATTTGAAAGGGACGCCCTGCTGAGAATGGGAAAATGGATGGATAAATACGGAGAAGCAATATACGGCACAGAGCCGAACCCGTTCGACCGCAGCCCCGAGTGGGGGGACATTACACGCAAGGGCAACAATCTGTACCTGTTCATAGAAAACATGCCCGACAGCCGTACAATATGCGTGGACGGCATTATAGGAAATGTCCGTGAGGCTGTTCTGCCGGGCAATGGCAGGCATATCGGCATGACGGTGGACAGCATGTCCGTAAAGATAACTATCCCCCAGGACGTGCAGCCGGACGAAGGCCTGACCGTTATCAGGCTCACTATGGATGAAGGCTTCCGGACCGTACCGGACAAAATACTTGAGACTCCTGTCCTGACCCCCGGCAATGCCGTTCCGGTATACGCCTACTCCAGCATGGACTATTATTCGAGTTTCAGGAGTACGGTAGGATACACGTGGCATTTTCTGTCAGGAGCGGAAACCGTCGTACCCACACTGACTTATACTGCAGGCGAGGAAGGCGGGACTGTCCGTCTCACTATCGACGGCCATACACGGGATATCCTGCTGCAGGGCGGGAAGCCGGAACCGCTGCCCGGCGACAGCATAAGTGTACAATGGAAGGAGACAATAATGTACGGACCGCAGAAAGGGCTTTTCAGGGACAGCGGAACAATACCTGAAGGAAACGGGGCCCCAATAGTCGGGTTGCAGTGGGGAGAAGCTGTCGACATTCCCGTAGAAGACAAGGAGTCGGTCTTCTTCAGGCACACTGTCGTGGCCGACAAAGAAGGGGATATCTTAGTATCAATAGGTGTTGCTGACGGATTCAGGGCCATGCTTAACGGGGAAACCGTTTCCATGCGCACCTTTACGGGCGGAATAGAACGGAAGCCGCAGGTTCTTAAACTGCATCTGCAGCCCGGGGAAAACATACTGACAGTCGAGTTGTACAACAGATACGGGGATGTTCTCCAATATATGATAGACCCCTCAATCCCGCAAATCCAATACAGCCTGCCGATAGAGGCGGTAAAGCTCTACCCGGGAAGGGTTCACGACTGTACTTTGTCCCCGGCTGATCCGGTAAATCGCAACAGCGATATGGGCCTGAGAGGCCTCAGCATCGGATTCCGTTGAAACACATATAACTGGCTGGACTAAAATTTGTGTAAAAGTAGAACATTAATTACCTTTGCGCCGTTTTTGATTTTTAACTATCCGGTATGAAAAAGTTCTTCACGCCAATCCTTGTAGCAGTAATGTGCATAGCAGCATCGGTCTCCTGTACCGTGGACAACCATCTCGAGCCAGGACCGGAGCCCGAAAAAGAAGCCCTGTCGGCCCCTGAAATCTCAATCGGCATAGAGGCCGGTTACACTGTCACTGCATCATGGGCCCCGGTAACGAACGCATCTTCCTACAGATGGGAATTCGACGGCTCGACGGATGAAACAAGCCAGAACAGCATAACATTCCACGATATAGACAAAGGGACCTATACGTTAAGGGTGAAGGCCATACCCGGGAACGACAGCCTTTACACAGAATCCGGGTGGGCAGAAAAAGAAATAACCCTCAACGATTTCACCATAACCGCCGAAATGGACGGGAATCTGACACTGCACGTGACCATCATCCCGGCAGACCCCGACATGATTTATTACAGGGAGGCCTTTGACGATATACAGTATGAGGAGATGGGCGGGAACGCCACCGATGTATGGACAAACGCCCTCCAGTCATACATAAATATCTTCGGGAGCCAGACGCTGGGAATGATTGCCTCCCGTGGTACGGACAGTTTCACCGTCCAGTGCAGCTATGAAGAGACCACATATGTCCTGGTGGCAGGTATTGACGGACAGCTCAACAGGATAACGGATGTAACCGAAGCGCAGTTCTACGCTGGCGACGTGCCCCCCTCGGACAACACCTTTTCCGTATCTGTAGAAGACATAACCTCATCCTCGGCCGTGGTCTATATTACGCCGTCCAACAGCGACCCTTTCTCCATGGTGCTCGTTGAGAGCGAAGATATTGCAGGTTACACTGATGATGACCTGGTTTATCTGCTAAGGGCCGTCTACGCACCTCATATCGAGGACGGCAATATCTTCACCCAGGCAATGTCCATGACCTACAAGGAAGGGACACTCTCGCCGGATACCGAACATACTGTTCTCGTATTCGGCTGGAACGGAGTTCCCTCTACGGAAATAACGAAAAAGACTTTCCGTACGGAAAAGGCGACAAGCGGGGAAGGCCTGACATTCGACATTTCGGCAGAAGTCATAGGGCCTTATGAGATCCATGCGGTCATCGAACCGTCAGACCCGTCGGCCCAGTATATCTGTTTCCCTGTCACTACGGACGTATACGAACAATACAAGGAAGACCTGCCGCAATACATACGCGACATATGCGACACATTCGGCATACCCGTATCCATGTATATGGAAATGTTCGTGGGCATAGGAAAGAAGGACATCATCTTCGACAATTGGGACTATGACATACAGCCTGGCACTTCGTATATAATATGGGCTGCCGGCGTAGACATAAACGGGGACGACGTCGTCTTCTATGATTCCTATATACACGACGAAATACTGACAACACCCGAACAGTAACATATCATCTAATATTGGCATAAAATGAGATTAAAGACAATCATTCTGACAATTGCATGCATCTGCGGTATTCTTTCATGCAAACCGGATGAAAAACAGATAGACTCGCTTGACGCCCCTGTCCTTTCCATCCACAACCGGACGTCATCGTCATTTACGGTTACATGGAATGCGGTCAACGGGGCGGAATCATACGAGTACGAATGTAACGGCATGGAAGGCGGTACGCACGACACCTTTATTTCAATGTCGGGACTGACTGCCGGAACGACATACACCGTACGTGTCAGAGCCGTATCTACTACCCTAGCATTGAGTTCCGAATGGGCGGAAATAGAAGTAGAGCTTGAGAATAACAGCATATTCAACCTTGTGGTAGAAGCGGAAGAAAACACCCTGCACGTATCCGCATCCCCTGAAGACAAAAACCTCATATATCATCTTGAGGTATTTACCGAAGAACTGTTCGAGATTTCCGGCAAGGATCCCGAACTGGCGTTCTCGACCATGATGAGCGACTTTCTCGCCTACGGCATCAGCTTCGACCAGATCAGGATGCAGGGGGATTTCGAAGACACTTTCAAGAATCTCAAGTACGGTTCGACATATTATGTCCTCGTTGCCGGGATAGATGAATCATTCAACATTACGACAGCCGTAGAGTACGCGGAGGCCACAACGGCCGACATGCTGCAGTCCGACAATACTTTCACCATCGCCAGTGAAGAAATATCCTACAACAGTATATACTGTGAAATTGTCCCTTCCAACAGCGACCCCTACACATTCATACTCGTAGATACGGAAGATATCGACCGGTATTCCGATGAGGACCTCCGTCTTTTTGTCTACAACAGCATGAATCCTGACAATGTGGAAATATTTACGGGAAACAGCATAGCGCTTTATGAACAGGGAATAAAGCCGGACAACTATTATTCTCTCCTTGTTTTCGGCTGGGATCGGGACATGCCTACTACGGAAGTCCTAAGACATGACATACATACCCCCGAAGCCGCCGTTGGAGAAAACCTTACGTTCGAGATGCAGGCAAGAGTCCTCGGCGAAACGGAAATAGAAGTATCCATATACCCTTCCGATGACGGAGCGTACTATTACTACAATGTCATCTCCGCGTCAGAGTACGCCTACTATAAGGATGACCTGACGCAGTACATACGGGATGTCTGCGAAAACGTAGGTATCAGCATCGACACATACATGAAACAGTTCGCCTCCGTCGGACCTGAAGTCGATGTGGTCTTCGACAACCTTACGCCAGGCACGCCCTATATATTCTTTGCGGTCGGCGTGGAGATTCTTTCAAACGATGTCATGTTCTTTACTCCCCAGTTGTTCAAAGGCGACCTTATCACCGAGGGAACTGCTCCGGACTATCTTGTCATAGACCTCCAGATGTCGGTTACAAACGGAGGGACAGCCATGTTTGTCATGGCCGACCCGGCAAGTAGGGCCACTCCTTACGTATGCTCGCTTGTCTCGGATGAAGAATATGCCCGGTACGCAGGCAATATAGAGGAATACTACCGTCTTGAAGCAGATGAAGCCGGCTTTTCAGGCACCTTTGCCGAATATATCGAGTCAGTCTACCATTTCGGACATTATGGCAATGTAATAAACAATCTGCCTGCCGACAGATATTATCTGATAGGGGCAGGTGTCGACATTTCCAATGACGGCACGGTAACCTTCCAGAAACTGCAGGTAAGCAATTACTCTTTGGAAATAAAATAAACTGCAAGCCGAGTGCAGTGGCGGAACTTGTTCAGACAATGCCGAGACGCAGCGTGATTGTAAATGAAATTTAAAATAAACTGCCGAGGCGAAATAAATCAGACAGCGCTCAACACTCATAATTTTTCTCAACTTCGGTTGAGGCGCAAGAGCGGCCGGATGGCCGCTCTTTTTTTATAAATGTCCGGATACTGCAAATTTATATGCCTGCATAAAATTTAAAGCAAACGTAGAAGATATATTTTCGTAACAAGGTTGCATTCTGTAGGTTTGCCATGAAAATCCATAACATCATGTACGGCGGCAGCCATATTGGCCGCTATTTTCCTTACCGTGTCATGCACCCGGGAAGAAAGGACAATCAAAGTTGAAAGCATGAGTATTGATCCTGTTGAAGCATCTCTGATTATAGGGGAGCATATCCGGCTCAATGCCGTAATAACTCCAGATAACGCAACTGATTCCATTGTCATATGGTCCAGCGGCAACGAAAGCGTCGCAACAGTCACCCCTGACGGGTCGGTAACGGGGGTATCCGTCGGGGAAGCCGTCATCACGGCCACGTTGTCAGGCGGCAGCGGCAGCGCCACATGCACCATAACAGTTGCTGAACAGACAATAAACATCACCCCTGAAAGTCTCGAGATGGTCGCAGGAGATATTGCGGCGCTTACAGCATCCGTTTCCCCGGAAGACACCGAATGCACTGTAGAATGGTCTTCATCAGACACTGACGTAGTTATTGTCGACAGCGACGGCAATGCAGAAGTCATCGGGCCAGGGCAGGCGGAGATTACGGCCGTTATCAAGGGTACTGACACGAAGGACGCCATTCCTGTAACCGTAATCGACGCTCCGGAATTCGGGGACTATTTCTACAGCGACGGTACATGGTCCACGGAACTTGACGAGAGCAAGACCTGCGTAGGGCTCGTTTTCTGGACCGGCAACCCTGCCGCAGATGACAAGCTCCTGGCACAGGAACATCCCGAATGCACCCACGGGCTCATAATGTGCCTGGATATCATTACCAAAAGTGACGACAAATTCGAAGACATAGTAACATGGAACGAGAAATGCGACTCGAATCTGTGCATCTACGGACTACATTGGGATCCGGACAAAAAGGAATATATTGACGGGGTAGCCACTTTTGCCAATACCATGTTCCAGGACCTCTACGCATTCGAGTTCGGGTTCGGGTACACCGACGAAGAGTCTTTCTTCAGCAAATACAAGGGGAATATCGATTTATGGAGACAGGAAAACTGTCCGCAATTCGAATCAACTGCCGTAGCTGACGTCACAAGGCTCGATAAGGCGACCGGTTACCAGGATACCAGGTTCTACAAGACTTTCAACCAGGCATGCAAGGATATACAGGCATGGAAACATACCCAGATTATTCCGATTGCGCATCTTGAAAGGATAGAAGGGACTTACCTGCTGCCTCCTTCCACGAGCGGATGGTTCTATCCGAGCGCAAAAGAGCTCTACCTTCTGCTGGGCGATGACGATAAAAACCCTTCCGAAATGCTGAATGGAGAAATGAACAAACTCAACATCTGGGAAGAATCCAACATATACAGACTGAATGACAAAATATGGCCGCTGTTCCAGAAGGGACTTGCAGAACCTATCCCGTTCAACAGGAAATCAAGCGACAGGTACAAGGACTTCCTTTTCGAGCATGCGCCCACCCAAATGGCTATATGGACTACCCTGATAGAACATGTGGATGAAGGCAATATCCCGGGAGCATACTATATGTACTGCACACTGGCTGACCCGAGCCTTGTAAGCAACGAAAACAAAAAAGTATCGTTAAATATAACGGAAGTCAACAACAATGAAGAACCGTTCTTTTTCATAGCAGCATTCTGAGAATCAATTGTGATGGGTGGAGAGTGACATGCCGGTTCAGACAAATAAAAAAGCCCGGAAGGTTTCCTTCCGGGCCTATGGGCGGCGGCTACCTACTCTCCCACCCTTGTGAGGCAGTACCATCGGCACGGGCGCGTTTAACTTCTCTGTTCGGTATGGTTAGAGGTGGGTCCACGCTGTCATAGCCACCATATTTCAACAGGTGCCAACTCGATGACACCCATATTCTATATAAAGAGAGAGATAGACGACGTATATTACGCTATTAAAAAGCGTTCGGGAAGTCTCGGGCTATTAGTACCGCTCGGCTTTGACATCACTGCCTTTACACCTGCGGCCTATCGACGTCGTAGTCTACGACGACCCTCAGGGAGACCTAATCTTGGAGAGGGCTTCGCGCTTAGATGCTTTCAGCGCTTATCCCGTCCGCACTTGGATACCCGGCGGTGCAGCTCGGCGCCACAACCGGTAAACCAGAGGTGCGTCCATCCCGGTCCTCTCGTACTAAGGACAGGACTCCGCAAGTCTCCTGCGCCCACAACAGATAGAGACCGAACTGTCTCACGACGTTCTGAAC
>DVLA01000050.1 GCA_018715745.1 Candidatus Coprenecus stercoripullorum
TAGCCAATACATACGGGATCGCCAAAATAGCCGTAAACACCCATCTGTACGTAAGCGACAGGCGTATGGACAACTTCCCGGGGAAAACCTACAGAATCATCGAATGCAGGAGATTCAACAAGAGGAATGCCGCTGATTTACGTAAAAAATACGGAAAGGCATCGGTTACCGCCAGGAATTTCCCGCTCGGTTCCGCCGGACTGAAAAAACTGCTGGATACGGCAGAAAGCGACACCCTGCACATCTTCGGGACTACTGCGCAGAACGGGGAAAGACTGCTTGTTGCATGCGAGGTCATAAGAAGAGCCCTTCCCTGAAATTGACGAAATACACCTTACGTACAGCCCGTGTTATGGCCGTATAAAGCCATTTCAGATCCTCAAGGGAGATATCTTCTTTCCAGAACGGATTGTCAATGAATACGGCATCCCACTGCCCGCCCTGCGATTTGTGACAGGTAATCGCTGAGGCGTATTTTATCTGCAGAGCGTTATAGTATACGTCCTCCCTTACTGCGGCATTTCTCTTGCGCTTCGTACTTATACCGTCATAATCCGCATAGACACCCTCATAGAGGGCAGCCTGCTGCTCCGGAGTAAGGGAAGCCGATTCGGAGGCGAGGGTATCGAGTATGATTTTGGCCTTGATCTCAACATCGCCGTAATCGTGGAAAGAAAGAAGCGCTTCGGCAAAACGGAGACCGTACCTCTGTTCATAGCGGCTCACCTTCAATATCTCGGCAATATCCCCGTTGGCTATGAAGTCCAGACCATCCACACTTTCAAGGAACTGATAGCAGTTCTTTACTATCATCAGCTTGTCCCCCCTGACAAGTTCCTCCTCCCTGCCGAGTATCCTCGAGCGTATCCCGGCATTGTACCTGTTTGCCCTCCTGTTTGAGCGGCAGAGGACGACTGTCCCGTCCGGGCCGTATTCGGCCATGGCATCTTCAAGCGCCTCTGTCAAAGAGGCGGACGAAATGCTCTCCACGTCATCAAAACCGGAAATCCCGAGCCCGGGCAGCCTGCCCGTCTCGCCCTCCACTATCATCTTCCTCAGTACTGTGGCATTATGGAGTATGCCCGAGCCGGCTTCCTGTCTTACGACTGTTTCCAAAGTGACTGAAAGCACCTTGCCGTAGGTCTCAAGATATGATATGTCCAAGGCGGGGCTTCTGTCAAGGGAAACCGGAGGCAGCTGCGCATCATCCCCTATTATGACCAGTCTGTTTCCCCGCCCCGACCTTACATAGGAAACCATGTCGTCCAGCAGGTCACCGGAACCGAACACACCGCCATTGGCACTTACGGTAATAAGCGAGGCTTCATCTACGATGTAGCACGTATCGGAATCCTTGTTCATGTCGAGAGTGAATACCCCGAATCCGTTATCTATCGATTTCTGCCTGTATATCTGCTTGTGAATGGTCAGGGAGGGCTCCCCGGTATAGTTGGCGAGGACTTTTGCCGCGCGTCCGGTCGGGGCCATCAGCCTGAAACGCATCCCGAGACTTTTCATCGCCGAGACAACGGCCGCAATCGCGGAGGTCTTTCCGGTCCCGGCATATCCGTTTATAACGAGTATGTCACAGTCCGTACCGTACAGAAAATACGAAAATGTCCTGAACAGATTATCCTGACAGCCTGTAGGCGGGAAAGGGAAAGAGTCGAGCACTTTCCGGTAGAAAAAATCGGACAACGGCATCCTAACGTTTCCTTAATATAAGCAGAACTAAAAAACCGTATATCTCCAGACGTCCCAGCAGCATTTCCACACCGAGAAGGAACTTGCCGAAAGGGGTGAAGAAATCGTAATTGGCCAACGAATTGCAATTGCCGAATCCGGGGCCGCAGTTGGACATGGCAGCCATGGACGCGGACATGCTGTCCACGAAATCAAGTCCGGTGAGTGAAAGCATAAGACCGATTACAAAAACTATCAGCAGATACAGGACTATGAATAGGGCCACCGAACTCACCGTGGACTCGTCTATTATGCTGTTCCCTGATTTTACCCGGACAACAGCCTGCGGATGCAGCTGTTTCACGATCTGGGCCTTTATTGCCTTGAAAAAGATAAGAATCCTGTCAGTCTTTATACCTCCGGCAGTAGATCCGGAACAGGCTCCCTGCAATGTGGTAAAAACAAGAATGAGTATGGCGAACAAGGGCCAGCGCGAAGTGTCTGCAGTAGCGAAGCCGGTTGTACTGCTAAGCGATATTACCTGGAAAAACGAATCCCTCAATGCTTTCCCCCATGGCACTGGATCTTCCCCGAACTTGAGGCTTAAAGCCACGAAAAGCGAAGCTACAATCACATAACCGGTATAATATATGGTAACCGGGGAGCGGAAGAGTTTCGTGGAGCGGTCTACAAAGAAGGCATATATGAGTCCGAAATGCAAGGCGGAAATGAACATGAACACATTGCACACCAGCTCTATGGGAAAAGAGTCATAGTGCATTATGGAAAGGTTCTTCGTACTGAAACCTCCCGTAGAGACTATTGACATGGCATGGTTTACCGCATCGAAGGCATTCATGCCGGCAAGGAGCAGAAACACGAACGAAAGAAGGGTTATGCCAAAATATGTAAGCATTATGACCTTTACGGTATCCCTCGACTTGTACCTGTAATTGTCCATGGACAGAGAGGAAATCTGCATCTTGGATATTTTCAGGCCGAAGGAGCTGACCGTAGGCAGTACCAGCAAGACAAAGACAACGACTCCGATACCGCCTATGAAGTGAGTGGATGATCTCCAGAATATCAGACTTTTGGGCAGTGATTCCACATCGGCGAGAATAGTACCTCCGGTAGTGGTAAGCCCGGACACGGACTCATACCAGGCATTGGAAAGGCTGAAGACACCTCCCCAAAGGACATACGGCAGCATGTCGAATACGCAGCACAGCACCCACGCCAGGGCCGTTACTAAAAAACCTTCCGCCATATTCAGGTTTTCGCTTTTCCTGACGAAAATCAACGGGAAGCCCCCGACCATTGCCGTAATGACAGCGCTGAGCAGCAAGGGAGAAAAGGCCGAATCGAAATCATTGAGCACCGATACCAGTACGGACAGGAACATAAACAGGGCATTGAACAGCAATGCCATACCTATATACCTCACTACCGCCTTGATATTCATTACCTCTGGTTCGCTTTATGTTCTTCCGTGATATCCTTGACAAGGGTGTTCATCTCCTGAATCTGATCCCCGCCGTAGTCGAATGTGACATCATAGGCCTTCCCGTATTCCCTGTATTCCCTGAGCCCCCTGTTCATTTTCAGTACGGGCGTTATCAGGAAAAGGTTCAGGAAATAGTTGAACAGGACTATCAGGAGTATCCCGGCAGATATGGACACTATCACCGGCATTATGGAACGGTAATAGCTGTCTCTCAGATTATCGTAGTTGTCTGTCAGGGCATTCTGGGAGACTACGGCCAGGCTCTGGATATATCCCCTGAGTTTCTCATATACTGTCTGAAGCCTGTCGAAATACCAGTTTTTCCTGAGTTCCATACCCTGGTACCACACATCCTGGATCTCCATCGCCACCTGCATATAGGCCGAATACGCATAACGCACGGAGTCGGCCATGACCCTTTCCTTCCCGGTAGTAAAGGTCGAATATATGTCATCCAGGCCGGACTCGAACATGCCAGATGAAAGGCGGCTCGGTATCTCGCCAGTCTGGTCGGAACTTATGCTGTACGAAATCACCCCGTGGTAGGCATCGCACGCATTGAGCAGGTTGCGGGATGCGTTGACGCTGGATATATTGTTGGAAATCATCTCCGACACATACCTGTTCATCCTCCAGAACTCAAAAAATGCCATAAGGCCCGACAGGAAAAGCATGAAACCTATCACCACCGACGCCAGCATTACTTTGGATCTTATCCCGGGATTGATTTTCTTCATTTAAAATGTTTTTGTCGCAAACTTACATATAAATTTCGATTTCTGCGCCTACAGCATGAAAAGAGCCGGACTGCATGCCCGGCCCGATCATCAATATTACTGCTATATTATTACTTGCATATATGCCTTGCCATCTCTACAACCTTGTTGGAATAACCCCATTCGTTGTCATACCATGACACGAGTTTCACGAATGTAGGGTCCAGCTGTATACCGGCCTTTGCATCGAAAATGGAGGTACGCGCATCCGAGCGGAAATCCGTAGATACGACAGCCTCGTCGGTATATCCGAGTATGCCTTTGAGCCTGCCCTCAGAAGCCTCTTTCAGGGCTGCGCATATATCATCATAGGAAGTGGCCTTCTCCAGTTCTACAGTAAGATCGACTACAGACACGTCGGAAGTCGGAACGCGGAAAGACATTCCCGTAAGCTTGCCGTTAAGTTCAGGAAGCACTTTGCCTACAGCCTTGGCTGCACCGGTCGACGAAGGTATAATGTTTTCCAGAATACCGCGCCCGCCTCTCCAGTCCTTCTTGGAAGGGCCGTCTACCGTCTTCTGTGTCGCTGTCGCCGCATGCACCGTAGTCATAAGCCCCCTCTTGATGCCGAACTTCTCGTTTATGACCATCGCAAGCGGGGCAAGGCAGTTGGTCGTGCAGGACGCATTGGAAATTATGTCCTGACCGTTGTACTTCTCATGATTTACACCGAATACGAACATAGGGGTATCGTCTTTCGAAGGCGCCGACATTATGACTTTGCGGGCACCGGCCTGAATGTGCTTGCGGGCCTTCTCGTCTGTAAGGAAAAGGCCTGTAGACTCGACTACTACGTCGGCCCCTACCTCGTTCCACCTGAGGTTTGCCGGGTCCATCTCCGAAGTCAGCCTTATCTTCTCCCCGTCAATTACAAGATGGCCGTCCTCCATAGTTACATTGCCCTTGAACGGACCGTGCACGGAATCATACTTGAGCATATATGCAAGATAATCCGGATCCAGAAGGTCGTTTATGCCGACTATCTGTATGTCATCGCGGAAATTCTCATAGGCTGCACGGAACACCATTCTCCCGATACGGCCGAACCCATTGATACCAAGTCTTACTTTACTCATATTTACAGATATTAAATTAAACCTAATTTCATTTCTCTGCTTGCAAATATACGCAGAAGCCGAGAGCAATGCAAATTGAACTTGTTCAAATTTCATTGCCGAGGCGCAACAGTATAAATACCGAAGGTAAATATACGCAGAAGCCGAGAGTAATGCAAACTTGTTTGCAATTACCGAGGCGCACAAGTATATGCGGCGAAGCCGAATTCCGCAGAAGCCGAGAACAATGCAAACTATGATAATATGCACTCCGCTATTCCAATCAACAAGTAAGGCAAGTATAGCAATGCCTCGTGCATCATAATTCAAATCGATTGTAAAAGTTTTACGGACCAATTACTTTAATCCTTAAGACAGCCAAGAGGAATTATCTTAACACCATCTTCACGAGTATAGGCAATTTCACCTCCAGTCAATACAATGAGAAGGTCTGGCTCTCGAAGATGCATTTTAATGCATCAACATACTCATCGAAAGTGGATTGCGCTGTTGTTTCCATTTCCGCTTTTACATCTTCCAACATTGCGGATTTCTTTGCCAATGTGCATAAATTTCGAGCATAAGAACGTAATATCAGTCTGGCCAACTCTGGGTTACGTTGCACATCGTCAATATCTAAATCTTTATTATCAAACAACTCAAAAAAAGATATTTCGCCTGAAGACTCTGTCGACTCATACAGACTCATTGGATACATTGTCATTGTGGAGATTCTACCGGTTCCTGTTTGCATCCTTCTTTCCTCCTCTGGAGTATCCTTTTCGTTCTTTTTCTTTATAACGGTAGAACCGGTAAGAATAAACTGACCCTTAAGCCTCCTTTGGTCAACTGTGGTTCTTATAGCATCCCAAAGTATTGGTGCATCTTGCCATTCATCAATAAGTCCGGGTATTTCACCTTTCAAAAGTAGCAATTCTCTTTTTACCACCCAACGCATCCTGCGTTTTTGCGGCGTTTCACACTTTTAATTTGCGGTATAAGAGCTACTTTTGTCTTTTTCCCTCATAACCTTATTCTTTGCGATACAGGTCTGGAAAAGCCATGCGGGAATAAATCAAATAAATCCGACACGCTTGCGCTATTTGTCTGAAACGGGACGGACACTACCCCCGTAGTAACGGCTGCACCAGCCCACGTAGTAGCCGCCGCTATCGAAGCCAAGGGCATAAGCGCCCTGGGCGCCACTCTCGTAGGGCGTAGAACTCCAATAGCCGCCGCCCTCCCCAACGCCGCTGAGCGAGGACTCATAGCGGTCACCTGCGGCAGGCAGAAAGATGCTATTGCCGTTTGGTCCGGTCACCTTACAGCCGAGCATGCCGTCGAGGGACGTCCATTCCCAATCGCACTCATGTAATAGTTCTCTATACTCATCTTTAGTAGGCATGCGCCAGCCTTCGCCCCAGTTGGCCGTGGCCGCATCATACTGAGGATTGCCGGAGATATCACCCAGCTCTACACCATATGTAAGGCTATTTTCTTCTGTATATTCCGAGTTGGTCCCAATATATTCCCATTTGACGATTATTTTGCTGTTTTCATATTTCGACTTGGTCTCAACCTCCCCCCAGGCATAGTAGTCACCGCACTCTGAAGGAATAGAGGCACCTACATTGCAGGCGGCCCACCTGACGCTAAGTCCGAGGTCGACCCACTCGTGGCCGTTAAGCTCACCTGTAGTACTGGTAGTACAGAAGGTAAAAACAAGCACTGCCGAAAACATCCATGCCACGGTTTTTAAAAATGCTTTTAAATAAATATTCTTCATATTGCACTTGATTTGTTCCGTTAATATAAAAATAAACTGCAAGCGGTATAATTGCCATTTTTGGTTGGTGACAATGACAAAATTGGTTGGTGGTATGCAATGCAAACCACCAACCAATTGGCTTTTGAGGATACCATATCATTTGTTCCTTTTCCTTTCATCATTGAAGTACAGATACCATTTTATGAAGTTGTCCACGCGGGTTTCCGAAAGGCCACGATGAAGTCTAAGTTGGTCTTTGATATGTCCGAAGAACGCTTCCAGCGAATTGGTTGTTCTTGGCAGTCCTGGGTTGTCAATATATTGAAACAGATTGGGTATTGCCCTTCTGAGGTGTATATATGCCTTCCTGAGGTCATTGCGGATGAAATATGTCTGACCGGTGTTGTGTATTACACCTTTTTCACAGGCGTACTCCGCATTGTCTTCGGCCCATTTGCGATACATGCTCAACCAGTACAACTTATCGTTCGTGCTTCTTACATCGTTGAGTTTCATTACAAGATTTCTGAGCAGTCTTGCTTCCGGCGACCTGGGATGGAGCGTGATGCTGTTCAGGCACTCCCTCTGGACATGAACCACACACCGCTGTCTGTGAACATCCGGATATACATACTCGACCCCTCTGACTATATTGTCTCCTCCGTCAGTAGTGATGCCGATGACTTTATAGCCCATTGATCTGATGTTCACCAGGTCTGATGCTATCTCGTCATCATCCTCTGCCCTGGTAAAACGGTAGAACAGAGTTCGCCTTATGTTTTCCGCCCTATATACAATAAGACAATGATTGTCTGAATAATATGTCCCGTCTATAAGCAGATAGACCGGTGTAGTTGTTTTTATCGTCCATGTAGGGTACTCGTCCAGATATTCATCAAACCACCGATGAAGCTGTCTGCTGCTGTAGCCGCTGGCTTTTGAAATCTCTTCGATTGTCATCCTTCCTGACACCCATTTCCTGAACCATGGAAACCGGTTAGATTTCGAGATGTCTTTTCTCCGGGATGAAAACAGATATTTGCAATTCCTGCACTTGAATCTCTGTGCGCCGTCACGCACTCCCCATTTGATTACATCCAGCGACCCGCATTTCGGACAACGCTGGCGTCTCCTTATTTTTTGATTATCACTCATTAGATGAAACGCGTTTCATCTAATTTCTATATATTGCAGAATTTTAACAAATTATAAAGATATTGCCAACCAAAAATGGCAATTATACCCTGCAAGCCAGAGGGAGCAAGTGAACACATTAAACACATACCACGGTTATGTCCATGCACAACCGTGGTATGTAGTCATGAAGTCTCCCATAGTAAAATTCCCGACATCTCTTTACGAGAGATGTTTACACCTTGTAATATTATGAATATCATCGTATTGCGAATAAACTACAAAAACATGGCGGGCAATGGGGTAAAAAGGTGACGGACTTTACGGTCATATATTCCTATATTTGCACTATTGGACATCTCTCGTAAAGAGAATACGTTTTCAGAAACCATTCCATAATCTTTCATATCCGCGCATATTTCCGGAAAACCGATATAATATATGTCACTTTTCAACGCCTTCACATATTTCCTCATCACCTTATACTTTGTGATACAGGTCTGAAAAAGCCATGCTGAATGATTATACGCTCTGTAAAATTCTCCGGACCTTACCAGCCTTATCGTATCGGCAGGCGCTTCCGATTCGAATTTCACAATATCCACATAAGTAGCCATAATCCAAAATTTGGCTCGCTTCGCGAGCTGCCCGCATGGCTCGGAATGTCATGCGGGAATAAATCAAATAAATCCGACACACTTGCGCTATTTGTCTGAAACGGGCCGGACACTCATCCCGAAGTAACGGTAGTTCCAGTAGACGCCGTAGCTATCGCTATCGAAGTAAAGGTTACCAGCACTCTGCGGGCCACTCTCGAAGGGCGTAGAACTCCAATAGTTGCCGTAACCCCCAACGTTGTAGAGCGAGGACTCATAACTGTGACCTGCGGCAGGCAGAAAGATGCTGTTGCCGTTAGGCCCGGTCACCTTGCACCCATAATGAGCCCCTTGGCTGGTCCATTCCCATACACACCTGTCCACCAGTTCCTGCAACTCCTGCGCTGTCGGAAGACGCCATTCGCTGCCCCAGGCAGCCCGGGCCGGGTCATAACCGGGGACACCGGCTATTTCTCCGAGATTTACTTCATAGGTACGGCTGTTGTTTTCCGTATAGCTCGACTTGGTCGACGTCTCTCCCCAGGCATAATAGTTGCCGTACTGATAAGGGGCGGTCGCCCCCAGATTGCAGGTAGCCCACCTGACGCTGAGGCCGAGGTCGACCCACTCGTGATTCCCCGTCTTACCTGTACCTCCCTTATGGGCAAGCGTTCCGAGGAGGGCTTCCGCCACTTCCTCGGATAATGACATAAGGCCTTCCAATGTATCTATTGTCCTGCTGGATTCGGACGAAGCGGTAATCAGGCCGGTAGAGACATTTATCATGCGGGCGGAAATAAACATGGAACCGAAGATTTCGGTGACATCCGCCACTACCACATAGCGGACTCCGAATCTTTGCCCGAGTTTAACTATCTGGCTGTCATTGACGGCTCCGGAAGCCTGATAATCATGTTCCTGTGAAAGCGCAGCTAGAAAATCGGCCGTCCTCTCGACCGCCGTATAGCCCTGGGAGGCGGTAATTGCCGATACCATCTTGGATCCGATTACCTTTTTATAACTGTCATCGACATCGCCGGTTACATAAACGGCTACCTTAAGCCTCTCCCCCTGCGCCATAAGATAGCCTGACAGGCAGAAAAAGGCCATAATAAGAAAAACTAATCGTTTCATTTGATTTTGCATTATTTTAATATATTATCAATCATACGATAAAGGTAATTCCATACGCGAAAGCATTCCTCCGTAAATTATAAGATGCGAAGAACCTGACGGTCGGTATTCGTATATCCGCTTGTCTATAATACATACGACAGCCGCGCTTTCACCGGGAAGCAACACGCCATCTTCCTTGCTGATGGATTTGAACCAGAAAATAAAATTCATATTATCTGCATAATAGCAGTTATCTGCGTTTATGGACCAATACATTTCCTCCCCATAGCCATTATACAGCTGGAAAGAAATGCTTGCAGTACCTCTGTCAAAATGAATTCTGTCAACAGGGTTTCCCTCTGTATCAAGAATGACAAGGGCCTCTTCACTTTTACCGCGCATGAGCACTTTCAGGTCTTTTGTTTCTCCGGGTTCAAGTTTTATACGCTTGTCCGGCGTCTCTGAAGTAATCACGTCATTTACACCAAGATCTGTCCATATCCAGTCGTATCCGTCCTTATAAAAGGTAATATAATAATAGCCCGGTTTTATATTCTCGAATACGAAACTTCCATCGTTTCCGGAAAATGCTACGTCTTCGCTATTACCGTCAGCATCAGATAGAACCACTTTGACAGCATTCGGGATTCCGCCGTAAAGGACCTCTATCGTACCTGTCAGGGTTGCGGTTTCAACTGCAACCCCGCTGCGCTCGCAAGAGACCATACAGAACAATGCCCCCAGTATAAACAACTTATAATACGTCATTGTATACAAATGATTGAACATTGCCGTATACGATCTGACCGTCACCGTATTTCAACCATGCCCGGACATAATATCTTGCCGTCACAGGGGGAAAATCCCAGTACGTATAGGAGTAGGTATTCCCTTCCGTTCCTGATACTGTCACACAATTATCATCTTCAGCAGGCATATCATTTATATCAGAGAAACAGAAGCCCCGCTGATAATAAGGGGGATTCCCGACTTTAGCGATTTCTGCATGGAATGTATTGCACCACGGTGTGACCGAACCGTCTGTATTTGTCACGGGCAAAGTCACAACTTCGGGGATTACAGTTTTCCCGACTGCAGAGATTTCTATCTGCTTGTTGCCATTGTTTGAAGTAACGTGGACATAGTCCGTATTGACTCCGGCCGCCAATCTGGAACGGTCGATGGTAATTACCACTGGGCATGTAGCTCCTGATGCTATCGGATTGCTGACCTCGGTTATATCCGAAATCCAAGCGCATGAATGGACTATCTCGCATTCGAGACTGACCGGGCCGCTGTTGAAGATTACGAACTGCATGGATGTGGCATCCGTCCCGAAATCCAGGAATGTTATCGGATTCAAGTCATTGTCAACAACCTGGAGATATGCCGGTATCTTCTTTATCTGCACATCCCTGCGCATCATTTTCGTATCTACCGTAATGACATAATCATCCACAAGGTCTGTATACTCCGCCTTGGATACGGTTATAGAATAATCGCCTCTATCCAGATCTATGAACTCATAACGGCCGTCACTGCCTGTCAGAGTCGTTTCTCCTCCGGGACGGAGCTGTACTGCCGCATCCATTACCGGCTCGCCCGTCGCAAAATCGGTCACGGTACCGTATATGCCGCCCGACTCCGTTACAATGCCTGTGTCCGCACAACCGCTACAGACAGTAGCCAGTACAGTCAATACCGACAGTCCAATATAATGCATAGCTTTCATACATATCAGAGTTTTAACATCATTATTGTTATTTCGGCCGTTTCACCGGCCCCGACATTTACCGTCCTTCTGTCCGTGTCATATCCAGATTTCTGTACTGTAACAGTATATTGCATGGATTCAAGATCCTCAAACCGGAATATTCCATCCCCACCGGTTATGACCGTCTTCCCCGAAGGGCTGAGATTGACAGTGGCGCCGTTCAACGGCTCCTGTGTATCTGCATCTATGACAACGCCGTTTATAGCGCCAAAAATATCATATTCATACCCTTTGCCGCATGAGCATGCCATAATCGCCAGAATACAGAAAACTATAATCCTTTTCATTTGTGTACGCACTCAAAACTTGATATTCAAGGCAAGGCCCGTTGAATAATAGTCCGCATACGGGTTGAGCGACACTCCGAGATCTCCGACTACTACATGTCTCTTGCCCTTTGCAGCGATACCGTCTATAAGGCTCCAGAGATAGACTACAGCGGCCCCGGCAATAGAGACATCGCGGACAACCCTGCAAGTGTTGGCGTTCCGGATATATGCCTCCTTCAACCGTGCATCGTGTGTAGAGAGGCTTTTATTATAGTTTGACCGGGCTAAAAGTTCTCCGGTGACAATGCCGCCCACAAACAGTGCCTCGCCGCAGATGAAGGCAGTCCCCTTGGCTACGCTTCCCTTATGGATCTGAGCCATACCCGGCACGAACACTCTTGCAGAAAACGGATACTTTTCAGAGAATGTCACGGGTTCGAAGTCGTATGACGGATTTTTGGCTGTCTGAACAAGCAGATATACCCGATATCCTTTTCCGGGATGATATTCGGAATATTCATCTATTATCCTGGACTTTACAGTAAGATTGTCGCTCCCGTCCACGATTATCGTATTCCCTCTGACCTGGACAGTCGCCTTTGTCCCTGTTGCAAGGCTCCTTCTTGATATGGCTACGGAAGCCGCCTTGTCTCTGGCCGAAGACTCATCATAGCCGAATGCCGAAACCACCTCTATATACGAATTACGCTCTTCCTGAAAAAATCCGTCTGTCCAGGACGGCTTATCCTTATAATTGGCATACTGCCCCCACATAAATGTCGGAAGCAGTATACCTATTATCAACGCGATAGAACGTATCATAGATTATCCTTATATAACTTGAATGATTCTTTCATTCTTTCTCTGAAATCATGTTCCTTAAATCTTATATTCAATTCCTCATCTTCTGAAACGAAATCAGTAATCCTGTCAGCAAGCTCTTCCTTAGAAACCCTGACGCTTACATAACAGTTTACATTTCCTTTTTCATCCGGATATGCATCAAAACGAACACAGGTGGCGCCGGTTTCATTTACCACATCATTTATAATCTGGGTCCCTGCTCCCTCAAATTTGTTGTCCACATCAGATCCGACATTTGTACCTATGGCGCTGAAATAATTGTCGACGGCCCCGATATAAGCATGGCTGAGTTTGTTATGTACCAATTGCTGGGCATGGTTCAAGGCTGCTGTCTGAAGAGCGGACAGATTTTTCGACGAACCATAATATGTGCCTGTCGCCGCAAAATACTCCTCAGTATCATAGTCCGCGCACGGTATCTCCTGGGTTTCTCCAAACAGTTTTCTCTGTTGCTGCTGTTGGCTATCAGCAACAATCTGTCTCGGGGCTCCGCAGGAGGAGAGAATCATCAGTGAAGTTGCAGCGATTGCCGCAATAATTGAAATCTTTTTCATCTTGATTTGGTTTTAAAAGTTAAACATTAAATCCTGTCTTTCCGACCCCGATAAAGACTATTCCGCTTGGGTACATAAAAAGAAAGTGTGGAGTCGATTTCGTCTATCTGTAAGAAGGTTGTGGTGAAACCCATGTGAGAATAAACGATCCAATACCCCACACTTGAGTAGATATGATAATCATGCACTACAGGGTGCAGTGATCACATAAAGCTAAACAAGATAAAGAGTGTTTGTCCGCTGTCCTCTCACTGTAAAATAAACACCACGTTTTTCTTACAAGGACATAGAAAACACTTTCTATGTAATCCGATTGCTCGGTATCGCAAAGATATGAAAATATTCTCTATCCCGGACAAACACTCTTGGGTATTGAATGCCAAAGGTCGATATATATTTCCATCCGAACAAATCCATACAATATCTGAATGCAAACGGATATCTTTCGTGACAAATTAGGACCCTTCGTCATTTATGCTGTTGCGCCTCGGCAATCGCAAGCGAGCTTGCATTGCTCTCGGCTTCTGCTCAATTCGGCTCCGCCGCATATACTTG
>DVLA01000051.1 GCA_018715745.1 Candidatus Coprenecus stercoripullorum
CAGGTAAACAGATAGGAGACCAGGCAGACCAGGGTATAAAGTGCAAAAAGGGCTAATACCGATCCTAACAGAAAACGGACCGTGCCATTGTTGAAAAACGCAACGGCAGCCGCCCATCTCTTCTTTCCTGATTTCACTTTCTTCTTTTTCCGTACCTCGCCCCTTGCCATAATCACTTGTTGTTTTTCCTCTTGTTATGTTTTTTCCCGCTCCCCTTGCCCTGCTTGCGGAACTGGTTGCGTCCAGCCTGTCCCGAGGGCTGCATAACGGTCTGCACCATAAGTCCGGGACGGTTGAAGGTCTCCTTATCGGATATGGTTTCGAGATGGATGTGGGGAGGGACGGTAAGGCGCCCGCCCGAAAGTTTCTCTATATCGTTGAAAATAGTCTCTTCGGAAACAGTATCCTTATTCCATATCAGATACTGCTGCCTCATGTACATGGCCATTGACTTTATCATCTGGTCCCGCGCCGGGTCATCCGGCATTGCGGCTATGACACCTATCATGTTCTGTATATTCCGCCCGTAATGGGCCGCCTTGAGAGGCCCTCTGCTCATGGGCAACCTTTGCGGGGGTGATACGAGATCATCCTTGGTCGGAACAGGATAAGGCGAGTCGATATCGATATCGAAACCGGCTATAATCTGTACGTGGTCCCACAACTTATGCTTGTAATCCGGCTGCTCCTTCAATTGGGGATTCAAGGTACTCATGACTGAGACCACCGCCCTTATCTGCCCGTTCCTCTTCTCCCTGTCAGGTATCCTTTTTACATGCTCTATCATTTTCTGGATATGCCTGCCGTATTCCGGCATGATAAGCTTTTCCCTCTGCGTATTATAATCCATTGTAACAAATTTTGCACAAAGATAGCTTTTTTAGGGTTTCTAATCCCTATCTTTGCGCGATAAATTCAAAGTTATGGACAACATTCTGGTTACAGGCGCAGCCGGACAGCTGGGCAGTGAACTTAGGGAAGCCGTCAGGGGAAACGGCAATTTTTTCTTTACGGACAGGAACGAACTGGACATATGCGATGCAGCAGCCGTAGACAGTTTCGTTTCATCCCACGGTATCACGAAGATAATCAACTGCGCCGCATACAACAATGTCGACAGGGCCGAGGAAGAGCCGGATGAGGCATTCAGGATAAATGCCGCAGGCCCGAGGGCCATCGCCGGAGTGGCAAAATCGAGGGAACTCACAATGATCCACATATCTACCGATTTCGTCTTTAATGGAGAAAAGCGTACCCCATACCACGAAAGCGATTCCCCCTGCCCTCTCTCGCAATACGGGAAGTCCAAACTGGCCGGGGAAACGGAAGTAAAGAAGTCAGGCTGCAAAGGCATTATCATACGCACCTCTTGGCTGTATTCGCATTTCGGGAAAAACTTCGTAAGGACAGTGATAAACCTTGCCGAGACCGAAGATTTCCTGAACATTGTGGCAGACCAGAAAGGCACTCCCACTGCCGCGGCCGATCTCGCTGAAGCAATCCTGCATATTATTCCGCAGTTGGACGGGTTCACAAGATACGGGGAAGTGTTCCATTACAGCAATGAGGGTTGCTGTTCCAGAGCTGACTTCGCCGAGAAGATAATCTCCCTCAAACACCTTGAATGCGATGTAAAACGCATAACTTCAGAGGAATACGGCTCACCTGCCGCCAGGCCGCGATATTCCGTACTGGACAAGACGATGATAAAATCCGTATTCGGGGTCAAGGTCCCGCTATGGGAAAGAAGCCTTTCAAAGTACATCAGAAAATTCTGACGGCATAAGGGCACGCTCAGAACAGTCCGGACAGCGGTATCTCAGACAGCACAGGGGCCGACCTGTCTTTTGCCGATACAATATACTCCATCCCCTGCAACGGCCATTCTATACCGATTGAAGGGTCGTCCCAACGTACCGAACCTTCTGATGAAGGCTCATAGTAAGAGCTGCACTTATATTGGAAAACAGTATCGTCCTCGAGGGAAAGGAAGCCGTGGGCAAAACCGGCCGGGATAAACAGTTCCCTCTTGTTTTCCCCGCTCAGTTCAAACCCTTTCCAGTGCCCGAAGGTCGGAGAGCCGGTCCTCAGGTCCACTGCCACATCGTAGACAGCCCCCCTGACAACCCTTACGAGCTTATCCTGCGCATGGGGCCGTCTTTGAAAATGCAGGCCTCTGAGCACTCCGGCAGCCGACATGGACTCATTATCCTGGACAAAAGCAATGTCCAGCCCGGTAAGCCGTGAGAAATCCCTCTCTGAAAACGACTCGAAAAAATATCCCCTCGCATCTCCGAAAACCTTCGGCTCCAATACGAGAAGGCCGTCCATTCCTGTTTCCAAAATTGTCATGTGTGCAAATATAATTAACTTTGCACAAAAGTGTACAATATGCTTCAGAAACCATCCATACCGAAAGGCACCCGCGATTTCGGCCCTGAGGAGATGTCGAAAAGGAACTATATCTTCGATACCCTCGGCCGCATATTCAGAAAATACGGCTACTGCCAGATACAGACTCCTGCAATGGAAAACCTTTCCACGCTGCTCGGCAAATACGGGGACGAAGGCGACAGGCTGCTTTTCAAGATACTGAATTCAGGCGACGCCTTCAGGGACGTAGACCAGGCATGCCTTGACGGCGGGTCCAATGCCGTTTCGCTGAAAGTATGCGAAAAAGGGCTGAGATATGACCTGACAGTCCCCTTCGCAAGGTACGTGGTCCAGCATCGCGGCGAGTTGGTATTCCCTTTTAAAAGATACCAGATCCAGCCCGTATGGAGGGCGGACAGGCCTCAGAAAGGCCGCTACCGGGAATTCTACCAGTGCGATGTAGACGCAATCGGCACCGATTCCATACTGAATGAAATAGAACTGCTTCAGATAGCCGATGAAGCATTTTCCTCCCTCGGCATTGACGTATGCATACATATCAATAACCGGAAGATACTGTCTGCCATAGCTGATCTCTCAGGCTATCCTGACAGGCTTGTCGGGATAACCACGGCTATCGACAAAATAGAAAAAACGGGCCTTGACCAGGTTGTGGCCGAACTCAGGGAAAACGGAATTGATGACAGGGGCATATCGGCAATTGTCCCCATAATCACGCTGGAAGGCGGGAACAGGCAAAAACTGGACACGCTGCGGCAAATGCTTGCAGGGTCGCAGACAGGGCTGCAGGGAATAGCGGAGATGGACGAGATACTGTCCCTTATCGCATGCTCCGGCATAAAGCAGGAAATAAAGGTGGACCTGTCGCTTGCAAGAGGGCTGAATTATTATACCGGCTCCATCTTCGAAGTAAAGGCCAAGGACTTCCAGATAGGAAGCATCTGCGGCGGCGGACGGTATGACAACCTTACGGGGATCTTCGGACTGAAGGACACATCCGGCGTAGGCATATCTTTCGGTGCCGACAGGATTTACGATGTAATGGAGGCTCTCGGCAAATTCCCCGCAAACGCTTCGGCCTGTACGGAAATAATGTTTGCCAACATGGAAGGCTCCCTGCGGTACATTATCCCGATAGCCTCACGGCTGAGGCGCAACGGGCATGCGGTCGAAATTTTCCCGGAGCAGTGCAAACTGCGCAAACAGTTTGAATACGCCGACAAGAAAGGGATAAGATATGTAGCAATAGCAGGTGAAGAGGAAATGCGTTCGAATGAAATCTCACTGAAAGACATGAGAAAAGGGACGCAGGAAAAAGTCTTCGCAGACAATATTGAGGAATTTCTGCAATAAAATTTGGATTTTTCGCATATCATTCCTATCTTTGCAGTTCAATTGAAACTTTAGAAGAAAACTTATATCGCGGAGTAGAGCAGTTGGTAGCTCGTCGGGCTCATAACCCGGAGGTCAGAGGTTCGAGTCCTCTCTCCGCTACAAAAATTCCAACAATCCACGGAGAGCCAGCAATTTAGCTGGCTCTCCCGGCATTCGGCCGGGACGGAAACGGGACGACAGGTCTAACAGTATGCCAACAAAGCAATCCGGCATCACAGTTCCGTTTTTTTAACAAAATTAACGCTAATCTTGCATAACTCACATTTTTGTGATATACTTGCGTTGTCAAACAAACTCTAACGGAGTTCTATGAAATGGAATGAATTTGAGAAATTGGCAAGAAGCAAAGGGTGGTACTGCTACCGCAGCAGAGGCAACCACGACATCTACCGACATCCAGGGCGGAGCGGTTCGATAGTCATAGAGCGGCACTGGTCACAAGAGATAAGACCGGGACTGATGAAAAGATTGCTGAAACAGATAGGGGAAGAATAATTATGAAAAAGACTTTGGCTATTATTGAGAAAGACGAGAACGGATACGGGGTATATACTCCTGATTTGAAAGATTCCGTAATAAGCGGCTCCGGAATAAGCGTGGAGACCGCAAAAGCCGACTTCCTTACTGCCTACAAGGAAGTCATCGACAGTTACTCTGACAGCGGGGAAGCTGTCCCTGAGGAACTGAAGAATCTGACATTTGAATACAAATACGATGTGTCGGCCTTCTTCAATCAGTTTGACTGCATCAACGTATCCAAGTTCGCCGCGCTCGCAGGTATATCTCCCTCCTTGATGAGACATTACAAGTTAGGAGACCAGTATATATCCGAGAAGCAGCTGGAGAAGATTGAGTCCGCAGCTCACGAACTGGGCCGCAGACTGCTGGCTATATCCATGTGATGTTTGTTTGACGACTCCGTCTTATGGATACACTCTCCCGGCATTCGGCCGGGACGGAAACGGGCGGACTGCAGGGATTCATGCAGTCCGCCCGAAAGGGTACTTTCCGGAACCTTAAACTCAGAATACAAGGACAAGCCTGATTCTGCGCATCATATCTTTCTCTTCATTGCCGAGATAGAGGTTGCCGCCCGCATAGAATTCTATCCTGCGCGCCTGTTCCTCATTGGTCTCTGAGGTTGTCCAGTAAGCCTGTCCTTTTCCGAAGAGGTCTCTGTCTGTAGCCTTGGAAAACCGTGCATTAAGGGCCTCCAATGCCTCATTGCCATGAGGCGAGGGTAAAGAAAGGTATCTTGCCTTGTCTGCACGGTGTCCTTCCAGATCTTCCTTTTTGTCTGCAAGGTTCTCCAGAACCTCCCACCACTGTCCGATACTCGGCAGGAACCACCCTGTCGTTTTTTCAGGGGCTTTCCAGCGTCCGTCCTCCATCGTATCGAAACTCCTTACGACATTGAAAGCCCCGTACAGGCTTCCGCTGAGGAAGCCGGCATCTATTTGGCCAATCATCCACATAGTCTCCTCATAACCATAGATATTATTGTACATCTTTGCCACGCTGTCAGTATTCTCATAGTACGGCTCCCCTTCCTGTCCGTCTTCATTCACATCGACATTCCACGCGCCCCACGGTTCACCCTGGTCCACATTTACCAGAGCCATTACAAAGCCGTGGAACCCGTCGGCCCCGGATGCTTCCAGAGCAGCGGCCGTACCTTCACTTAGCCGGGACTTGTCCGTGGAATACACTATACCGAGGCAGAAGTTTTTCTGGTCTTCAGTAAGCTCGGCATCAGAATCAACCAAAGTGCCGTCTGACATGTAAAAATCTCCGACCTCCGCATCTTCCGGGGACTTGTCGCCGACCTTCTTGGCCTGCTGTATGACAACAAGCGTATCGGAAGAATCTCCGTATACGACCTCTATAGAGGATTCACGTATGGAGTACACGGTATTGGCGCTGTCTC
>DVLA01000052.1 GCA_018715745.1 Candidatus Coprenecus stercoripullorum
TGTGTATAAGAGACAGTGTCAAGGCCGCTTTCAGGACATCTTGATGTAAACTTTTCCGAGAAAAGTTCTTTTCCAAGCCCGATAAGGCGGGCCGATATATCCCATGAGGAGCCTTTCTCCATGGACTCCACCGATATTTTTATAAGCTGGCCGACAAGCGCGGGATTTCCGTCAAGCGAATCCATAAGCTCGTCTACGGCATATTCCAGAACCTTGTTTACATCCAGTTCGAGGGTATATGCCGGAAAATATCCCACTTCTCTGGCAAATGCCTTCAGTATCTTATGGAAAAAACCATCTATCGTACTTATGGAGAAATTGTTATAATCATTAAGCAATGCCACTGCCATCTTTCTGGCATCCCGTCCGAGTGCATCCGTCTTCTCCATTGTGCCGGAAATCGAGGCATACCGCGGCAAAGAGGCAAGCATTGTGAAAAATGCGGATGAGGAAGGGTCGCAGGAAAGGCGGTGAAGTTCATCGAGAATGCGCTGCTTCATCTCGGCCGTAGCCTTGTTGGTGAATGTAACCGCAAGAATCCTCCTATACCCTGAGGGATCGAAGTTCCTGCCGCCGAAAAGCATCCGGAGATATTCCCCTGTAAGCCTGTGTGTCTTGCCGGCACCTGCCGACGCTTTATATATCTCCAACATCAGATTACCTGTTGCATAAAATATTATACGGACAATCCACGCATCTGTCCCTGTCTTCGCAGCCTGTAAAGGGCAGGGCCGGATTCATAAGTTCATTGAAAAAAGCCACGAGTTGTGACCTGAAATCTTCCAGTTCCCCCGGGCCTATCCCGTGTATCGCAGGGGAAGCCCTGAAAATATCCCTGAGCGAATATACGGAGACTACGGTGTTTTCCGCCTCAGCCGACAAAGCGCTGTTTGCCGCAAGGAAAAGATAGAAGAAAAGCTGCATGGCCACGGATACGGACCCGTGTCTTTCCCGGCTGAAAAAATCCGACACGTCCTTATACGCAAAGGATGCCCTGCCGGTCTTGTAGTCTACTATGCGGGTCTTCCCACCTATATCATCCACACGGTCGATTATGCCCTTGAGGGAAACCCGGCATCCGCCTATATCCAGGCTTGCCGTATATGTCCTTTCCGTGGCAAGTATACGCGACGGGGGACAGGCTGCATCGGCCATGACCGTCTTCTCTATGTACCTGCGCAGAAGTTCCTTTATTATCAGGAAACGTCCTGAGATTCTCTCCGTGTGCATTACCTCCCTGAATGCCGACATTATTGCGGCCTCCGCCTTCCCGGACGATACAAGTCCCGACAGCATGCCTCCTCCCGTTATCGTTACGCCCGTCAATGGAGAGTACAGGAGCTCCATTGCCTTGTGGAAAAGGGTGCCGAACAGCCGGGCATCCACGCTCTCAACAACATCATCCTCTTCCTCAAGCCTCTCGACATAACGATAATAGAAAGAGAGAGGGCAGTTGAGATATGCCGTAATGGCACTTGGGGAAAAACGCAGTGACCCGAGCCGTTCCATACAGTCCGCCGTCTTATCCACGGAAATCCTCCCGGCCCTTTCCTTTCCCATCGAAGCCGCCACATACAGTTTTTTAATATCCAAGCCATGATGATATTCGAGCTGTCTTACATAGCGGCTGACTTCCGAGGCCGGACCGCTGCCTGTCCTCGTATCGTAGAGCATGTACACTTTCTCGGCCCTGCAAAGGCTTCTGTAGAAATAATACGCCGAAACCGATTCACTGTGCTCATAGGTAGGCAGGCCGAAGCCTTTGCGCACATTGTAGGGTATAAAAGAATTGCTTACTGAAGATGACGGGAATACACCCTCGTTGCATGAAAGTATTATGAGTGTCCTGAAATCCACGGCCCTCGTTTCGAGCGGTCCCATAACCTGCAGCCCGGCAAGCGGTTCCCCCTCGAAGGGAACTGTAACTGAAGACGACAGGACCGAGAGAAGCCTGAAAAACGTATCTCTCCTCATTGTAATCGGAAGATCCCCTATGCGGTTCACGCATTTGAAATATTCAAGCATGAACTCCTTGTCTACATCATCCGCCAGGGAAGAAAATTCATCGATTACGGCAGACAGATATGAAGCATAGGCTGCGGCCGGGGCATACCTGAGGTCCATATCCCCGCATGCGGAGAATAACAGGCCAAGAGGGGCGTACTCTGAAAAACGCCGGCTGTCCACATATACGGAATTGGTTTTCACCATTTCCGAAAGCACCTCGCGGCATCCGGATTCCGCAACCCTCCTGACAAAGGGATGGGAAAGCAGATCCTGTACACTACGATAATAAAACGAGAGGCCGGAATCAGTTACCCTGGATTTTGCATGCAGGGCCTCGACAAGGCGCATGAATGAAGAGGAAAGGCTTCCGGACAAAGGGCAGCCCATTGTCACATTGACCTGGCCGACCGTCTCCGGCAGGGAATTCAGCAGCGGGAAAAGCAACTGTCCGTCAGGCAGGACAACCGCCGTAGAGATCCCGTCCCTCTCATCCGAAAGGCCCGGCTTCCCGGAAAGTATCTTTCCGGCATACATGGCCTGGCCTGTCAGTGACGGAACCCCTATGACCGTTATTTCCGGATACCTGTCCGGCAGCCCCCCGTCTTCCGGCAGTGGAAAGCGTGAAGGATAGGAGGAGATATTGGTTTCCATAAAAAACGACGCCCTGTTGTCCCTGTCCCTTATAATATCGCCGTAATAATCCCAATAGAAGTCGGCTTTTGAAGCATCCCTAAGGGTGTCGAGCAACACCCTTTCGCACTCGTTCAAGGCGTTCATCCCCACAAACACCACCCCGGAGTACCCAGACAGGGATGCCGGAAGGCCGTCTCCGGAAAGTAGACTTTCAGCCACTTCCCTGTAAATCATCCCTTCATATCCTTCACCGGCCGACCGCAGGGAATTTCTGAAATGCGTATATATCCCGTAAAGATTCTCCCACAGCGAAAGGAAAGAACGCTCCTTTTCCCCTTTCGGCGAGTCTATAACCACGCCCCAGAAATCCGAAAGCGCCTTCCTTTGGGACAAAGAAAGATATTCATAGCCGTCCCTTATTTCCTTAAGGTCCCTTATGTTCGTAAATACCTTTCCTGCATCGGCCATGTATTTGTCTATGTCATCGAAATCGTTCAGGAACATTTCCCCGACATGCACGAAATCGTCGAACGGCTCCTGATAATCCGGCAGACAGGCCTTGAAGGACATGTACAGACGGTACAGGCATGTAAGCCTGTCGGCAGGGCGCAGACTGCCGAGGGATATTACAAAATCGTTTATGGTTGTCAGTTCCGGAGAAAAAACCGGCCTGCCGGCCGATTCTCCGAGATAGTGCATGAAGAAAACGGAAGCCCTCCTGTTGGGAAAAACGAAGCAGAAATCCGCTATCCTGTCCCCCATCTCCCGTACATAGACTTCAGCAACGGAGCGCAGGAATTCTTTCCTCATACCTTACCGTGTAAAAGAGCGCGGAGCCTCTCCCCTTCCTTCTCATACCCGGGCTTGCCGAGCAATGCGTACATGTTCTTCTTATAGGCTTCGACACCGGGCTGGTCAAACGGGTTCACCCCCAACATGTAGGCGGATATGCCGCAGGCCGCCTCGAAAAAGTAGAAAAGTTCGCCGAGGCAGTACTCATCTATCCTGTCGAATTCTACCGACAGATTGGGAACTCCGCCGTCCTGGTGGGCAATACGGGTGGCAAGCGCAGCCATGCGGTTGCAGTATTCCATGTGCCTGCCGGCCAGAAAACCCATACCGTCAAGGTTGTCGCTGCTTCCGCCTATAACAAGGTCTCTCCCCGATGCCGATGCCCCCAGTACGGTTTCGAAAATGAAGCGTCCGCCGTCCTGGATATACTGGCCCAACGAATGCAGGTCGGTTGTAAAACCGGCCGAAGCCGGGAACAGTCCCTTGCCGTCCTTGCCCTCCGACTCGCCGAAAAGCTGTTTCCACCATTCCGCAAAATACTGCATCTTGGGATTGTACGTAACCAATATCTCCACTTTCTTCCCGGCATCATACAGTTCGTTTCTCGCGGCCGCATATCTGACCGCAGGATTGTCGGCAGAACGGGTCCCGCACTGTCCGGCCGCGGCGGCAGCGCCGGAAAGCAGGGCGGATATATCGAAGCCGGCAGCAGCAACAGGCAACAGCCCTACCGGGGTAAGTACGGAATAGCGCCCGCCGACATTGTCGGGTATAACAAACGTCACGTAGCCTTCATTCTCCGCCTCCGCCCTGAGCGCGCCCTTGGATGCGTCGGTTATGGCCACTATCCGTTCAGCCGCCCCCTTCCTGCCGTAACGTCGCTCCATGAATTCTTTAATGATTCTGAAAGCCACCGCTGGTTCAGTCGTTGTCCCGGATTTGGATATTACCACGACGGCTACGGAGCTGCTTTCAAGATAGTCCATAAGCTCGGCATGGTATTCCTCTGAAAGGTTAAAGCCGGCAAAGACCACATGCATTCTGCCCGCACCCCGTACAAAACTGTGGGAAAGGGCCTCTATCGCAGCCTTGGCACCGAGATAGGAGCCTCCTATCCCTATGACTGCCACCGTCTCCACTCCCATAGAACGCCACCTGTCCACCACGCTCATACATTCTGACGGCAACGGGCCATGTACGGCGGACGGCAGATCTATCCATCCGGTATAATCACATCCCGCACCCTTGCGGCCGTAGAGTACGTCGAAAGCCTCAATTGCCCTGTCCAGATATTTTCCGGAAGGGCTTGCATCTACTTTAATCATATATTGTCAATATAAAAAATCTAACACAGACTGTCCTGAAGCCGCCGCATCATCGCTGCGGGAGGACAGCCCCGATAAAGGATACTGTACACCGTATCGGCTACAGGCATTGGCAGGCCGTATTTTTCGTTAATCTCCTTTATGGACCTGGTGGCAAAATAGCCTTCGGCCACCTGCTCCATCTCTATCTTGGCCGCCGCCACAGAATAGCCTTTCCCTATCATCCCCCCGAAGGTCCTGTTACGGGAAAACTGCGAATTGCAGGTAACAAGTAGGTCGCCGAGATAAGCCGAATGGGTTGTCTTGCGGGTAGTGTCGGGATGGGATGCATTGATAAACTCCTTCATCTCATTGAAGCAGTTCGTTATGAGAACTGCCATGAAATTGTCCCCATACCCCAGGCCATGGCAGATGCCGACAGCTATCGCATAGACATTCTTCAGGGCTGCGGCATACTCGACACCGTATATATCTGTCCCGGGAATGGTTTTGACATAATAATTACTGAAAAAACGGCACAGGTATTCGGCCACTTCGATTCTCTTGGACGAGAATGTGATATAGGAAAGCCTCTCCATGCTTACCTCCTCCGCATGACATGGGCCGCTTATCACGCCAATCCTGTCAAACGGTATGCCGTGTACGTTATGGAAATACTCCGCTACGGTATAATTTTCCTCTCCGACAAACCCCTTTACGGCCGAAAGCAACAGTTTGCCGTCATAAGAAGCCTTTATGCGCCCTATCTCGCCTATAAAGTAGGCAGAGGGAACAGCAAATATGATTATATCGGAAATCTCCACGACCTCGTCTATCCGGTCGGTGACATTGAATTTGTCCGCATCAAGCTCCACTGCCGTAAGATACTTCAGATGATGATGATAACGCCTTATATGCTCTATCGCGTCCGTATCCCTCATATACCAGTTGACAGGGCGGTCATTATCTATAAGCAGCTTCACAAGGGCAGTGGCCCAGCTGCCTCCCCCCACGACACCGAAAACGGGATTCTCCTTATTTGTCAATTCCGTCATTTACTGAGTTTCTTTCGGCAAATATACCCAAATTTCCGTTATCTTCCGCCCAGCGGTCCTTTTTCGCCTGCAACGGGTTCCCCATGGCCCTGCCCGCAGCCTCTACGGCAAGTTCGTCGCATCTGACATTCTCGGGATGCCCCGCGTGTCCCTTGACCCAATGGAATGTTACCCTGTGCCTTCGGTATACGGCAAGGAATCGCTTCCACAAATCGGGGTTGGCCTTTTTCTCGAACCCCTTTTTCTCCCAGGCAAAAACCCAGCCTTTCGATACGGCGTCCACTACATATCTGGAGTCGCTGTAAACCTCTATTTCGGCATTGGTGCGTTTCACGGCCTCCAGCCCGGTAATGACGGCAAGCAGTTCCATCCTGTTATTCGTCGTCACCGCAAACCCCTCGGAAATCTCCTTGTAATGAATGCCGCACCTGAGTATAACCCCGAAACCGCCAGGCCCGGGATTCCCCTTGGACGCACCGTCCGTATACAGCAGAATAGGCTCCATGGCAAAAACGCACTATACAGGTCCCTTGACACCGGAATTTCCGGATACCGGCCCGACCTGCATCCTGTCCTCACGCATCGAGCTGTACATTCTCCTGTTGCGCACTATGTCAGCGGCAAGATAAATAGATGACAGCATGGGCATCGGATTGGCATAATTCTTCCCCGCCAGTTCATAGGCAGTGCCATGGTCGGGCGAAGTCCTCACAACGGGCAGGCCCGCCGTATAGTTCACACCGCTGTCGAAAGCCAGGGCCTTGAAGGGGATAAGCCCCTGGTCGTGGTACATTGCAAGGACGGCATCGAACATATACTGTTGGTGGGTACTGAAAAACCCGTCCGGAGAATATGGGCCGAACGCCAATATCCCCTCACTGTCAGCCTTTTCTATTGCCGGTGCAATTATCCTTATTTCTTCGTCCCCGAGCAGCCCCCCGTCCCCTGAATGCGGGTTAAGGCCAAGTACGGCTATTTTAGGACGTACGATATTGAAATCCTTCATCAGGGATTCGTTCATAAGACGGATCTTGCCCAGAATCATCTCGGCATTGAGAATTCCGGCCACGTCGGCAAGCGGCATGTGATTGGTCACTACCCCGACGCGCATCTTGTCCGAAACAAGGAACATCAGACCGTCGCTGCAACCGCAGGCATTGATAAGGAACTCGGTATGTCCGGTAAACCCGGGCATGCAAAGCGCCACCGACTTCTTGTTGAGAGGCGCCGTAACCATAGCGTCTATGTCCCCGTTCAGAAGATCAGCCGTTGCCGCCTTAAGAGCCTCGAGCGCAGCCATCGCACCTTCCTGGGAAGGCTGGCCGGGATCGATTCTGAAATTATCTGAAACACAGTTGACGATATTTATCCGCTTGGCATGGCAGTCCTTTGCGGTATTTATTATATTCGTTGCGATATTCTCGTTTTCACCAACCTGTTTCCTGTAAAAGCCGAATGCCCTGGACGAGCCGTACACAATAGGCGTACACATGTCCAGAATCCTTGCATCCGAAAGTGATTTTATAATTACCTCATAACCGATACCGTTAGTATCGCCTTGAGTTATTCCGATTACAGTTTTCCGTGCCATAACAAACCTACTTTATATCTTTCTCCACAAGTTCTTGTTCAGTAATGAGGTATCCGTCACTGTCATATTCCTGGACCTTGACGGCCCCGATACCGCGTGCATACCATGTCCTGCTACGTACATGCTCTTTCATAAAAAGATTCCTGACATCCTGAGTTTCCTCTACCACAAAACAGTCGAAGGTGCCGGCAGGGACAGTTATGCTTTCCCGGGATACAACCTTCCGGTCGAAGCCCCTGACAGTAGTCTTGAGAAACGTCACCTTCACACTCATCTTGTAGTCAGGGAGAATTTGGCCTTCAACAATATCGTTCGGTATCCCATATACCTCTCCCTTGACCGTAACGGACCCGTCCAGCTTGTCCCTGTCTTCCTGAGATGCCTCCACCCCGCTTTCCTCCAGCATTTCCGTCATCATGTACGTAAACATGGCCGCCCAGTCCACCATGGACTCGCCGTTCACGAACTTCATAAAGGTAAGCACAGCCGACTGTCTCTGCATGTTCCCGTCATAGAAGACAGTCGCAACACGGGCCGAACCGTTCAGGAAATCCCCCTCTACCGACACGAGGGAATCCCTCTGGTAAGCCATGTCCGAACCGGGAGAAAAAGTCTTGTACAGCAGGGAACTGCCCTGGGATGTCATAAAAAAGGGCTCTTCCGCCGAAATGGGGCCGATGCCGACAAGGATGGCAACTGCAAATGCGGACAAACATCTGAAAAGTTTCATATCCCGACAGTCATTATTTTGCAAAAGCTACCGAGCGGGTCTCCCTTATCACGGTTATCTTCACCTGTCCGGGATAAACCATTTCGTCCTGTATCTTCTTCGCTATGTCGTTTGACAGCATCTCGGCCTCGGCATCGGAAACCTGATCGGCCCCGACTATCACCCTGAGTTCCCTTCCTGCCTGTATGGCATAGGTCTTGGTCACGCCCGGATGCGCCAGGGCAATGCTTTCCATATCCTTCAGTCGCTTGATATAAGACTCTATGACTTCCCTGCGCGCTCCGGGACGTGCACCGGATATGGCATCGGAAACCAGTACTATGGGTGAAATCAGAGAAATCATCTCTACTTCCTCATGATGGGCACCGATGGCATTGCAGACTTCCGGCTTTTCCTTATATCTCTCTGCCAGGCGCATTCCGAGTATGGCATGCGGAAGTTCCGGATCCTCGTCGGAAACCTTGCCTATATCGTGCAGCAGACCTGCCCTCTTGGCGATCTTGGGATTAAGCCCGAGTTCGGAAGCCATGGTTGCGCAGATATTGGCGACCTCGCGGGAGTGCTGGAGCAGATTCTGGCCGTATGAAGAACGGTATTTCATCCTGCCCACCAGTTTGACAAGTTCGGCATGGAGGCCGTGTATCCCAAGGTCTATGCAAGTACGTTTACCAGTTTCAAGCATCTCGTCTTCAAGCTGTTTCTGCACTTTGGCCACAACTTCCTCGATACGGGCGGGATGTATCCTTCCGTCTGTAACAAGCTGATGGAGGGCAAGGCGCGCCACTTCCCTCCTCACCGGGTCGAATGCCGAGAGCAATATGGCTTCAGGAGTATCGTCTACGACTATCTCCACTCCCGTAGCCGCCTCCAGCGCCCTGATATTGCGCCCTTCGCGACCTATTATGCGCCCTTTTATCTCATCGCTCTCAATATTGAATACGGTCACCGCATTCTCTATCGCCGTCTCGGGGGCTATCCTCTGGATCGTATTGATGACAATCCGCTTGGCCTCCTTGCTTGCAGTAAGCCTCGCCTCGTCCATGACATCGTTGATATAAGAGATGGCATGCGACTTGGCCTCGGCCTTCATCGTCTCTACAAGCTGCTCCCTGGCTTCGGCCGCCGACATCCCGGCTATGCTTTCGATTTTAGCCACGGCCTCCTGATGAAGCTTGTCGTATTCTTCGCTCTTGCGGTTAAGGAGTTCGAGCTGGTTCTTGAGATTCTCCCTTATGCTGTCATTCTCTTTCGACTTGCGCTGCAGCTCGGAGTTCTGCTGGTTCAGCTGCATTTCACGCTGTTTCAACTTGTTCTCAATCTGCTGGATCTGCGTATTCTTCTCATTGATATAGCGCTCATGCTCGCTCTTGAGCTGAAGGAACTTTTCCTTGGCCTGGAAAATCTTTTCCTTTTTTACATTTTCGCCTTCCTGCTCCGCATTCCTGATGATCTCCTCGCATTTTTTCCTGCGCAGGACATTTATCACAAATACCGTCACCATGACGGATACCAGAATGGCTATCAGTGATGTAATGATGATTATGACTATGCTGTTCATGTTTATATAATAATTTAAGTGTCTGATTATAAATATGAACAGGATGACAGACGCAATCGGTGTAAAAAAGCCGTTAGAGCACTGTTTAACTAAAAACCTTAAATAAATAAGATTTGAGTTCCGATTTCGGACTCGGGCTTCAAACGTCCGGTAAAACCGAATCCCCTTGCGGGTAACCTATGCCTGTCCTTGTCCATCGAGTAAGCTCGGTATTTTAAATTCTGTTGATTTTCGCAAAGAGCGATCTAACGGCTTAACTTTTCTTTACTTATGACTAAACTTATTTTATATTGCTTTCAATGTAATCCCCCAACTGCCTGTCCAGCGACTGGATTTCCTTCACTATCCTGCCCGGCAAATCGTACCTTTTCATGTTGATAATCTGTATCACATACTGTACCAGCAGGTTTACCAGCAAATCCTGATCATCCTTAAAAATGTATCTCTCGCGAATCCTGTCGAAGCGCTCGTTTATTTCCGCAGCGGCAGCCCTGACAAGCTCCTCCATACCGTCTTCCAACTCCACATCGAAAGGATAGGGCCTGCCGGCTATCTTCACCATTATCCGTTGCCGCCTGTCGCTATCCATCTCAATCTCCCAACAAGGAAATACATCTGTCTATCTCCCGCACTATCTTGCCAATATTCTGTTTAGCCTCCCTGACATCACCGTAGGACGCCTTGAATGCACCAATCAATTGCAAGTTGTCTATCCTCTGTTCTAATTCCTTAATTCTGTTATTACTTACTTCAAGTTTACTTTCGCTTTGCCTGAGGCGTTCCGCAAGAGCCATATTCTCCGACAGCAGAAACTCGTATCTTGAGATTATGAGTTCTATTTTCTCTTTCAGCGAGTCTATAACTATCTCGTAACTTTTGCTCATAAACGGAAGTCACAAACCAAACATTGCAAAGTTATAAAATTATTTCACATCTGAATCCATCCACGCCGGAAATTTCTCCCGGAAAAGACGGAGGGAAGACATGGACAGACCGGCAGATACGGCAACGGCATCCCCAAGGCGCATCGTGCCGGAAATCTCCCTTCCCTTGAAATCCCATACGGCCGATCCCCCGCTGTATTCCCCGTCAGGGCTGCCGCCGCTGCGGTTGGCAAAGGCAAAATAAGAAAGATTCTCTATCGCCCTCGCCCTGCAGAGGCACAAGGCCGCATCCATCCGCACTGCCGGCCAGGAAGCCACATTGAGTATCAGGTCATACTCCGCCCCTCCACGGTTTCTGGTCCAAACCGGGAATCTGAGGTCGTAACAGACATTCAGCAATATCCTCCAGCCTTTGTAAACCGCTACAACCCGCGAGTTCCCCGGTGTATACACGCGGTCCTCGCCCCCCATCCGGAACAGATGCTTCTTGTCGTAGACGGAGATCGGTCCGGACGGAGTAACGAAATAGAACCTGTTATAAATATTGCCGCCATCCTCCACGGCAATTGAACCGGCTACGGCAGCATTCCATGTTCTTGCCATTGAAATCATCCATTCAAGAGTAGGAGAGCTTCCGGCAGCCTCGGGCTGCGGGATGTCTGTGACGAAACCGGTAGTAAAGCATTCCGGCAGGACCACTATATCAGGATGCGGGGCCCCCGAACCAGAATAGCTTTCCATAATACGCCCCACCGCCGCACGGTTGGCTTCCGGGTCGCGCCACACAATATCCCATTGGAAAAGCGCCAGATTCAGAATATCATCCATAGCAAATTCCTCATAGTATCCGGCCCAGGCCTCTACCAGCGGTCCGTATCGGCGTCTATCTGTTTAAGAAGCTCGCTAACGGCGACCTCAAGCTGCTCGTCACGGCCATTGACCGCATCCTCGGGCCTGTTCCTTACGACGAAGTCGGGCTGAAGCTGCGAATTTTCCAGATAATGTCCGTCACGGGTGCGATATCCTATAACGGGAATACCGAAATACAGTGAGGGATCCTGCAGGGTCTCCCAGTTCACAGATGTCATGGTACCGGGCACAGGCATACCTACGACAGAGCCGATACCCTGATGCTGGTATACCCATGGGGTGCCGTGGGCATTGGAATAGTTATCCTCGCTGACAAGCATGATGGAATGCTTGTTGTAACGACGGGAAGGCATGTCGCACACAACCGTTCCACGGATAACCTGTTCAAGGTATTTCTCGCCGCTGAACAGGATTTCGATATCCTCGTGGAGACGGCCGCCGCCATTATGGCGGGTATCGATGACTATGCCGTCACGCAGGTTGTACTTGCCGAGAATATCGGCATAGACATCACGGTAGCTCCCGTCTGCCATGGAACGGATATGCACATACCCGAGACGCCCTCCCGAAAGGCTGTCCACGGCTGCGGCACGGCTCTTCACCCACCTGCGGTAAAGCAGTTCGTTCTGCTCCCAGGATGATATCGGTTTGGCCGCCACTTCCCAGCGTTCCCCGGTCTCCGGATTATAGAAAGAGAACAATGTCCTTACCCCCTGTTTGCCGTTAATCAGAGGGAACCAGTCTTCTCCGGCAAGAACGGGGTCCCCGTCTATCTTTTCCAGAATTACGCCGGGTACGACCCTGGTCCCTGAAACCGAGAACGGCCCCGGATCCAGAACTTCGTCGACCTTGAGTCCGTCTCCGTCATACTTCAGGTCGAAAAGCAGCCCGAGTGCCGGAGTCGGTTTCTCTGCCCCGGCAGCCATGTATCCGGAACCGGTATGCGAGACATTTAGTTCACCGAGAATCTCCGACAGAAGCTCTGAGAAATCGTAATTGTTGTTGATATGCGGAAGGAACGGTTCATAGTCTTTCCTAAGCCTGTCCAGGTCTACCCCATGGTAATCGGCGCTGTAGAACTTGCGCTTCTCCTGCCTGAATACGTGGTCGAACATGTAGGCCCGTTCGGCGGCGCGGTCAAGTTCCATGCTCATATTGAAGTCAACAGGCTTGAGCTGCCTGCTTCCAAGCTCCATAATCTGCGGACGGCGTCCGAGTATATAAAGATTCTTTCCGTCCTTGTCTATATGCATCTGCCCCGCAGGCAGGCCTTTCTTCAACTGGGAAATTTCCCCTGTACGGGTCTTCAGTTCCCACAGGTCGAAACCCTTTTCAAATGAGCTAAGGAAATACAGAGTTTCGCCGTCTTCGGTCATGGCCGCAGCCATAAGATTCGAAGACATGGGGGTAAGGCGGACGATACGGTCCTCAAGTCCGTCAAGTTCAATGGCTATGCTATTGTCCCCGTCCGCACTTCCGGCAGGCGACCCGCCTTTTTTGCCTTTTCGGGACTTTGCACCTTTATTTTCCGCTTTCTCCGACTCTTCTGCATTCTTTTCGGCCGCCTCTTTCTGCTCCTTGTACAGGGCATATTCTTCCTCACTCATATTGAACTCGTCATAAGCCTTCCTGTTCATGAAAGCGATGAATACATCGTCCTGGCTGCCCCAGGAGGCATGCGAGCGCATTCCAAGACGGTTGGAGACAAAAATAATGGCATTGCCGCCCATTACCCACTTCGGAGAGAGATCGATATAGCCGCTGTTGGTTACATTGTATATCTTTCCGTCCCCCGCGGCGGACACTATCCCTATATCACTGTACGGATCGCGACGGTTGGTAATAAGCGTAAGGGCAAACCACTTGCCGTCAGGCGACCAGTCGTACTCGAATTCACCGTAATGCTGCGTACCGTCCGTAATCTGGCGGACCTTCCCCGTTTCGAGATTAAGGACTTTCAGTATACTGCGGTTTTCTATGAATGCCACTTCCTTTCCGTCAGGGGAAAAAGAAGGCCATGTACGCTCTGCATTTTCATCCTTGAAAAGAGGTTCTTCATCTATCAGCGTAGCATAAGCGAAATGCAGTTCGTCCTCCCTTGCCATGGTAGCCTTGTAAAGATTCCAGCGGCCGGTCCGCTCGGAAGCGTATACAATGGTCTTGCCGTCCGGTGAGACGGTTATGCCCTCTTCAGCTGCTGCAGTATGGGTTATCTGCCTGGTCGTGCCGTAGCCGCCCGTAGTAGCGAACACTTCTCCGCGGCTCAGGAGGATGATTTCCTCACCGTCATCCGATACGGCCATTTCATCCACGCCCCCCGGCCTGATTTCCGAAGGACGGTTCATATTGTCATTGAAAATACTGACATCCACTTTCTCCGGCCGCCTTCCGGATTCCATGACATAAATCTCCCCCTGGTAACCGAAACAGAGCATGCCGTTATCCGCTCTGCTGAGGAAACGCACGGGATGGTCCTTGAAATGCGTAAGCGCAGTAGCATTGTCCGCGTCATCCAAAGTTGCGGTATAGACATTGAACGTGCCTCCGTCCCTCTCGCTAAGGAAAACCATACTGCCGTCGCCAGAGAAGACAGGGTCACGGTCCTCGCCTGGATTGGCGGTAATCTGAGTATGCGTACCTTTTGCCGCATCATAATAGAAAATGTTTCGGGCGACTGATGAAGTATGGTGCTTGCGCCAGATGTTCTCGCTGCCGGTGCGGTCATAGTAAAGGAAAGACTCTCCGTCCGGGCCGAAACTTACGGAACAAATCGGGGTAGCGGCAATCTGTTCGGGACGCCCTCCTTCCGCTTTTACCTTATACAGTTCCGTAACCCAGGAAGAAGGCCACATCACGCTCGATGCAGGGTCCTGTATGGCCGCAGAAAAGTATATATATTTATCATCAGGGGAAAAGGCAAGGGGAATCTCCGCTCCGGAATGGGTGGTTATCCTCGAAGCCCTGCCGCCTTCTGTCCCGACAGTAAAAATGTCCAGGCCTCCGAACCGGTCGGAAACGAACGCTATGGTCCGCGAGTCGTTCGACCATACCGGCTGCGATTCATAAGATTCCGTAGAAGTAAGCCTTACAGCATTACCTCCGCCAACCGGTACATAGTAAATGTCTCCCTGATAGGAAAATGCGATTTTGCTTCCGTCAGGGGAAATCTTCGGATATCTCATCCAGAGCGGTGCGCCGTTACGGATATCGTCCGAAGCCGCATAGGCCGTCAGTCCGCCAAGTATGAGGAATGCCGAAAGCGTAATGGAAAATATTCTCTTCATTGCAGTAATGTGACAATTAAAAATTCAATCCGCAAAGATATTGAAAATAACCTATCTTTGCAGAGGATAATTAAAAAAGCTGTATCTGATTGATACACAGAATAGAATTGAAGAGTGTGAGATTTTAGGTAACGATTTAGCGACATTCAGGACGCTCTGACTTGCTGCGGTTTACCTCATAGATTCAAACAACT
>DVLA01000053.1 GCA_018715745.1 Candidatus Coprenecus stercoripullorum
GGATATAGCCCTCCGGTTCCAGCCTGTTGAGCGATATTGCCTTGTTGTAGTCTTTCAGCGCCGCCAAAGTATCTCCGAGGAAAAGGCAGGAAGCCCCGCGGTTTAGATAGGCGTCCGGCTCCCGCGGTTCGCGGCGGATAAAGCGGTTGAAATCCGCCACCGCCTTATCAAACTGGCGCGACAGGAAATAAGCCACGCCCCTGCTGAAATACAGGCCTATATAATCCGGGCGCAGTTCCACGGCCATGTCAAGGTCCTCTATGGCGCTGTCATACTTCCCTACCCGGCTCCGGGTTATCCCCCTGTAATGATAGGCGGCGGTATACACGGGGTTTATCTCTATTGCGCTGTCGAAGTCCATCTCGGCACCCACGAAATCCCCGAGGTTGTATTTGGCTATCCCTCTGAAAAAATACGCCTCATAAAGCGATTTGTCCAGACGTATGAGGATATTGAAATTGTCTATGGCATCAGGATAGCGGCCTTCGACAAGCGCCTGCCTTCCCCTGTCGAAAAAACGATTGATGTCATACTGCGCATGCGCCGTTCCGGTTGAAAGCAACAGGAAAACAAGCAGAGCGAGTACGGTACGAATTTTTCCGGGCAAGTCCATTCCGCTATTCCAAAAAGGCTTATTTTTGTACAACAAAGATAGGTAAACATTGAAAAAGTCTCTCATTTTTTTATTTGCGTTCATGGCTGCGGCATCGCTGCAGGTTCATAGCCGGTACAGGATATTCGAGGACATAATATATTACAAGAAACAGCACGGCCTTCTGTCATTCATGGCGGACGACCTTTCCGGCGGCAGGGGGACAGGGTCAGAGGGTAACAGGATGACAATGCTCTTTATCCGCGACAGGTTCGAGGCCTACGGCCTCATGCCTTTCGAAGGGAGCTACCTCAAGCCCTTCCCTGCAGACTCCGGCCTAAAGGGCGTAAACGTAACCGGATTCGTCCCGTCCCGGAAGGCTGGCAGCGGATACGTCATAGTGGGCGCACATTACGACCATCTCGGACAGATCGGGGACAAAATATACAACGGGGCGGACGACAACGCATCAGGGGTAACGGCGCTCCTTAACCTTGCAGAAATATTCGGCACAATGTACAAGGCAGGGCTCGGCCCGGAGAAGAACATCATATTTGCCGCCTTCGATGCCAAGGAGCACAATATGGCCGGTTCGCGGCATTTCGTCAGTACGCTCGGCATTGACAGGGACAGCATAGCCTGCGCCATCAACATAGACCAGATAGGCACCGTACTCGAGCCATTGGACGGGAAAGACACGAATTTCGTGATAATGCTCGGGGAGAATACACTGAGACCGGAAGACAGGGGAAAGGCTGCAAGGTGCAACATGCTGCATACGGGAATGGCCCTGAGCCATACATATTACGGCAGCGAGGCATTCTCCGGAATAATCTACAGAATGTCCGACCAGACTGCCTTCCATGAGGCCGGAATACCGGCCCTGCTGTTCACTTCCGGCATACACCGGCACACATACAAGACGACTGACGATACGGACATAATATCGTACCCAATGCTCAAAAAACGCACACTGCTTATTTTCCACCTTATAATGTCTCTCTGATATGCCTTTCAAACTTCAGTCCCCATACAGGCCGGCAGGCGACCAGCCGGAAGCCATCTCCCAGCTGTGCTCGTCAATAGGGTCGGGATGCAGGGCGGCCACCCTGCTCGGCGTAACGGGTTCCGGCAAGACATTTACCATGGCCAACGTAATTGCGGAGCTGCAGCGGCCCGCCCTCATACTTAGCCATAACAAGACTCTCGCGGCCCAGCTCTACGGCGAGTTCAAGTCCTTCTTCCCGGACAACGCCGTAGAATATTTCGTATCGTATTACGACTATTACCAGCCTGAGGCGTATCTTCCTGTAACGGACACATATATAGAAAAAGATCTGAGTATCAACGATGAGATAGAGAAACTGCGGCTGAGTGCGTCCTCGGCCCTGCTCTCGGGCAGGAGGGATGTAATCGTCATATCCAGCGTATCATGCCTCTACGGAATAGGCAACCCCGAGGATTTCCACAACAATACCATACAGATAGGGACCGGCATGAAAATAAGCCGGAGCAAACTGCTGTACAGGCTCGTGGACGCCCTGTACTCCAGGAACGACACTGAATTCAAACGCGGTACCTTCAGAGTAAGGGGGGACACCATAGACATATATCTCGCGTACGCCGAACAAGGCTGCCGGATAGTATTCTTCGGTGACGAGATAGAGGAAATAGAACTTATCGACCCTCTGACCGGAGCCACCGTGGAGGTGCTGGACAGCTTTTCGATATACCCGGCAAATATCTTCGTAACCACCAAGGAAAGGACTGTTCAGGGTATCCGTATGATACAGGATGACCTGAAGGCCCAGTACGACTACTTCTGCTCGGCAGGGCGGCAGCATGAAGCCAACAGGCTGAAGAAACGGGTCGAGTATGACATGGAGATGATCAAGGAGCTCGGATACTGTCCCGGCATAGAAAACTACTCGAGATACTTTGACGGGCGTAAAGCCGGACAGAGGCCGTTCTGCCTCATCGATTATTTTCCGCGGGACTTCATAACGTTCATTGATGAAAGCCATGTGACCATACCGCAGATAAGGGCCATGTACGGGGGAGACCGCTCGAGAAAGGAAGTCCTGATAGAATACGGGTTCCGGCTTCCGGCCGCAGCCGACAACAGACCGCTCAAATTCGAGGAATTCGAAGACATCATAGGGCAAAGGGTATTTGTAAGCGCGACTCCGGGCGACTACGAGTTGGAAGAAAGCGAAGGGCTTGTCGTGGAACAGATTGTCAGGCCCACCGGACTTCTCGACCCTCCGATCGACGTAAGGCCGTCCAAAAACCAGATAGACGACCTTATGGAGGAGATAGACAAAAGAGTGGAAAAGGACGAAAGGATACTTGTCACCACACTTACCAAGAGGATGGCGGAAGAACTGGAGAAGTATCTTACACGCAAGGGAATAAGGACAAGATACATACATTCGGACGTAGACACCCTCGAAAGGGTGGGCATAATAGAGGACTTCAAGGCAGGCAGGTTCGATGTGCTGGTGGGTGTAAACCTGCTGCGCGAAGGGCTGGACATACCGAGCGTATCGCTGGTCGCAATCATAGACGCGGACAAGGAAGGATTCCTGAGATCGGACAGGGCCCTGACCCAGACGGCAGGACGTGCGGCACGAAATCTGAATGGTCTTGTAATAATGTACGCCGATACCATAACCGCCTCAATGCGCAGGACCATCGAGGAGACTTCCAGAAGAAGGGCCAGGCAGCAGGAATACAACAGGGAGCACGGCATCGTCCCCACCCAGGTACGGAACACCGCGAAAAACACGCTCGCAGGACAGTATGCATACTCAGGGCCGGACGAAGAAGAGGCCGAAAGGTATATTGCGGACGAGCCCGTCCTGGCAAAGATGAGCCCCAGGCAGCTCATGGAAGCCATTGAGAATGCAAAGCAGAATATGGAGGAAGCGGCCAGGGAACTGGACTTCCCGAGGGCGGCCAAGGCCAGGGATGAAATGTACGAACTGATAAAACTAAAGCATTGAACAGTTATTCCGACATACTTGAAGATATCATCTCCCCCTACCCCGAGCGGGAACGGGAGACAATCCGCCACGCATTTTCAATATCGTACCGGACATTGGACGGCAGGGCCAGGGAAAACGGGCATCCGTTTATAGAACACCCGTTGGGGGTAGCCCGCATTGTCGCCTCAGAGATAAAACTGGACTGCGCATCGGTGGCTGCCGTCTTCCTGCACGAGGCATCAAGGTTCAGCCCCGGGCTTCTGAAAGGGCTTCCGAAAGGCAGGTTCCCGGAAGAAGCCGTGGGGATTGCGGAAAGCCTCGACAAGATCGCCGCCATCAGGCCTAAAGACACAGGCCTGGAAGCGGAGAACTACAAAAGGCTTATCGTCTCATGGTCAACGGACCCGAGAGTCATTATCATAAAACTGGCCGACAGGCTGGATGTCATGCGCAACATCGACCTGCTGCCGAAAATCTCAAGGGAAAGGAAAGCCACGGAAACCATACTGCTGTATGTTCCGATAGCCCATCAGCTCGGGCTGTACAGGCTCAAGAGCGAGATGGAGGACATATTCTTCAGATATACGGATCCGGAAAACTACAGGGCCATATCAAACATGGTAAAGGCCGAAGAAGGCAAAAGGAGCCGGATAGTCGAGGACTTTTCGGAGACAATACGCGCAAAACTGGAGAAGGCCTCGCTGAAATTCACCATCAAGGGACGTACCAAAACGGCGTATTCGATATGGAAGAAGATGCAGAAACAGGGCATTCCTTTCGAAGAAGTAAGGGATATCTTCGCAATAAGGATAATACTTGACGCAGGGCCTGAAAGGAAAGACGAGATTGACGCATGCTGGGAAGCATATTCCATCGTTACCGAAGAATTCGTCCCTGATACGTCAAGGCTAAGGGACTGGCTTTCCAAGCCTAAGGAAAACGGATACGAATCACTGCACATAACCGTCACGGACAGGAACGGGAACGTCATAGAAGTGCAGATCCGGACAATCAGAATGGACGAGATAGCCGAAAACGGGCATGCCTCGCACTGGTCCTACAAAGGGATAAAAGAAGAAAAGGGTCTTGCCGGATGGCTGGCGAAAGTCAGGGAGATACTGGAGAGCGGCAACAGAAGCGGATACGAGCAGGCGTCCCGCTTCCTGCACGACGATGTTTTCGTATTCACCCCTGACGGAGAACTGAGAAGGCTCCCTTCAGGCGCAACTGTTCTCGATTTCGCATTCGATATCCATACCAACATCGGGCTGAAATGCACAGGGGCCAGGATAAACGGCAAGACGGCATCCATAAAGGAAAAACTGGGAACGGGCGATGTCGTGGAAATAATCACCGGAAAGAACCAGAAACCGTCTCCGGACTGGCTCAACTATGTTGTCACATCCAAGGCGTCGGCCAAGATAAGGCTCAAACTCAAGGAAGAGGAAGGGAAAAGATCCCTTCCGGGAAAAGAACTTCTGGAAAGAAGGCTTAAAAACTGGAAGATCGTACTTACCGATGAAGATACCGCCCGGCTGTGCAAGAAGCTCAAGGTAAAAAACGCCAACGAGCTTTATGCCGGCATAGGAAACGGGGAGATAGACATAATGGAGATAAAGAGCCTGCTTATCGGAAGTGCGGAAGGAGGGAAAGAGGACGGCGGCAGAAAGGAAAAACCGGGATTGCCGGCAGTACCCGCCCCTGCCATGGAGGAAAGCCCCGAGAGCTATATAGAGGCCGGCAGCAGTCTCGGCAACCTGAGTTACAAGATGGCAAGATGCTGCAACCCCGTCTATGGAGACGAGGTTTTCGGATTCATATCCATAAGGGACGGAATAAAAATCCACCGCATGAGCTGTCCAAATGCGGCCAGGCTTATAGAGAATTACCCGTACAGGATAATAAAACTGAAATGGAAGTCTTCGGCCGGTGACGGCAGCTTCCAGGCTACCGTCAAGGCCATAATAGGTGACAGTTCCCTTTACGGAGACCTGCTCGCCGTCGTACAGGACAAGGGCGCGAAGATAAGGTCCTCGCTTATAACCCCGAGAAAAGGCGGAAGACAGGACGGGTACGAGGTAAGGATACAAGTGCTCGTATCCGGCAAAAAGACGTTGGACAAAATCATATCGGTACTTAAAAAGACAAGGGGAGTGGATTCCGTATCAAGAGTTTTACAGCAATGAAAGGGCAGGACACTGATCAGGGTTTCATAAAGATAAGGAAAGCCTCGGTAAACAATCTGAAAGAAATAGACCTCGATATACCCAGGGGCAGGTTTACAGTCATTACGGGCGTTTCCGGCTCCGGTAAATCGTCCCTCGCATTCGAGACCCTGTTTGCGGAGGGGCAGAGAAGATTTGCAGAAAGCCTCTCATCTTTTGCAAGGCAGTTTCTCGGCAGAATGTCCAAGCCGGCCGTTGAAAGCATAAGCGGCATACCGCCGGCAATTGCCATAGAGCAAAAGGTAAATACCCGCAACCCGCGCTCTACGGTAGGTTCTACGACTGAAATCTACGACTATCTCCGGGTTCTGTTCGCCAGGATAGGGCGCACCTACTCCCCCGTAAGCGGGAAAGAAGTAAAGTGCGATACGGCAGAGACGGTCATAGAATATCTTACCGGTCTCTGTAATGAAAATGCCGGGGAAAACGGGAGAAAGGCCTGCATACTCGCCGGGGCCTGCCTGGAAAATGGGGAGAATTTAGTTGAAAGGCTCATTGCTCTCAAAGAGGAAGGCTTTACCAGAATATTCCTGCTCAAAGGCGGGGAGACGGTCAAAATCGACTCGGTCCTCCCGACACTCACGGAGAACGGGATAGACGGAGGGGCCATGATAGTTGTAGACAGGTTTATCCTGAACAGGGACACCATTGCCGATGAAAGCGCGGCCCTATCCCTGCGCGATTCCATAAGGACGGCATTCGACAAGGGCGGGGGGCACATTGCCTGCGCAGTGGAAGACGGGAACGGGATATACCGGCTAATGGAATTTTCCAGCCTGTTCGAGGCCGACGGAATGGCTTTCGAAAAGCCGGAAGAATGGATGTTCAACTACAACAACCCCGTCGGGGCCTGCCCGGCATGCAAGGGGCTTGGCAGGATTTCCGGAATCGACGAGTCCCTTGTCATCCCCAACAAGGCCCTCTCAGTCTATCAGGATGCCGTTGCCTGCTGGAAGGGCGAAGTAATGCGATACTTCAAGGAAGAAGTAATCTTCAATGCCGGAAAATACGGTTTTCCCATCCATACCCCCTACAAAGACCTGACACAGGAGCAGAAGGACCTGCTCTGGAACGGCAATGCGGACATTACCGGCATCTATCCGTTCTTCAGGGAGCTCGAATCCAAAAAATACAAAATACAGAACAAATTCATGATAAGCCGCTATTCGGGCAAGACGGAATGCCGCGAATGTCACGGCAGCAGGCTGAGAAAAGAAGCCCTCTACGTCAGGATTGGCGGAAAGAACATACACGAGATTATGTCCATGAGCATAAAAGAGCTCATTTCATTTTTCGACAATCTCGAACTGGACGGGCACGATGCGAAAATAGCGGCAAGGGCCATCAGGGAAATACGGCAGCGCCTGGACTATCTCGACAGGACGGGGCTTTCATACCTCACACTCAACAGGGCGTCAAATACCCTGAGCGGCGGGGAGAGCCAGAGGGTCAGTCTGGTATGCTCCTTAGGCAACAGCCTGACAGGCTCGATGTACATACTCGACGAGCCGAGCATAGGCCTTCACGAAAGGGATACACAGAGGCTGATCAATGTTATAAAAAGCCTGAGGGATCTTGGCAATACGGTAATAGTCGTCGAACATGACGAGCAGATAATACGTTCGGCCGACTACCTGATAGACATAGGCCCGATGGCCGGGGCATACGGAGGAGAAGTTGTATTCTGCGGCCCTCCGCCTGCCGAAGGCATATCGGAAGAAGACGCCGGGAAACTGCTGCGGGAGTATCCGCGCTCACTCACTCTAAGATACCTTCTCGGAAAGGAGCGCATAGAAATAAAGGAAGGCAAAAGACAGTGGAAATACAGCATAGAGGTCTGCGGGGCATGCGAAAACAATCTCAAGAACATCAATGTAAGGTTTCCCCTGAATGTCCTTACGGCGGTAACCGGGGTAAGCGGCTCCGGAAAATCCACGCTCGTAGGGGATATCCTCTACCCCGCCCTTGCAAGGGCGACCAACAGGTTCGGGAAAGTGCCCGGCTCATTCAAGGCCCTCAAAGGAGACATAGGGAGGATATCATCAGTAGAATACGTGGACCAGAACCCGATAGGCAGGAACTCCAGGTCGAATCCAGCAACCTACATAAAGGCATACGACGATATACGCAAACTGTTCTCCGAACAGCCGTACGCAAAGATGAACGGCTTCGGGCATTCTCATTTCTCTTTCAACATTGAGGGAGGCCGCTGTCCGGAATGCCTCGGGGAAGGCACTGTAAAAATCCCCATGCAGTTCATGGCGGACATTACCATGGTATGCGAATCATGCGGAGGCAAGCGTTTCATCCCCGACATACTCGAAGTCAGGTACCACGGCAAGAACATAAGCGATGTCCTGGATATGAGCGTAGATGAGGCAATCGGCTTTTTTTCGTCATACAATGACCTTTCGGCGAGAAAGGCGGTGGAGAAACTCCGTCCCTTGCAGTCCGTAGGTCTGGGTTACATAGCCCTCGGGCAGAACAGCAGCACACTCAGCGGCGGGGAGAGCCAGAGGGTCAAACTGGCCGGATTCCTCGGGAAGGCCGGGCCCTCGATACTGTTCATTTTCGACGAGCCTACAACCGGCCTGCATTTCGACGACCTGAAAAAGCTGCTTGCATCATTCGACGCCCTTATAGAAAACGGGCACTCGATAATAGTCGTAGAGCACAACCCCTATATAATCAGGGCTGCCGACCATATCATAGAACTCGGTCCGGAAGGCGGGGACGAAGGCGGCTATCTCCTTAGCCGGCAGTAACCGGCCTGTCCGGCAGGGAGCTATTCCGCAGCCTTGAGACGCTCGGCGTTTTCGGCTATCTGCAACTGGTCTATGACTTCCTGTATATCCCCGTCCATAAAGACAGGAAGATTATACATGGTATAATTTATACGGTGGTCCGTAACGCGGGACTGCGGATAATTGTATGTACGGATCTTGGCCGAACGGTCCCCGGTAGACACCATGGTCTTGCGCTTCTTGGAAATCTCATTGAGATACTTTTCGTACTCCATATTGTATATCCTCGTACGCAACTCGGCCAATGCCTTGTCAAAGTTCTTAAGCTGCGACTTCTCGTCCTGGCACTGTACCACGATACCCGTAGGTATGTGCGTAAGGCGTATGGCGGAATAAGTGGTATTCACCGATTGCCCGCCTGGACCCGAAGAGCAGAATGTATCCTTGCGGATATCGTTCATATTGATCTCCACATCGAATTCGTCCGCCTCGGGAAGGACCACGACAGAGGCAGCGGAAGTATGCACCCTGCCCTGTGTTTCAGTCTGAGGCACGCGCTGAACGCGGTGTACCCCGCTCTCATATTTGAGAGTACCGTATACGCCCTGCCCGGACACTTTGAATATTATCTCCTTGTATCCTCCTACAGCCCCTTCTGACTGGCTGTTGATCTCCAGCTTCCACCCTTTCCGCTCACAGTATTTGGCGTACATGCGGAAAAGATCGCCTGCAAATATGGCCGCTTCGTCCCCGCCTGTGCCGCCGCGGATCTCTACCATGGCATTCTTCCCGTCCTGCGGGTCCTTGGGGATAAGTAGCAGTTTGATTTCCTCCTCCATGGCCGGCAGCTTTTCCTCTATCGAAGCCACCTCCTCCTTCGCCAGTTCGCGCAGGTCCTCGTCCTTCTCCTTAGAGAGAATCTCTTTCGCACCTGCAAGGTCGGATACCATCTTAGTATATTTATCCCCCGCCGCCACAATAGGTTCCAGTTCCTTATATTCCTTATTAAGCTGAATGTATTTCTTCATATCCGACATCACGTCCGAATCGGACAACTGGCCGGAAAGCGACTCGTATTTTTCTTTCAGGGCCTGTAGCTTCTCTACTAAAGAATATTCGCTCATAATGATTTACAAATTGACGTGCAAAGATAATACGCCCGCGGCAATATTCCTAACGGGCACAAGACCGTGGATTATACATGAAAAGGAGCGGCGACGGCCGGAAAGGCCCGTCTGCCGCTCTCTGCATCCATATCAGCCGGATACGCCGGGGCCGGGATACGGCCGGTTCTCCGGGGAAAATACGTGTCAGTCGTACTGCGCCAGAATGCCGCTTACCATTGACGAATCCAGACGGCCGTACACCTTGTCATCGATAAGCATGACAGGGGCCAGCCCGCAGGCACCCACACAGCGCAGGCACTCGAGCGAAAAGCGTCCGTCCTCGGTCACGTCCCCTACTTCTATCTTAAGCTGCTTCTTCAACTCTTCGAGAATAGCCTCGGCCCCGCGGACATAGCATGCCGTACCGAGACAAACGGAGATGGAATGCTTGCCCTTGGGCTTCATCGTAAAGAAAGAATAGAAAGTGACAACCCCGTACACCTTGGAAACAGGGATGGACAGACATCTGGCTATCTCGCGCTGGACTTCCTCAGACAGATATCCGAAATATCCCTGGCACTTGTGGAGTACATTAATGAGTTCGCCGGCATCGTTACCGAACTCGCCGCATATCTCGGCGATCTTGTCTTTCTGACATTTATTCAATTGTATATCATTCATGATTTTCCGGTTTTAATCGTGTTTGTCAAAATAGCATGTATGGAGCAAATGATGGGCCTTCTCGCTCATCGGATGACCGAGGAACTCCTCATACAGTTTGATAATATACGGATTTTCATGAGACTTACGGATCTTCTTCCCCGAATCTTCACGGTATATGGCCTCCATTCTCGCCTGGATAACCGAACCGTCCCCATGATGGAAAGGCTGGCCGGCGCCTCCGATACAACCGCCGGGGCAGGCCATTATCTCTATCGCATGGAAATTATACATGCCGGCGCGGATTCCGTCCAGAAGCTTGCGGGCATTCCCCAATGTATGGGCTATGCCGATATTTATCTTCGTTCCGTTGAAATCTATAGTCGCATGCCTTATGCCTTCAAGGCCCCTGAGTTCCTTGAAGTCCACCTTGTCCAGCTTCTTTCCGGTGAAAATCTCGTAAGCCGTCCTCACTGCGGCCTCTATGACGCCGCCGGTAGCCCCGAATATGACGGCCGCACCGGTGGATTCTCCGAGAGGGGCATCGAAATCCTCGTCAGGAAGGGAGTTGAAATCGATGTTCGCCTCCTTGATGAGGGATGCCAGTTCCCTTGTAGAGATGGAATAGTCCACATCCGGATTCCCGTCTACCAGGAACTCCTCTCTCTGGCATTCGTATTTCTTTGCAAGACAAGGCATCACCGATACCACAACGAGATCCTTGCGGTCGATGCCCATCTTGTCGGCGAAATAAGTCTTGGCTATGGCCCCGAACATCTGCTGCGGGGACTTTGCCGAAGAGGGTACATCGAGCATGTCGGGATAATTATGCTCTATGAAATTGACCCATGCAGGGCAGCATGATGTAAGGATAGGAAGCTTCACGTCCTTGTCGCCTCCGAGGAAACGGCCGAGACGGTCGAGCAGCTCCGTACCTTCCTCCATGATGGTAAGGTCGGCCGCGAAATCTGTATCGAAAACCTTGTCGAATCCCAGGCGCCTCAGGGCGGAAACCATCTTTCCGGTCACGAGAGTGCCCGGAGCCATTCCGAATTCCTCGCCGAGAGCGGCACGGACGGCCGGGGCCGTCTGGACTATTACCTTCTTGGAAGGATCCATAAGCGCCGATATAATCTTAGGCGTATGGTCGACTTCTGTAAGGGCCCCTGTAGGGCATACCGCCACGCACTGTCCGCAGAACGTACAGTTGCTGTCGACGAGCCTCTGTTCGAATGCAGGGGCCACAACGGCGTTGAACCCCCTGTTGATTGCGCTCAACGCGCCGACTGTCTGCACTTCGTTGCACATGGTCTCGCAACGGCGGCACATCACGCACTTGTCCATGTCCCTTTTCAATGAAGGGGACGAGTCTTTCTTATATGTAGATACGGCTGCATTCTCCACGGAATGTATCTCCCTTATCCCGAGACGTGCGGCCAGGGACTGGAGTTCGCACCTGCCGTTCTTGGAACATACAAGGCAGTCCTTGGGATGGTCTGAAAGTATCAGTTCCAGGACGGTCCTGCGGGCATTGATGACCCTCATCGTATGCGTATGCACCACCATTCCGGGAGTACATACCGTAGAGCACGAAGGCGCAAGGTTGCGGCGGCCTTCGACCTCTACGACGCAGATGCGGCATCCGCCGGGACGGTTTTCCACTCCGAGGTTTTCGAGGTTCATATAGCAGAGAGCCGGTATGTCTATACCTATTCTCTTGGCGGCCTGGAATATGGTAACGCCTTTCTCGACCTCTATTTCGTTATTGTCTATTGTCAGTTTTATCTTATCCATAGCTTTCTTCCGGTTATTGAACGTTTATTGCGTTGAATTTGCACTTGTCATAGCATGCTCCGCAACGGATACACTTCCCGGTATCTATCACGTGCGCCTGACGTACTTCTCCCTGTATTGCGCCTGCCGGACATACGCGGGCGCAGGCCGTACAGCCTTTGCACTTGTCGGGATCGATCACATACACCCTCATGGCCTTGCACCTGTGGGCAGGACACTTCTTGTCCACAATGTGGGCCACATATTCATCGTAGAAATTATCTATGGTAGAAAGCACAGGATTGGGAGATGTCTGGCCAAGGCCGCAAAGGGCGGTATCCTTGATGACCTTGCTCAGATTTCTCAGATATTCCAGATCTTCCATCGTACCTTTCCCCTGGGTTATCTTGTCAAGGATTTCTTCAAGACGCTTGTTGCCGATACGGCAGGGGGCGCATTTGCCGCAGGACTCGTCGACGGTAAACTGGAGATAGAACTTGGCTACCGACACCATGCAGTCGTCCTCGTCCATCACAATCATACCTCCGGAGCCCATCATCGAGCCGGCAGCCGTAAGGTTGTCATAGTCGATAGGGGTATCCAGATGCTTCTTGGTAAGGCAGCCTCCCGAAGGCCCGCCTGTCTGCACGGCCTTGAATTCCTTGCCGTTCTTGATTCCGCCGCCGATGTCGTAAATCACCTCGCGCAGCGTAGTCCCCATGGGCACCTCTATAAGGCCCACATTGTTGATCTTGCCTGCAAGGGCAAAGACCTTGGTCCCCTTTGACTTCTCTGTCCCGATAGAAGCGAACCACTCGGGTCCCTTAAGGAATATTACCGGGATATTGGCAAAAGTCTCCACATTGTTGACATTGGTCGGTTTGCCGAGATAGCCGCTTTCGGCCGGGAACGGTGGTTTGACCGTAGGTTCCCCCCTCTTGCCTTCCATGGAATGGATAAGGGCGGTCTCCTCGCCGCAGACGAACGCTCCGGCACCATACCTTATGTCGATATCGAAATCGAAACCCGAACCGAGAATATCCTGCCCGAGCAGTCCGTAATTCCTGGCCTGCTGCATGGCAATCTGAAGCCTCTTCACTGCAAGCGGATATTCGGCGCGGATGTATACAAGGCCCTTGGTCGCCCCTATGCAATACCCGCAAATGGCCATCGCCTCTATTACGGAGTTGGGGTCGCTCTCAAGGATGGAACGGTCCATAAAAGCACCCGGGTCGCCCTCGTCAGCATTGCAGACCACATACTTCTGGTCTCCCCTGCTCTTGGACGCTATCTCCCATTTGAGGCCGGTAGGGAATCCTCCGCCCCCGCGTCCGCGAAGCCCGGACTTCTTTACGGTCTCTATAGCTTCCTGCGGCGTACCCTGCAGCACTTTCGCCAGAGCCTCGTAGCCGTCCCTGGCTATATATTCGTCGATATTCTCCGGGTTGATAAATCCGCAGTTACGCAATGCTATACGCAACTGTTTCTGATAAAAGCCCATGTGCTTGGAATCGCTGATATGGGTCTTCGTATCCGGATCCTCGTACAGAAGCCTGGTCACCTTGCGTCCCTTGACCACATGTTCCCTGACTATCTCTTCTGCATCCTCGGGTTTGACACTCGTATAAAATGTGTTGTCTGGAATGACTTTAACTATGGGGCCCTTCTCGCAGAAACCGAAACACCCCGTCACTACGACCTGGGCATCGTTTTCCATTCCTGCCTTACGGATTTCCTCCCTAAGCCTTTCCACAATCTCAACGCTCTGCGAAGCCCGGCAGCCGGTACCTCCGCAGCACAGCAAACTCATCTTGTAATTCGGCATGGCGGACTATTTTTTATCTGAAATTGTTTGATAATTCACGGGGATGACACCGTCCACCAGCTCTCCGTGGAGTACATATTTATCTATGATCTCCATCGCCTTGGCGGAATCCACGTGTCCGAATACGACCGGTTCCTCTCCCGGGCGCCTGACCTCGATGGTAGGTTCGGCATAGCAATAGCCCATGCATCCGCCCTGGGTTACGATTACCGGAATCCTGTCTTTTTCCACCCTGTCGACGATAGCGTTCATAACGACCCTCGCGCCCGCTGCGATACCGCAGGTGGCCATAGCTACGCGGATTTGTGTAAATTTCTCGGGATTGTTGCTCTTCTCCCTGATATCCATCTCATTCTCGAGCCTGGCTTTCATTCGACGTAATTCGTCAAGAGATTTGATTTTACTCATGAAAGGTTAAATATTGTTAGTGTTTGTCAAAAATTATATAAAAAATAAAGCCTTGGTGGCAAATATAGTCATTTTCTGACTTCATTCATATTTTCGGCTATCATTTCCTCCAGATACCTCATCACGGTCGGATTCCCGATTTCCATATCCCCGAGCACCTCCTTAGCCTCCTTCGTACTGAAAACATACTCCGAGCCATTGTAGGAATACCGGTATTCGAAATCCACGTCGGGATTGGATGCCACTGTAAGCATCAGCACGTTGGGAACATTGCCGAGAGGCGGCCTGTCTATGTTGGAATGCTGGAAAACCGCCCTTACGACAGTTCCCTTTCCGGGTTCGGATGTCACTGAAAGCCCTCCGCCGCTCTGCTCGGCCGTCTGTTTGAAAAGCGGTATCCCCATGCCGACCTTGCGGGTAGTCCTCGAAGTGAAAAAAGGGTCCGCAAGCCTGGCAAGCTGAGAGGAATCCATTCCTCTGCCGTTATCAGAAATCTCGATTACCAGCCTGTCAGAAGGGATGTCCTCTTCCACCGACAGGCCTACCACGGTGGCCCCGGCGCTTATGGAGTTCTGGATTATATCCAGTATATGCAATGCCAGATCGTTCATACTCTAATTCAATATAATGATACAAAACGGCCGTCTTCCCGACGCAGCGCCTTCTTTACTTCTGCAAAGGACCGGTGCGGAATATGGAAAAACGTCTCCGCCCTGCCGAAATCTTCGGGATAATGCGCATCCGAAGACCGCACGAAAGTAACATCCCGGGGGAAAAGCGGGCCGTAGCTTCCCATAAAGGCCTTGAAATCGCAACCGGCCGAAATCTCGAGTGCATCAAAACGCAGATCCGCCGGCAGGAAGCCCAATTGCGACAGAAGGGAGTTATGCCTTTTGTCGATATGGGCCGGAATAAATATTCCGCCTATGGAGTCCACAAAAGCCGACACTTCGCCTATCGTCCTGTCTATAGCCGATATAAGCAGCCATGGGGCCTCATATATGACTTCCTCGTTCATGTCCACCGCAAGCTGGTAACCGAAAACCTCCTCGTCGTTGGGAACATGCGGCAGGGCATCGTCGATAAACCTCTGGAGTCTGTCCAGCTCATCCTCTCCGTTCGCAAATACGATGCAGTGTACTTCCTCCCTTGTAGTAATCTCAGCCCCGCAAAGCACGAAAGGTTCCCCGTCCCCGACTATCCTTCTGATTTCACGGCCCTGAATCGTGGAATTATGATCGGTAATGCCGATTATGTCGAAACCTTTCCTCAGGGCGGAATCCACAATAAAGGACGGTACCATACCTATGTCACCGCACGGGGAGAGGAAGGTATGATTGTGAAGATCGGCCCTGAAACGGTTCAGTTCAGCCATTTATAAGATTATAGATCTTGCCGGCCACCTCGAAGGTATAGTCCTGAGTCCCGAGAATGGGGATTCCCTCTTCTTCAGATACCTCGCAGGTATCCTTTTCCGGTTCGAACCCTTTGACAATCACTACGGCCGCAAGATCCTTGAGCGTAGCGATAGCCATGACGTTCTTATGCGTCTGGAGGGTAATCCACACCGAACCCTCCCTTGCAAAACCCATAACATCCGAAAGCAGGTCGGATACATAGCCGCCCGTCACTTCCCTGTCCAACGCATCGCCGCCCGAAAACACCTTCAGGCCGAGTTTGTCTGCAATTTCCCTTACTGTCATGATATTTCTTTTCTTTCCTTGTTTACGAACCTGTCCTTGCCCCAGACCTTTTCCATAAGGTCTATCGCTTCGGAGACTATGAGAGAGCCCTCTTTCTCGAATCTCGCCTGCATGAATATGCAATTGTTCAAGGAGGCGTCTTCCCTTACTATGTCGGCGGCAAGAGCCTCACAGCTCGGGGCCCCGCACGCCCCGCAGTCTATTCCGGGCAGAATCCCCTTGAGGGAGGCCGCAGCCTCCATCTTCTTTATCGCAATATTTATATCCCTGTCGTACTTTATCATCGAGCGCGGTTCTACGGCATCCATGTGGATATATGCGGAGCAATATTTCTTGTATTCCGGGCTCATCGAATGGGTATCGGGAACATCCACGGCCTCCCTGCGCAGGAAGTCAGCCGCGATGAAACGGTCGGCACAGGTCAGGATGCCTCCTGTACACGACTCGTCGCACCCTCTCAGCTCGAGATAATCGACGGCGGAATCCACATCCCCGTCCTCAAGTTTCTCGAGGAAACTCGTCACGTTGGACATGCCGTCTATGGCAAGCGCCCGGCCCTTTACGAGGGAAGCCTCCCCGCCGGTAGTGGGCCACAGCATTCCTTTCGAGGATATGGCATTATTTATCAGAGGCGCCTCATCCCCGAGCTCTTTGCGCTTATGCGCCATCAGCACCTTATTATAAATATAGTCCATGTTTATGACCCCGTTCAGCGGGGATGTGTACCCTCCGACCGGGGACTTGACGGATGCAATCTTGGCAACGCACGGGGTAAGATAGAATATGCCGAGCATAGAGGGGTCGTTGCCCTCCCTGGCCCATTTGCGCACATAGAACTGGGCCGTCACCTCCACCGGGGGTATGAGCATCATGATACGGTCCACCAAAGACGGGAAGCGCACCTGTATAAGACGTATCACCGCCGGGCAGAAAGAGGATATGACAGGTTTTTCCTGCGCCTTCCCGACATAATCGTTAATCTCGTCGACAAGGGTGTCCACGCTCTGCTCCACGGTGCATATCTCAGTAAAGCCTATCTTGCCGAGCACCCTGTCGATCGAATCCTTAGGTATCTTTCCCTCGAACTGCGCATAAAATACGGCCGGGACTAAAAGGACGCGATGGGCGTATCTGTAAATATTTTCCAGGTCGTCGTCCACAACCCTTATGGCCCTGCCGGGACATACCCGGAAACACTCCCCGCAGTCGATACACCAGTCGGCATAAAGCATTGCCTTTCCCCCGGATACGCGGAGGGCTTCGGTAGGGCATACCTTTATGCAGTGGGAACACCCTATGCACAACTCCTGCTGTATCTCCAAAGCCTTATGGTATGTATTGTGTTCCATGGTCAGGAAGCATTGTTGAATTTTATATATATGCGCAGGGTCGTTCCCTTCCCTACCTCGGTATCGATTTCGAGTTCGTCCGCATTGTCCTTGATGTTAGGCAGTCCCATCCCGGCCCCGAACCCCATCTCGCGGACTTTGGGAGAAGCCGTGGAAAACCCTTTCTGCATGGCCTTTTCCACGTCGGGTATGCCCGGCCCCGAATCGGCAAGCACTACCCTTATGCCGTCAGAATCAATATCTGCAGTAATCTTTCCGCTGTAGGCGTGCGCAACGATATTGACCTCGGCCTCATAGACTGCCACGACAACCCGCCTTATCACGGCGGCATCCACGCCGAGCTGCTTGAGCGTCTTCTTTATGCTCGAAGAAGCTTTCCCGGCCATGGTAAAATCGCCTGCCTTGACTTCAAATTCGAGATTCATAATATCAGTACACCGGTTCTATTCCGGCCGCGAAAAGCAGGCCCGAAGATTTGAAAAGCGAATATCGGGTAGTTATTACGACCATGCCGTTATCCTCGGCAAGTTCTTTCATTTCCTCCGTAACGGCCTTGCCGCGCACAAAAAGTATAAACTGCAAATCGGACATTTCAGCGGTACGGATAGTCTGGATATTGGCCAGCCCGGTAAGAAGGATGAAATCGTTCTTCTTGATAGTAAGCACATCGCTCATCAGGTCCGAAGCGAAAGCGAAATCCACGTTTTCATCCAGCCTGTCGGAGCCGCACACCACATTCCCGTCCACCGCATTGATTATTTCCCTAAGAATCATCAGATAGTTTTTTATATTGGCAAATATAACGATAATTCCGGAAATACCGCTCCCGTCCTCGCACGATTTTTGAGAGAATCAGGATGAATGAAAAACATAGCCATAACAGCCATTGCACTGGCGGCCATCCTCCTGCCTGCGTCATGCGGGGACAGTCAGGAAAAAAGGGCTGGACTGCCTCCTGGGGCAATACCTTTTACATACGACAGCCTCATCCGCATACAGGGCATCATCGGAGAGCATAACGACTGCAATCTCATATTGGGCACCGGGACATCGGATCTCTGCATAGACATGGACTACTATATAAGGCATGCCGCCGGCATAGGCATGGAAGACAAAGTATACAAGGCGTTCTTCCTCGACAGCGACAGCAGCCTGCAAAGTCTTTGGCTGATACAGGACACGACCATAAGCCTTGACCTCGGAGCGGCACGTATTTCCTGCCGCGGCGCAGCCGTCCTCGACCTCGGGAGCGGCAGCGGGTCAGACGGTATACTCGGGCTCGGCGGCCTGACCGGAAGCCCGATAGAAATAAACTTCGGACGTTCGTACCTGAGACGTATTACCCCGGAAGAAACGGACACGGCCGGCGGATACACCGAAGTGCCAATAGGAATAGACGAGGCCGGCAGGCTGACGGCTGAAATGGAAATGACAGTCCGGGACAGGACAGTACGCGGGACATTCATTCTCGATACCGGAAAGGGCGGCGACGTAGAACTGTCCCCCGCCTTTGCCGAAAGGCAAGGCCTTCACAGGCTGTATGAAGCAGGCAAAAACATGTCACCGGACGCAGCAACGGCCGTTATCGGGAAAGATACGGTCCGGGGCATAACGGTCAGATGGCCGGCCGCAGCAACGGAGGCAGGAGAGACCGGGGATACGGGATATGCAGGCAGCATAGGCTGCGGCATCCTGTCAGCATTTGACATCATTATAGATTTCGCCGACAGCACCATGTACCTTAAACCGCACGGCAAGAATCCCGCTGCGGGCAGCTGACACGGCGCCTCATCCGTGGCAGGCATGTCGGCCAGATGACCCGGCCCGTTACCGAAGACTCTTGATATAGCACCTTCTGCGCATGTACAGTTCCTTTTCCCTATAGTCTTCCCATACCTTGATCGCAGGATTATGCTCGTTCTGGGGATTGGTTATGGCGAACTTTATCCCTCGCTCATTGAACTGTCTTGCCAGGTGTACATTATATATCGCCGAAACGCCCTTGCGCTGCCAGGCCGGATCGGCACCCACCATCATAAGGTCTATCCCCTCGTAATGGCTGTACCCCCTAAGCAGATGATACCACCCGAAAGGGAAGAGCCTGCCGCGTGCTTTCCGGAAAGCCTCCGACATGAAAGGGAAACAAAGCCCGTAGGCCGCAATCCTGTCCTTGTCGTCCAGCACGAAACAGTTCAGCTCCGGCCTCAGCATCCTTACATACTGCCTGCCGAGAACATTTATTTCCTTGTCGGTAAGGGGGATGAAATTATGCACCTTCCTGAACGTCTGGTTATAGTGTTCAAAGAAACGGTCTATCATATCGTCGTTCTTACACAGCTCCCGCACGTCGGCAATTCTCAGGGGATATCTCTTCATAAGCACCTCCGCTATCCTCTTCAACCGGTCCGACGCCCCCTGGGTTGCTGAAAGCCTGTACTGTATCATGTCCGACTCCTTCTGATAACCGAGCTCTTCAAGAAATACAGGGTAATAGTCGAAATTATATATACAGTTCACAGGAGGAACATGGTCGAAACCGTACACCAGCATGCCCTGCTTGTACCATGAATTATAGCCCAACGGCCCGGTAATCTCCGTCATGCCTTCCCCTGCCGCCCATTTCTCGGCCGCCTCGAGAAGCATGCGGGCTATCTCGATATCCTTCTCGAATTCTATCCACCCGAAACGCGCCCTTGCCGAGTCGTGAAGGTCATTGTATCTCGGATTTATTATCCCGGCTATGCGTCCGACAGCCCTTTTGCCGTCGAGAACTATCCACATCCTCAACTTGCAGTAATCCAGACAGGGCGACTTCGTAAAAATAGCCTTCTCATCGCTTCTGAGACCGGGAACATAATATGGATTGCCCCTATACAGCCTGTAGGGCAGATTTATAAACTTGCGGAACTGGGAACGGGTCCGCACCTGTTGCAAAATATACGCCATAGCGCCGCAAAGATACTGATTTAATGCCAAAGACCGCCAAATCCCCGGCATCAGGCGCGCGCAAATAGAAAAGCATGGCCTTTATATAAAAAAATAAATATTATCTTTGTTGTCTGTGTATACTGACGAGACTATGAACTATACTAACCCTGAATATCCCATTTAAATTTATATTCGGATTGTAATTTTATAATTCATAGCCATTTGTATACCCAGTAGCATCATACGCCTGCTTGGTCCCGGCACGACAGGATGGGACTGAGGAGGCGGAGCTGTAGATAAATGTTATGAAAAAAACTTTCCCTGCGTTCCTGCTGTATTCCGTATGCCTGATTGCCGCCGTATCCTGCGGGACTGCCGGCAGGCCATTGGCGGAAGCCGTGGAAAGCCTCGCCGAGCGCGGGGATACGGCATCTCTCGCACCGTACTACCTCTTTTCGGATCTGGCGGAAATAAGGCAGGCAAGGGGGCTTTTCTACGCAGCATCCCTTACATCGGCAGAAGCAAGGTACGGGGAAGTTTCCGCAGTTGCCGGATTTTCCATGTACGGCACAAAGGCGGCTGACAGGTCCATGGTCTACGCCGAGACACTCGCAAGCTACCTGAGGGCTGTCAAAAGCCTCTGCAGCAGCAGGAGATGGGAAACACCCGGCACGGACCTCAGGGGCATAGGCAACAGGATCGACTCCGTCATTGCAAGATATAACAAGGCGGACATAGGGAAAGAGGAAATACCCACAGGATATGCCAGACTCGGAGGCAGGGTCTCCGGCTTCATTGCCGAAGCGGTAATGAAAGGGGTGCAGGCCAAAAACATACGGAAAATCATCCCGGCCGGCGACACTCTCGTTGCAGCAAGCTGCGATTCGCTCATTTCCATCCTGCGCAGTCCGGAAATGGACAGCCTTATGGAAAACGAGGCAAGGGGGCTCGAAAGCGACTACAAGGCATACCTTTCGAGAATGGAGGTCTCCGGATATTTTCCGCCGATAGAGTACGACCGGCTGTATATAGACCTGAGGTGCAAAGCGGCCGGGCTGAAGAGCGCGCGCAACAAATGCGTATCCGCACTGCGTTCCATAAAGAACGCCCACGCAAAGATAGCGGCAGGCGTATCAGGCCGGGCAGATGCAGAAGAGGTCATGGAAGAGATCCATTCGGAGCTGGCCGGCCTGGCAAGGATTGCCTCGGAACTGTACAGACTCCTGAAAGACTGACAAAAAATGGATGAAATAAGAAAAGCACTGGAAGAGATAGACGGGATGAGGGCGGAAAAAGGGCTCAGCCCGGAGGAAAGGGAAGAAATGGAGATGGCCGCCGTTGCCCTGCGCAATGCCGAAAGGGAATGGATAGAAAGGACCACGGACGGCATCAACGACAGGCTGAAGGAGGCGGCGGACGCACTGAAGGAAAGGTCCTCCGCAATAAGGGAAAAAACAAGCAGGCTCAACTCGCCGTCGAGGGTGATGGCCAGGATAAAGGATATTTTAGACAAGATAATAGAACTGATAAGGCTATGAAAGGGATAGTACTGGCAGGGGGCTCAGGGACGAGGCTCTACCCCATCACCAAAGGGGTAAGCAAGCAGCTTCTGCCCATTTACGACAAGCCGATGGTATATTATCCCATATCGGTGCTGATGCTGGCCGGAATCAGGGACATACTGATAATCTCCACGCCGGATGACCTTCCCGGATTCCGTCGCCTCCTCGGTGACGGTTCCGGACTCGGAGTAGGTTTCAGCTATGCAGAACAGCCCTCCCCCGACGGGATTGCACAGGCATTCATTATCGGAAGGGACTTTATCGGCGACGATACGGTCTGCCTGATACTCGGAGACAACATATTCTACGGAAACAGCTTCACTTCCATGCTTTCAAGGGCGGCAGGAAAGGCCGGGAACGAAGGATTGGCGACAATATTCGGATACAGGGTGAATGACCCCGAAAGATACGGGGTAGCCGAAATTGACGGGGACGGGAATGTGACAGGAATAGAGGAGAAGCCGGCCGAGCCGAAATCCGACTACGCGGTAACAGGGCTTTACTTCTACCCCAATGAGGTAGTGGATATAGCCTCCCGCATAAGGCCCTCTGCAAGAGGGGAGCTGGAAATCACATCAGTCAACCGGGCATTCCTGGAGAAAGGTTCGCTCAGGATGGAAATCCTCGGCAGGGGCTTCGCCTGGCTGGACACGGGGACGCACGAGTCGCTGTCCGAAGCCTCGGCATTCGTGGAAGTAATAGAAAAAAGGCAGGGGCTCAAAATAGCCTGTCTCGAAGAGATAGCATTCAGGATGGGGTATATCGATGCCGGACAGCTAAGAAAACTCGCCGCCCCCATGGAAAAGAACCAATACGGCAGATACCTGCTGAAAACAGCTGAAGAAACTGAAAAACAACATTTACCATAATGAACACGAAATTCCTTAAAACCCTGATTATGGCAATGGCCATCCCGATAGCCTGGTCCTGCTCCACAACGAACAATATCGCCTATATCCAGGACCGCGTACTGGACAGGCCGGAGGAAATAGACCAGAACGCCGGCATCGTCATACAGCCGAAAGACCAGATCTCGATAGTGGTATCCAGCCGTAACCCGGAACTGGTCCCCATGTTCAACCTCCCGGTAGTAAGCTACCAGGCCGGATCCGAAATGGTATCCTCGGCCGGATCCCAGAGGCTCATGGGCTATTCTGTAGACAACAACGGGGACATAGACTTTCCCATACTCGGGAAACTTCACGTGGCCGGCATGACCCGCTGGCAGCTGTCGGACATGATAAAGGACATGCTGCTGGACAAGGGGTTCCTGAACGACGCTGTGGTTACGGTGGAATTCCTGAACTTCAAGATTTCCGTAATGGGGGAAGTCAACGCCCCCGGCACCTATACCATCGACGGGGACAAGATTACCATACTGCAGGCAATAAGCCTCGCCCACGACCTGACAATCTTCGGGAAAAGAGAGAACGTATCGGTAATACGGGAACAGAACGGCAAGAGGGTTATTTACGATGTAAACCTCTGCTCAACAAGGCTGTTCGAATCTCCCGCCTACTATCTCCAGCAGAACGACATCATCTACGTGGAGCCGAGCAAGATCAAGGCAAAACAGTCAACGCTTGATGACAAGGGACTGAGGATGACAAGCATACTCGTATCCTCCGGTTCGCTTTTAGTATCGATAGCAACACTACTGGTAAGCATATTCGCAATAAATTAGACCGACATGAGCGACAATTTCGAAAACACGGGCAACAGCGGGGCGCCGGCCCAGGGCGACAGCTCCAAATCCATAATGTATTATGTAAAGGAACTGATATGGGACTACAAATGGTGGTACGTGGCAACGGTGCTACTGTGCATCGCGGCAGCATTCTTCTACCTTTACAAGACACCTGCAACATATACCAGGACCGCCAAGGTCATAATCTCCGAAGACGCCCAGGACGCGGCAATGCGCAACATGACGGCCGCATTCAGCAGCATCAACCCATACGGAGGCTCCGCGAGCGAGAACGTCAACAACGAAATAGAGGCGATTTCATCCCCCGACCTGATGGAACAGGTAGTGCTCCGCCTTGGACTGGAAACCCGCTATACGGAACTCCAGTCATTCAGGGAAGTGGAGATGTACCGCAATACGCCGTTCACGGTCACCCGGACAGGAGACAACCCTGCCTCGTCATTCTCGTTCACGGCCGCAATAAATGAAGACAGCACCTTCACCCTTGACGACTTCCGCATAGGCGGGAAGGAAATAAAGGGAGAAGTCAAGGGACGTCCCGGCGACACGCTTTCCACACCGGTAGGAGGCATACTGGTCAGCCCCACCATGTATTTCGGGCAATGGGATGACGACGTAAGAGTCAACTGGACCAATGCCAAATCGGCCGGCAAGGCCTATAACGGTTCGCTGAACGTCTCTCTCTCAGGCAAACAGTCCTCGGTCGTGGTCCTTACCCAGACCGACATGTTCCCTGCCCGGGCCGAGAGCATCCTGTCCGCCCTGATAGACGTTTACAATGAACTCTGGGTCCATGACCGCAACCGCTCGGCCAGGAACACGTCCGAATTCATAAACGAGCGTCTTATTGTCATCGAGGCGGAATTAGGCGGGATAGAAGAGTCCCTGAGGGAATACAAGGAAGAGAACCGCCTGACCGACCTGCAAAGCGCATCCGAGACCTACCTGAGCGAATCCTCGGAATACGCCACGAGAAGTTTCGAGGTAAACAACCAGTTGGCTATAGCGAATTATATCAAGGAGTACCTCAACGACCCTTCCCACAGGATGGCCCTGATCCCGGCCAATTCCGGGATATCCAGCGCAAACGTGGAAGCGCAGATAGCCGAATACAACAACATGCTGCTGCGCCGCGAAAGGCTCCTGACCACCAGCAGCGAGCAGAACCCGGTCGTAACCGACCTCACCTACTCGATGGAGTCCATACGGGAAACCATCCTGCGCTCCATCGAGAACCTCATCGCCACCCTGGAGCTGCAGGCGGACAAAATCGCCGCCCAGGAAGAGCAGATAATGTCCAAGATCGCCTCCAGCTCGGGCCAGGAGCTCCAGCTGCTCTCGTTCGAGAGACAGCAGAAAGTGAAGGAGTCCCTGTACATATACCTGCTGCAGAAGAGGGAAGAAAACGAAATAGCCTCACTGGTGAACGTAGGCAATACCCGCCTCATCATGGAGCCTAACGGTCCCTCCGCCCCGATAGCCCCCAACAGGAACCTCATACTTTTAGTCGCACTGGCTCTTGGATGCGCTCTGCCGTTCGCCGTGATATTCGTCATAAAGAGCGCTGACACCACTGTCAAGGGCAAACCGGACCTGTCTTCGATAGACATACCTTTCCTCGCCGAGATCCCCATGGTCAACACGGGCCACAAATCCAGGTGGGAAAGACTGACTATGAGCGAAAAATACGACAACTCCAACCGCAAGATAATCATCAGCGCCTCGAACAGGGACTATATCAACGAAGCCTTCAGGGTGCTCCGCACCAACCTGGACCTGATGCTCGGGAAGAAAGACGGATGCCGGACCATAATGGGCACCTCTCTCAATCCCGACGCCGGCAAGACATTCATCATGATGAACACCGCTGCCAGCATGGCCGTCAAGGGGGCCAAGGTCCTGCTGATAGACCTGGACATGAGAAAGGCGACCCTAAGCAAATCATTGGGAGACTGGCGCAAGGGCATATCATCATGGCTCAACGGAGACGCCGATGACTACAGGCCGCTAATAAAAAACATCAGCGACAACCTCGCCGTACTGCCGGTAGGCACCGTCCCTCCCAACCCTTCCGAACTCCTGCTTTCAGACAGGTTCGAGAGGCTTATGACGGAATGCAGGAATGAATACAAATACATATTCATAGACTGCCCTCCAATGGACCTTGTGGCCGACACGTCCATCATCGCCCAGTATGCCGAGATGACAATGTTCGTAATGCGTTCAGGAGTATTCGACAAACGCGCCCTGCCCATAATCGCGGACAAGTACAGGGAAGGCACCCTCAAACGCATGGCCATAGTGCTCAACGGAGTGGCGCTGCGAAACATGCGCTACGGATACGGTTACGGCTACGGCAAGTACGGATATTATGGAGATTCCGGGCATTAGAAAAGAAAGCATAGCCGGCTCGGGGATACTCTGCGGGGCGGCCGACAGGCACAGCCACATTATATGGGGTGTGGATGACGGATGCCCGGACAGCGCCGAGTCCCTATCCGCCCTCGCATTCATGGAATCCGCCGGGATAAGTGACGTATGGGCCACCCCCCATATCAACGAGTACATGCCCAATACGACGGAAGGGCTCAAAAAAGCCTTTGAGGCCCTCCGCGCTGCATATACTGGGCCCGTAAGGCTGCACCTTGCCGCCGAATACATGCTCGACACCCTGCTCCTTGAAAGGATGGAAAAGAGAGACCTGCTTGTCATGGAAGGGAACATCCTGCTCGTGGAGGCATCCACCTGGAACCCTCCGGTGGACCTGCACGGTATTTTAAAGGAGATAATGTCGGCCGGTTACCGCCCGCTGATAGCTCATCCCGAAAGATACCGCTACATGCAGGAAGACGACTATGCTTCGCTTGTAGGCTGCGGAGCCCTGTTACAGCTCAACCTGCCCTCTCTCACCGGTTTCTACGGGGAAACGGCACGGGAGAAAGCCTCGGCGCTGCTACGGAAAGGCATGTACTCATGCGCCGGCTCCGACTGCCACCGCAGCGCTACCGTCGCGGAACAGTACAACGCGGCCGTCCTCAAACGCGGGACGGTGCGCCTGCTCGGGCAGCTTCTAAAGAAAAACCTGACTTAAAACTATTGCACCATGCACAGACTTATCGAGAAATTCCACCTGGACAGATTCATGAACTCATGGGCCGTACTCATTCTCGACACTGTAATATCGACCATGGCCTCAGCCATTGTACTATTCATTTCGGGAGCCCTGTTCGCCCACGAAGTGCTACCGCCGCTGCTGCAGCTGTGGTGGATATGCGGAGCGTTCGTGTTTTCCGTCATCCCGTTCCTGCTGTTCAGGACACACAAGCTGATTATACGGCATTCCTCGCTCAGGGAAATAGGCATGCTATCCATAGCCGTGCTGCTGAAGGGAATACTCCTTACCGCACTGGTAGCCTCACTTCCCTACGGGAACATAGGAAGCGGCAGGGTCCAGGCGACACTCATACTCGACACCTTGGTTACCATCTTCGCATTAGTAACCGTAAGGGTAATAATGCTCTATACCTACGATGCCCTCAAAAGGCGCAGCTTCAGCTACAAACCAAGGAAAAGGGTGCTGATATACGGCATAGGGGACAAGTCGGTCGCCATGATCACGCGGCTGCAGAACTCCCCGCACTACAGGGTCGTAGGATTCCTCACCCACGGTTCCGTTCCTGAAAAGCACCTGATCTCGGGACTCAGGGTATTCTATTTCAAGGACGAGAAAAGCATAGTCTACCTGCGTGAAAACGTAGGGCTCGAAGCCGTGCTGTTCACAAGGGCGTCACAGGCCCGGGAAGAGCAGTCGAGACTTATAAAATACTGTGCGGCAAACAAGGTAAGGGTGCTGATAGCCCCTGAAATAGACGAAATATCAGACGGGAAGGTCTCGCAGGCCACCGTACGCAAGGTCAAGATAGAAGACCTGCTCGGACGCGAGGAGATAAAAATATCGTTAGATGAAATCATGGCGAATTTCAAGGACAGGACAGTAATGGTCACCGGGGCTGCCGGAAGCATAGGCAGCGAGCTCTGCCGCCAGTTGGCCGAATTCGGGGTCTCGAAACTGATACTCTTCGACAACGCCGAGACGCCCATGCACAACCTGCGCATAGAACTCGGGGAAAAGTTCCCCGGCTTGGACTTCACCCCTGTCATAGGGGACGTAAGGCTGCGCCCTCGGCTGGATTTCGCTTTCAGGAAGCACCGGCCCGACGTAGTCTTCCATGCCGCCGCATACAAGCATGTTCCCCTGATGGAGGAAAACCCATGTGAGGCGATACTGGTAAATACGGCCGGCACGCGCTACGTAGCAGACATGTGCATACGGTACGACGTGGAAAAGATGGTCATGATCTCCACGGACAAGGCCGTAAACCCGACGAACGTCATGGGATGCACCAAGAGACTGGCCGAAATCTACGTCCAGGCCCTGGGGCTCTCGATGGAAAGGGGCGAAAGGGAGGGACGCACGAAATTCATAACCACCCGTTTCGGGAACGTGCTGGGATCGAACGGATCGGTCATCCCCCGCTTCCGGGAGCAGATAGAGAGGGGCGGCCCCGTAACGGTTACGGACAAGGATATTACGAGATTCTTCATGACCATACCGGAGGCCTGCCGTTTAGTCATGGAAGCCGCCACAATAAGTTCCGGCAACCAGATACTCGTCTTCGACATGGGCAAGCCGGTCAAGATAGACTCCCTGGCCAGAAGGATGATAGAGCTGGCCGGCTACGAGCCTGACAAGGACATAAAGATAAAATACACCGGGCTGAGGCCGGGAGAAAAACTGTACGAGGAAGTGCTGTCCAACAAGGAAAACACCGTACCCACCTCGCACGAACGCATCCTTGTCGCTAAAGTGCGCAACTACAGCTACGACAGCATAAGGGAGACATTCGACGAGCTCGAGCGCCTCTCGCGGGAAGTCGACATCCCTTCCGCCATAAGGCTCATGAAAGCCACCGTGCCCGAATACAAGTCCCAGAACTCCCCCTTCGAAAAATACGACATCCCTGGACAACAGGAAGAAAACAGGGCGTAAGACAATATGCTGCTACATCATAAATAAAGCCGGACAGGATATCGGAATTCAAGGAAACAGGAAGCACAAAAGACTACTGGAGACAGAAATACGGAATAATAGATAAAATTCAATAAAATAACTATGAAAGAAACTAAAATCTGCGTCATCGGCCTCGGATATGTGGGTCTGCCGCTTGCAAGGCTGTTTTCGACAAAATACAGGACCATAGGATTCGACATGAATCCGGCAAGGGTGGATGCCCTGATGGCCGGACACGATGCGACGCTGGAAGTATCGGACGAGTTGCTTCAGAGCGCCATTAGAAACGGCTTCGTCTGCACGGCGGACATTGAGAAGATACGCGACTGCAATTTCTATGTAGTGGCAGTGCCTACACCGGTAGATGAAAACAACAATCCAGACCTCACACCCCTGTACGGCGCCAGCACCACGGTCGGAAAAGTCATATCCAAAGGAGACGTGGTCGTATACGAATCCACCGTATATCCCGGGGTAACCGAAGACGAATGCATACCGGTGGTGGAAAAGGTATCTGGACTGAAATTCAATACGGATTTCTTTGCAGGCTACAGCCCGGAAAGGATAAATCCCGGCGACAAGTTGCACACAGTGGAAAAAATAAAGAAAGTAACCTCGGGCTCCACACCTGAAATCGGCAAATTGGTCAATGACGTATACAGTTCTGTCATAGAAGCAGGAACGCACCTTGCGCCCAGCATAAAAGTGGCGGAGGCGGCAAAAGTAATAGAAAACTCCCAGAGAGACATCAATATCGCATTCGTAAACGAACTTTCAAAGATATTCAACAGGTTGGGCATCGACACGCAAGACGTGCTTGAAGCGGCTTCCACCAAATGGAACTTCCTGCCGTTCAAGCCCGGCCTCGTCGGAGGACACTGCATTGGGGTGGACCCCTACTATCTCGCCCAATGCGCGCAGAGACACGGCTACAACCCTGAAATCATCCTTGCAGGGCGCCGCATGAACGACGGCATGGGCGAATATGTCGCCACCGAGACGGTAAAGCTGATGCTCAAAAAGGGTATACAGGTTCTCGGCAGCAAACTCCTCATCCTCGGCTTTACATTCAAGGAGAACTGCCCGGACGTACGCAATACCAAAGTCATCGACATCTACAGGACACTGAAGGAATACAAGATAAACGTAACCGTATACGACCCGTGGGCCAATCCAGGCACTGTAATGCATGAATACGGCATCGAGATAACAAACGTTCTGCCCAAAGAAAAGTTCGACACGGCCATCCTCGCGGTAGCACACAGGAAATTCGAGGACATCGATGTACCTGCCATGCTGGAAAGGGACCATGTCATCTTCGATGTCAAGGCATTCCTGGAAAGGAAGATTGTAGATGGAAGACTATAATACCGAAAACTGTCCAAGCATCATCAAGGTATGCAAATCATAAAATAGGGTAAATATTAGCGACTATTATACCATGAAGATTTTAGTTACCGGCGGGGCCGGTTTTATCGGTTCAAATCTGTGCGAAGCCCTTCTTGAAAGAGGGGACAATGTTGTTTGCCTCGACAATTTCGCGACAGGGCATATTGAGAACATCCTGCCGCTGTTCGACAGATATGCGGACAGATTCAGACTGATTGTAGGCGACATACGAAATATGGAGGACTGCCGCAAGGCCGTGGACGGCATGGAATACGTACTTCACGAGGCTGCCCTCGGCTCGGTGCCGAGATCGATTAAAGACCCGATAACCACCAATGCAGTGAACATCGGCGGATTCCTCAACATGATAGTGGCGGCAAGGGACGCCGGTGTGAAGCGTTTCGTATTCGCCGCCAGCAGTTCCACTTACGGGGACAGCAAGACACTGCCGAAAGTGGAGGATGTCATCGGCAAGCCGCTTTCGCCGTACGCCATTACCAAATATGTAGACGAACTGTATGCGGACGTGTTCGCAAGGACATACGGGACAGAATACATAGGCCTCAGATATTTCAATGTATTCGGCAGGCGTCAGGACCCTAACGGTGCATACGCCGCGGTCATTCCCCTGTTCGTGAAAAAGTTCATGAACCACGAATCTCCCACCATCAACGGCGACGGGGAATACAGCCGGGACTTCACCTATATCGACAACGTCATACAGATGAACATACTGGCCCTGCAGACACAGAATGCCGACGCCGTAAACCAGATCTACAACACCGCATACGGGGAACGCACAACCCTCAACCAGCTTGTGGCCTATCTGAAAGAATATCTCTCGGAATACGACCCAGAAATAGCGAAAGTCGAACCTGTCCACGGTCCCAATCGTGCAGGGGACATCCCCCACTCCCTCGCAAACGTAGACAAAGCCCGCCGGCTTCTCGGCTACAGCCCTGAATTCAGCATGAAGCAGGGGCTCAAGGAAGCCGTAAAATGGTATTGGAATAATCTGTAAAAAAATAAAGAATGAGATTAGGTTTTATAATTCCCACGTATCCCGGTGAAAAAAGAGTTGCATTGCTCCCGGAAGACATAGATAATTTTGAAAACGAACTCCTGCTTGAACATAATTTCGGTCATACTATGGATATTCCGGATGATGCATACAAAACTAAGGGATGCGAATTCGCTTCCAGAAAAGAAATCTTCTCATCATGCGATGCGGTATTCTGCCTAAAGCTCATTCAGCAAGAAGATTATGAGTACCTGCGTACCGGACAGATGATTATTGGATGGACACATCCGACCGGTTCGGGCAAGATGTTTTATGAAGAGACGGCTAAAAGAATGCATTTGAAGATAGTGGATCTTGACAATATATATCCGTCAATATATTATCTGGACAAGCATGAAATCATTCCCTTTATTCCCAGGGACTTCATATGGAAAAACAGTTTTTGGGCAGGAGTCGCAAGCGTACAGCATGCCTTAGTGTCTTTAGGATATTATCCTGACAGCAACACACGAGTGGCCGTACTTGCCAACGGCAATGTCTCTCAAGGTGCCTATAACTACATATCGAAATTCGGAGTCGATATAAAGATGTTCTATCGGAAGACGATGCCTGAATTTTATAGGACTATCGGAGATTACGACATTATTATTAACGGCATTGAGGTTGATGGTTCTGTAAAGCATATTATAACAAAGGAGATGCTGGCAGATGTAAAAAGAGGCTGCATTCTTATTGACTCTGCGGCAGATGCCGGCAATGCCATCGAGGGTACCCACTACACATCAATCCAAGATCCTGTATATAAAGAGGACGGTCTATGGTTTTATGAAGTTAATAACGCCCCTTCCCTTCTATTCAGAAGGAGTAGCATCGAGATTAGCAAATCATTCTCAAAACATGTCTATAAGGCAGACGTTAAAAGGTTTATGAATATTTTACAGTAATGAAGATAGGTATATTCAAAGGATTCAGCAGTGCGCAGACGAAACTGGCTGCAGATGCATGTAAGGATTTAGGAATTGAATATGAAATAGTAGATATTCTCTCCTCGGACTGGATTGACAATATAAAGCAATCCGGTTGTGATGGATTTTACTGCATGTCTACTTGCGCCTCAATTGAGAAGAAACAAATACTGGACGAACGGTATTTCTTTGTTTCGCAATTGATGGGATACCCGATTTATCCCAATTATTTGGGGCTTTTCATTCATGAGAACAAGAGAAATATGGCAGCATGGCTGGAATATAACGGATATCCTCTTACTCCCACGAAAGTGTTTACGGATAAAAATGAAGCCTGCGCTTATTTTGACAAGTGCGCATACCCACTGGTATTCAAGGCCAATTTGGGATCAGCAGCATCAAAAGTGAGAATTATCAGGACTCGGGCTCAAGCCAGAAGATTTACCAGACATGTTTTCCCTAAAGACGGGATAGCATTGTTGAATGTAGGAAAAATATATTCTACAAAAACGCACGGCATAAAAGTCCCTGACTTGTCATCCCCTCAGAAAGACTATCTGATAGTGCAGGAATACAAAGACATCATACACGAGTGGCGGATAATAAAAATCGGAGATTCATATTTCGGC
>DVLA01000054.1 GCA_018715745.1 Candidatus Coprenecus stercoripullorum
GCACATAGCCTGTAAGTCCGAGAATGGTAATCAGGACCATAAATGCGGACGCCGCCATTACGGAATTCCTGAAACGCATTGTATCCCTGTAGGATTCATGCAATATGCCATTGTATGTCCTGAGAACGATATCCTCTTTCGGAAAGAGCTCTTTCAGGAGCCTGTCCGTCTCCGAAAGAGCCTCGGGAGACATCTCCCTGAGGCGTATTGTAAGTGAAACTTCCGTAAAATTTTGTGGCAGGGGCATAACCAATACTGCAGGCTCGGTATTGCCCTGCAGGTTCCCTACATCTGAATCCACCACAATATCTCCTATAACGCCGGCGACGCTTACCCCGAGGTTTTCAATCAGCCTGCCGACCGGGCTGCCATCATCCCACATCATCATATCTGCCAGTGACTCCGATATAAGGGAAGGAAGCGGAGCCCCTGCATACTGGCCGTACAGTATTTCATTGGGAATATTACGCCCCGTATGCAGGGGAATGCGCATAGTCTCGAGAAAAGAAGAATCCGCCCAGGTATAACGGACAGTTCCGAGTGTCGTTCCAGTACTATAGTCCACAAGCGGCATCCCGTTCAACCCCTCGCATATTCCGCGGAAAGCCACGAATGTACAGCATTCCACATCCGGAAGCGCCGCAAGTGCGTACCTGGCAAGCTGCCTCTGCTGCACCCCGGCCGAAGAAAGGTTGCATAATACCATATTGTCCGGTTCATATCCCATGGGTCTGTTGGAAACCCTTTCATATTGCAATACGGCCACGGCCATAAAAACGGAAATAAATGCAGAAACAGCCATCTGTACTCCAAGGAGGAACTTTTTCCATCCTTTCCGCTCATAATTCCTGTGGTTGAAAACATGGGCGGCGGGAACGCATGCATATATCCAGGCCGACACAAGGCCCGTAACCAATACCACCGAAACGACAACCGCAACAGGGATGAGAATCCTTGTTCCATAGAACATGGACTCCAGCGTAACTCCGGTGAGGGACTGTACAACATCCTTTCCCGAAAGCAGGAAAAGGACGGCCAGAGCCACCGATACCGCCACAGTCAGCAGCACTTCCGCAAACTGCATCGAGAATATGTTTCTGGAAACGGCACCGCAACATTTATGTATCGCCATGCTCCTGGCCCTTACCGCCAGGGAAGAGACTGAAATCAGAATATAGTTGAAAGACACCGTCACCAGTACCAGCACTGCAAGTATGGAAATTATAATAACCGATTCCATTGTCTCCCCGTTAGTTATATGAATATCGGCAATAGGCTTCAGGTAGCACCTGAACGAATAGCCTCCTTCCCTCATGGCCCGGACATCCATATGCCGCTCCATAAGCTGCGGCAAGGCGACATTGTTGATATAGTCCACGTCCGCTTCCGGATGGAGGCGCACATATCCCGTAAAACCGTCCCCGTAATCCCAATTGAAACCGTACCCTTCGAGAGACGACACCATATTGAAACGCAAGTGGGTATTGTCCCTGACATCTTCGAAAACCCCGGCCACGGTAAGGGGCTCCCTTCGCGCGGCATCGGAAAACACTGTCTTTCCCACAGGGTTCTCTCCCTTGAAAATCACGCGCGAAAGACTTTCGGAAATAAAGACATTCCCTTTTAGCGCAAGATCCGATGGATTTCCGTAAAGCACCTTGAACGGGAAGGTGCGGAAAAAAGCCGTATCGGCATTGATACTCTCGGCCTCATACCGGTTTTCCCCGTCGTACAGAACCCTGGGCCACGGGTCAAGTATACTCGTCCCGGCCGCGACTCCGGGAATCTCCAGGGCCATCGACGGGGCCACAGGACGGAAGGTATGCGCGTAATCTGTTTCCGACTTCTGCTCTGTACCTATCCCGGTGGTATAGACCATCTGAATCTGGTATATGTTCCCGTAACCCGGCAGGAATCTCTCATAACTCAGATCAAATGCAATCTTGCCGAACAATACGAAACATATAAGCATACCGGCGGCAAGAGTCGGTATCTTAACGAAGATATTGCTTCTGGCCCTTATGAGAAAGGACAGCACGTAATGCAGGCATTTCATCACACAGCAGATTAAGCATAAATCGTTCCACTTTAGTATAATACTGAATATAAGAATATTACAGATATTCACCGCTTGTCCCGCGTCAAAAATTTAGACACATCCGTAAAATTATTGGACATTCTGCAGCATTGTGTATATTTGCGGACTGTTATGCCCAAGGCGAAAAGCAAAATAGAAATCAGGAACAAGAAGGCGTCTTTCGAGTATGAGTTCCTCGAAAGATACACGGCAGGAATAGTCCTTACCGGCACGGAGATAAAATCAATCCGTGCAGGCAAGGCCTCGCTTGTGGACAGTTATTGCTATTTCTCAGGTAACGAGTTATACGTTAAAAACATGCATGTAGCTGAATACTGGTGGGGCACATTCAACAGGCATGACCCGAAAAGGGACAGGAAACTGCTGCTTACAAAACGTGAATTGAGGAAACTCGCCAAGGCCGTCAGGGAAAAAGGGCTGACAATAGTCACCACCAGGCTTTTCATATCTGAAAAAGGCTATGCCAAACTTGACATAGCCCTGGCAAGAGGGAAAAAAGAATACGACAAAAGACAGTCGATAAAAGAGAAGGACCTGCGCAGAGGTACCTACGGCGACCTGTAATTCCTTTGCCTTATCCGCACTCCCATAATCCGGCACAGTCGGCGTATTTTCCGAGAAAGCGACCGTAAACCGACCTGTACTCCCTGAAAGAACGGAAACCGCTGAACTTCCATGCATCCACAAGCCTCACCCCCTTATCCCGGACAAGACTGCAGACTTCCCTTATACGGAAAGCGGCAAGGACATCTTCAAATGGGATGCCTGTAATATCCTCAAATACCTCCCCGGCGTTCCCGCAGCGGCAACCCAGGCTTTCCGCAAGATACGGCAGTGACAAGCCGCATGCCCTGTAAAGCCCGTCCTCAAGCAAGGCAAGGACTTTATCGCAGAATTCATTACACTCCATAATAACCACAAGTTTTACAATTATGCCGTTAAGTTATGAAACAAACCGGCGGATAATCCTAAAATAAAGATTTATACGCAAATCTTCCCGTTTTTAAATTCCCATTGCGCGATTTTTAATATTTATAGGTTATTTTATATAACTTTTCTATTATTCCATTATACCCCCGAATGGCCTATTTTTGTTTATATGAACAATGGGGATATCAAGAGAAGAATATACAAGCGCCGTATAGAGAAAGGTCTATCCCAGGCCGAGGTAGCGGAGATGCTCTCCATTTCCCAGACTTCATATTACAAGATAGAGAAAGGCAATACAAATCTGATAAGCGAACGGCTGCCGCAAATAGCCGCAGCCCTCGGGATAAAGGAAGACGAACTAATATTCGGCTACCTGCACGATGACGGTGCAGATCTGAACGCAATAATAAGCCTTAAAGACAAACGCATAGCCGAGCTGGAAAAAATCATAGAGGACAAAAACAAAATTATCGAACTGCTTTACGAAAAATTGGATAAAAAGTAGTTGCTTTGCACCATGCTTTTACCCTATTTCAGACATGGAGAGACAGAGGCAGGCTGCGACGAGGCGGGACGAGGCTGCATTGCCGATCCCGTATTCGCTTCAGCCGTAATACTGCCGGAAGGTTTCAGCCACCCCGAGCTCAACGATTCCAAACAGTTAGGACCTAAAACAAGAGAAAAACTGCGCCGGATAATAGAAAAGGAGGCAATAGCTTTCGCCGTAGCCAGCGTTGACGCCGCCGAAATAGACAGTACAAATATACTCAAGGCCTCGATAAAGGCCATGCACAAGGCCCTGGAGAAACTGGGGATACGGCCCGACTTCATAATAGTCGACGGGAACAGGTTCTATCCCTACAGGGATATTCCCTACGAATGCGTTATAAAGGGAGACGCCCGTTTCGCCTCTGTAGCGGCGGCCTCAATTCTTGCGAAAACATACAGGGACAGCTATATGAAAGAAGCCGCCATGAAATATCCCGGCTACGGATGGGAAAAGAACTTCGGCTACCCGACGGCGGGACACAGAAAAGCGGTCGCCGAACTGGGATACACACCGCTCCACCGCAAGACTTTCAGGATTTTGCCTGAACCGGTATTATTTCCAGAGTAAACCTGAACTCCAGTCCCGTAGGCTTGACAGCAATAGCCTTTATACTGCCGCCATGTATAAGTACGGCATTCTTAACTATGGACAGGCCAAGTCCCGTCCCTCCCTGTTTTCTGCTGCGCCCGTTATCCACGCGGTAGAATCTTTCGAAAATCCTGGTAAGATGCACCTTGTCAATGCCCACCCCGTTATCGGCCACACTGAGTTGAAGCTCATTGGGTCCACGGCCCAAAAGCCTGATACGTACCTCGCTTCCGCCGGAATAGGATATGGCATTGTCCAGGAGGTTATGGAATATCGACTGGATAAGCGAACGGTTACCCTTGATTACAAGACCGTCCGGAAGTTCGTTTATAATACTTACCGATTTTGCGGAAGCGGCTATCTCATGTTCCTTTACTGCCTCGGAAACTATCTCGGAAAGGTTGAGGCTCTCTTTTTCTATAAGCCCGCTGGCCTCGTCCATCCTCGTTATTACGGAAAGGTCCTGCAGGAGGCTTGACAGGCGTTGGGCCTGTTCATAGCACTTGCGCAGAAAAGCCTGCCTCTGGGCAGGGGCCATCTCGGGATTATTCAGGATTGTTTCCAGATAGCCGCAGATACTGCTTACAGGAGTTTTCAGTTCATGGCTGATATTCTGCGTAAGCTGCTTCTTCTGCCGTATCTGGTCCTGAGACTCCTTGACAACCATCTCATGGGCGGCGGAAAGGGAATTTTCCCGTTTTATTACATTGGTATAGACATCAACTACCCTGTTGAGCAGCACCCCGAGCTCGTCATCCGGAAAACGTTCGAAAGTTTCATCTAAGGGAGTGCCCTTCTCCGAAAGATATACAAATTCTTTCAGCAGGGATATGGTCTTATTCCTGTTCTTGACTCCCCACATGACTCAGACATCAAATCCGTAACCATAACCCTGACGGGTGACTATCAGTTTGCCGTAATCCCCGACCTTCTTTCTCAGCCTCGTAATATTCACGTCTATTGTCCTGTCAAGGACAACCACCTCGTCGCTCCAGACCTTGTGGAGTATCTCTTCACGCGAAAGCACCCTGCCCTTGTTCTGGAGAAAGAGTACAAGAATCTCCATCTCCTTCTTGGTCAGCCTTACCTCCTCGCCGTCAATAAAGCATTTGTGCTTAAGCAGGTCTATCGAAAGGCCGTTATACACTATCCGCCCGTCTTCGGGCATATCCGTACCGGCGGCAGGCTGGGAGGTATTGTACCTGCGCAATACGCTCTTGACCCTTGCAACCACTTCCCTGACGGAAAACGGTTTGGAAATATAATCGTCTGCACCCATGGTAAGGCCGGCTATCTTGTTGTCTTCCGTATCTTTTGCTGTACAGAAGATTATCGGGATAGATGCCGTATCCGGCGATTTCTTCAGCAGCTGGGCCATCTTGAAACCGCTCATCCCTCCCATCATGACATCCAACAGGATAAGCGAATACTGGGTGAGGTCCATCTCAAGGGCCTGTTCCGCACTATAGGCCACATCGGCCTGGTAGCCCTCTACCTCAAGATTGAACTGCAGAATCTCGCACAAAGGCTCTTCATCATCTACTATAAGTATCTTCTGCATGGCTTACGGTTATTTTATCGCATTCAGCGACGTATAGGCTCTGGTGAGATGCTTCAGCGTATCGGCCAGCTGCTGCGTCTCCTGCAGGACAGTCTGGTAAAGGATATATATGTTAAGGTTCTCCGAAGTCTTTTCTCCCCTGAAACGCACCAGATTGTTCTCCCTTACTTTCGCGACGTCCTTTTTAAATGCCGATATTTCCTTGATAAGCGGGGCAAGGGCATCATTCTTCCCCGATTTTATGTCGCTTACATAGCCGGCAGCCTCCTCGAGTATGTCCGACATGGCCTTCGCAACCGGGCGCAACTCCTGTGCGCACTCGGCAGGAAGGGGATTGAAGTTATTCTCGAAGTGTTCCTTGCTCGGCTCTATCATCCTCTTCAACCCATAAAGCAGCTGGGCGGTATTATTGGTGGTAAGATGGAACCAGGTCCCGGCCTGCAGGGAAATGATCGTATCGGTCTGCTTGAGGGCCAGAGCCTCTTTCCTGCGAATCACCTTGTTCATCTGGCTCTCGTTGTGAAGGGAATTGTAAAGTTTCCTTATATCCTTCCGGTTTTCCCCTATGAAGTCCTCTATGAAACGGTTATAGAAGTCTTTGGTATACTCTACCTGATGGAAGATATTCTCCTCGACATGCTGCTTGAGCAGAGACCATATTTCCGCCTTGTCCTCTGAAGCGAGTATCCTGGCAAAGATGCTGTCGTCTTTCTCCTTCTTTGCCTTCTTGCCGTACTTGATATTGCTGCGGATAATCAGGAAAAGGGCCACGGCCGCAAAAACGGCCATTGCGGCAAATCCCCCGTAATGCATTATCAGTGTAATTATAAAACACAGCATGAATGCCACCCCGGCAGTGATGAACCAGCCGCCTATGACTGAAACCACCCCGGTTACGCGGAATACGGCGCTTTCCCTGTTCCATGCCCTGTCAGCCAGTGAAGAGCCCATTGCAACCATGAAAGTAACGAATGTGGTAGACAGCGGGAGCTTCAATGAAGTTCCGAAAGCAATGAGAAGCGCGGCTATGACAAGATTCACGGCAGCCCTGAGCTGATCGAACGCGGCCCCGTTCTCAAGAATAATCTCATCCTTGTTGAAACGGCTGTCTATCCAGTTTCTCATTTTTTCCGGCGTCACTTTCAGGAACCAGTTGGCAATAGAAGTCGAGACCAGCACAAGTCTCCTTGCTATTGCGGAACTGCCGAACATCTCGTCAGTGCTGTCCTGTCTGGACAGATTGACCGATGTCTTTATTACGTTCTTTGCCTTCTTGGATGTAACCAATGTCAGCACCATCACAGTCCCGGCCGCAAGCAGATAAAGGACAGGCGTATGCGCAGGGCCGTTCAAACTGTCCATATAAAAGCTGTCAGCAGGGATGCCGGCCGGTATTGCATTGGCTGCATAGTCCTGATATGCCGACAGTCCGGCCAGAGGAACCCCGATAAAGTTTACCAGGTCGTTTCCGGCAAATGCCATGGCCAGGGCCATCGTTCCGATAAGTACTATTATCTTGAATATATTTACCCTGCACCAGTGAAGCACCTGCATCAGCACGCCGCTGACTATAAAGCAGCCGAGCATGAGCATGTTGGTGTTCTCCTTGACCCACAAGCTGTTCTCGGGCGTCATGAAGGAGGCGTCCTTCATTCCCTTTATAATCATGAAATATATTATGGCGGTAGTCGCTATCCCTCCGAAAATCCCGGCAAACCATTTGAGGTTGCGCTTATAGTTGAACGTAAATATAATGCGGGCTATATACTGAACGACCGCACCGAAGAAAAATGCTATGGCTATCGAAAGGAATATGCCGAGCACTACGGAAAGGGCCTTGTCAGTATTGAGCATCTGGGCAAAAGTCAGTGCGCCGTCAGAGGCTATGTTCTTAATCATTGCCAGGGCCACCGTACCTCCGAGAAGTTCGAATACAAGGGAAACGGTGGTGGATGTAGGCATTCCCATGGAATTGAAAGTATCCAGCAGCAGTACGTCGGTGACCATTACCGCCAGCATTATACATATCAGTTCGCTGAATGTAAAATACTCCGGCTGGAATATGCCGTGGCGGGCTATGTCCATCATGCCGTTGCTGAATGCGGCCCCGACAAAGACGCCCAGGGCGGCAAGGATTATTATTGTACGGAAACGTGCGGACTTGGCTCCGACCGCCGAGTTCAGGAAGTTGACTGCGTCGTTGCTGACCCCGACAACAAGGTCGGAAATCGCCAGAAACATCAGGAACACAACGACTGACAAGTAGATAGGATCCATAAATATTATTGCGAATTGGCTGCAAAGGTATTCCCTTAATGTTACAAATATATTACAAATCGATTGCAAACGGATTAATATGGGGAGAGATTTTTTGGTTATCTTTGAACATTCAATACTTTAAAGACATGGAAAGAAAGACAGCCCTCATCACCGGAGCGACAAGCGGAATAGGAGAAGCCTGCGCCCGGAAGTTTGCAGCAGGCGGCTACAGCCTGATACTCAACGGAAGAAATCTCGAAAAACTTGAAACGATGAAAAAGGCGTTCGAAAGTTCGGGCACCGATACCCTCACACTGGCTTTCGATGTAAGGGAAAGGGATGCGGCGGAAAAGGCTATAGCCTCCCTGGAAGGGAAGTGGAAAGACATAGACGTCCTTGTAAACAATGCCGGACTCGTAATCGGAGTGGACAAGGAGTTTGAAGGAGACCTTGACGAGTGGAGGATAATGCTCGACACCAATATCTGGGGACTTCTTACAATGACCAGGCTCGTAGTCCCCGGCATGGTAAGGCGCGGAAAGGGCCACATTATCAATCTCGGTTCAATCGCAGGGGACGCCGCATATCCCGGAGGCAGCGTTTACTGCGCAACGAAAGCAGCAGTTAAGGCCCTGTCAGACGGGCTCAGAATCGATCTGGTAGACACCCCGGTAAAAGTAACCAACATAAAGCCGGGAATGGTGGAGACCAACTTCTCGGTAGTCAGGTTCCGCGGCGACAGGGCCAAGGCGGACGCCGTATATAAAGGGCTGGAGCCTTTGACCGGGGACGACATCGCCGATGTAGCCTATTACGCCGCCACCGCACCCGGGCGCGTACAGATAGCCGAGGTGCTGATAATGCCCACCAACCAGGCCACAGGCACGATAAGCTACCGCAAATAATAAGGAGAAAGTCTGTAAATGGGGAATCCATATTTCCGCTTCAGGCACTTTACAGTATGGCATGACCGCTGCGCCATGAAAGTGGGTACGGACGGGGTGCTGCTCGGAGCATGGACGGAGGTATGCCCCTCAGGCGAGATTCTGGATGTCGGGACGGGAAGCGGACTGATTGCACTTATGATAGCGCAAAGGTCGCTTTCAGCCCGCATTACCGGTATAGAGCCGGACCCCGAGGCCGCCGCCCAGGCTGCGGAAAACTTCAGGAACTCTGAATGGGCCATGCGCCTTAATGCCGTAAACCTGTCTCTGCAGTCGTTTGCAAGGACATGCGGAACAAAATTCAGGCTCATCGTATCCAACCCTCCGTACTACGACTGTTCGCTTATAAACAGCGACGGAAGGCGTACTGCCGCGAGGCACACGGACACCCTCAGCCATAAGGATCTCCTGCACCTGTCGTCACGGCTTATGGAAGACGGCGGCATCCTGAGCCTCATAATACCTGCCGAATATGCGGACAAGGTCATAGAAGCGGCTTCGGCAGAAGGACTCGGGCCTGAAAGAATCTGTACCGTGCGTGCCAGGGAGCATTCCAGGGAAAGAAGAGCCATGATTTCATTCAAAAAGAAACAGGACGGCATAACCCGCTATGAAAAGCTCTTCATATATGAAGGCAACGGGGAGTATTCCGGAATGTTCAGATCCCTCACGGAAGAATTCTATCTGTAGGACGTACGGCCGTCAGAACTTTTTACGGAACATTATACGGACAGAATTCATAACGGCCAGCAGGGCAACGCCAACATCGGCAAATACGGCAGCCCAAAGGGAGGCGCAACCCAATGCCCCGGCAACCATAATGGCCGCCTTTATGCCTATGGCGCCTATGATATTCTGGTGTACGATAGCCCTGGTCGCCCTCCCTATGGATATGGCTACAGGGACTTTGGACGGCTGGTCGGTCTGTATCACAATATCCGCGCTTTCAATGGCGGCATCGGAGCCGAGACCTCCCATGGCGATGCCCACATCACTCACAGCCAGAACAGGGGCATCATTCATACCGTCGCCTACAAACGCGACGGCAGAGCCCGTGGCGGACTTGAGTTCCTCTACTTTCGAAGCCTTTTCCTCCGGAAGCAGGCCGCCATAGACATTACTGATGCCAATGCGGGAAGCGAAGGCTTCGGCAATCTCCCTTTTGTCTCCCGACAGCAGGCATACCCCGACATGCATTTCCTTCAGCATGGAAACAGCCTGGCAGGCATCGTCCTTAAGTACGTCGGAAAGCAGCAGGTGGCCTGCATACATGCCGTTTATCGCACAGAACACAACGGTAGAGATGCCGTCACTGTCTACTGCCGGAAGCCCTTTCACCGACCTTTCCGCCATAAAACGCATGCTGCCCACCGCTATTTCCTTCCCGTCCACGACAGCCGTAACACCATGCCCGGCCGATTCATGCACAGCCTCGGCAACATGAGAGGGCAGTCCGAGACTTGCGGAATACCCGACTATCGCCCTCGCCGCCGGATGGGAGCTTTTGCTTTCGGCAGCAGCCATGAGCGGCAGCAGGGAAGAAGTGCCGCCCCCTTTACAGTATACTCCCGTAACGCCGAACGAACCCTTTGTCAATGTCCCCGTCTTGTCAAACGCGACCGTACGCAGCCTTGCCACCGCGTCAATATAATTTCCTCCCTTAAAGAGAATACCGAGCCTCGAAGCCGCCCCTATCCCGCCGAAATACCCCAAGGGGACGCTTATCACCAATGCGCACGGGCAGGATATTACAAGAAAGACAAGCCCCCTGTAAAGCCAGTCCGCGAACACATACGTGAAATCCGGCCGGAAACAGGCGGCAAGGGCGGGGACAAATGTTATCAACAGGGCCAGCAGCATGACAGCAGGCGTGTATATTCTTGCGAATTTTCTGATAAACAGTTCCGCCGGAGCTTTCCTCTCCGCAGCGTCCCTGACCATGCGGAGAATGCGGGACAACTCGCTTTGGGAGTATGGCCTGGACACTTTGAGATGGACGGCTTCACCTATGGCTATCATGCCGGCAAGCACTTCCCCGCCCGTGCGGACAATCCTCGGGACACTCTCCCCCGTCAATGCGGAGGTATCGAATACGGCTTCATCCTCCAGCAATATCCCGTCGAGAGGCACCCTTCCCCCGGGGATTATCTCTATTTCCTCTTCCGGCATGACATCTTCAGGATCTACCGGGAGATATTTCCCGTCCCTGAGTACTGATGCCTTGTCCGGCCGTACATCGAGCAGAGAGCCGATATTGCGGACAGCCCTGTCCACAGCCCTGTCCTGAAGCGCTTCGCCTACGGTATACAGCAGCATGACAGCCACTGCCTCGGGATATTCCCCTATGCAGAAAGCGCCCACCGAAGCTACGGACATCAGGGTAAACTCGTTGAAAAAGTCCTTTTTGCCGACAGCCTCGGCTACGGCCTCCCTTATCACCGGAACCCCCACGGGAATAAATGCCGCCATATACCACAATATCCTGACCGTGTCAGAAGCGAACCACCCGGTCCCAAAGGCGGAAAGCAACAGGCCGGAAGCAAGCAGCAAAAACGAGACGGCGGAAAGCGCATACCTTATCATCACTTCTGACTAATAATGGTTTTTGGAACAAAAATATGCCCGCACCACCGCAACCGGGTTGCAAATTATTGCCATTATGACTAACTTTGAAAGTTATTTGCATCACTATTGCCATGTCTTCTGAAGCATCCGAAAAGCGGCTCATAGAAAAGGGCATCCATCCTACTGCGGCAAGGATTCTCATACTCAAGGCCTTGTCAGAGCAGACCCATCCTGTTTCACTGACAGAGCTGGAAACTGTACTCGAAACGGTGGACAAGTCCACTATCTTCCGCTCCCTTGCCGTACTGCTGGAGCATCACGCAATTCACGCTTTCGAAGACGGCAGCGGTTCGATGAAATATGAAATATGCCACAGTACTGACGGAATATGCAGGATAGAAAACCGCCACGTACATTTCTACTGTGAAAAGTGCAACCGCACATTCTGTATAAAGGACGTGAAAGTACCGGCAGTCTCCCTGCCGGAAGGATATATCGCCGAATCCGTCAATTACACTGTAAAGGGGACATGTCCGGAATGCAAAGGCAAAACACGCCCTTACGGGCATTCATGATATATCCGGAAAGCACCCCGAGGGGAAACAATGCTTTCGGCATGTTCAGGCAGGCTGCCGGCAGACACGGAATACGCCTTGAAATATTCTTTTACGGCAGGGCCGGGCTTTGCCCGGAACTTGAAAGGGCCGGCATACCAGATATCGTATTCATGCGCGGATACAATTTCAGGATTTCCGAATATTATGAAAATCTTGGGGCAACAGTCATAAACACCACCGCCTCAATGAGGCTGAGCAGGGACAAGTACCTGACATCGCTGGCATTGGAGAAGCACGGAATACCCGCCCCCCGCACCTCCGCATTCCAGCCGCCGCCTGGATTCGAAAAAGCGGCAGGGATGTTCAGGACCCCGTTCATACTCAAACAGAGGTTCGGGTCAAAAGGGGAAAATGTCTATCTGATACACTCTGCGGCAGAGTATGACGATGCCCTCGGCAAGTGCGCCGCCGAAAGGCTCCGCAGGCTCGGCCAGGCGGATACGGTGACCGAATTCGGGGAAACGGCCGGAGAGATAGAATGCGGGGCTTCGGTACTGCTGCAGGAATATGTCTCCTCGAGCGAAGGGAAAGACATAAGGGTGTGGACAGCCGGAGGGAAAGTAATAGGGCATATATTGAGGTACAACACTTCCTCGTTCAAATCCAACTTTGCGGCCGGGGGCAGTTTCAGGGAAATCCCTCTTCCGCCAGAGGCGGCTGAAATCGCCGTAAGTGCCGCTAACGCCACCGGGCTTTTCTTTGCGGGGGTTGACCTGCTTTTCGACGGAAACGGCGGGTTCAAGGTCTGCGAAGTCAACGGCAACGCCGGGTTCAGGACTGCCCCGACCGACATACCTGATGCTGTTTTCGGCAATCTGACACGCGAGAGGGATTTTTTTATATCTTGCGGCTATATTCATTAACGACTTCATACGATGAGAAGACTTTTCATGACAATCTGTACGGCCGTAGCCGTATCTGTCTCGGCATCCGCACAGGGCGGCATAACCGAAGAAATGCTGTCCGCCATAAGGGAAGGTTACCGGGATACTCCGGAAGAGAAGGCCCTGCGCAATGCCATATCGGCCAACGACATCAACAAACTGGCAGTAAGCCAGAGAATAGAGTCGGAATACGACTTCCATTTTTCCGACATGGTGGAATCCAGGGGAATCACTGACCAGAAATCCAGCGGGCGCTGCTGGCTGTTTTCAGGGATGAACGTACTAAGGGCCGAAATGATAGCGAAGTACGGATTAGGCGACTTCTCCTTCTCGCAGGGCTACATATTTTTCTGGGACCAGCTCGAAAAAGCCAACCTTTTCCTGCAGGGCATAATCGATACGAGGGAACTGGGCATGGATGACCGTAAGGTAGAATGGCTGTTCCGCCACACCATCGGGGACGGAGGACAGTTTACGGGAGTGTCCGACCTTATAACAAAATACGGGATTGTCCCGTCCAACGTAATGCCCGAGACCTATTCCGGCAACAATACGGCCAGGATGTCCATGCTCCTGGACCTGAAGCTTAAGGAATTCGGACTTGAGTTAAGAGAAATGGAAGGCCCGCGCAAGGAACTTCCTGCGATGCTTGAAAAGCGCAAGACCGAAATGCTCGCACTCATCTACAGATTTCTCGTACTCAACCTCGGAGAGCCTCCCGCTGAATTCGTATGGACAATGTATGACGCGGAAGGGAAACCGGTAAGCACAAGGACCTATACCCCTGAATCATTCTATCGGGAATATATAGGGAAAGACCTCAGGAACGGTTACGTCATGCTGATGAACGATCCGACAAGGGAATACTACAAGGTCTACGAAATAGAATATGACCGACACCTGTACGACGGAGAAAACTGGCTGTATATAAACCTGCCTGTCGAAGAGATAAAGGCGATAGCCATTGCTTCCATCAAGGACAGCACCATGATGTATTTCTCATGTGACGTAGGCAAGTTCCTGGACATAAAGAACGGTGTACTCAACGTGAACTATTACGACTACGCTTCCCTGATGGGAACGGAGTTCGGAATGGACAAAAGGGAAAGAATCCTCACCGGGGCAAGCGGTTCATCCCATGCCATGACCCTTATGGCGGTAGATATAGACAGGGACGGCAGGCCAAGGAAATGGATGGTGGAGAACTCCTGGGGAGACTCGGGCCACAACGGGCATCTGGTAATGACCGATGAGTGGTTCGAAGAATATATGTTCCGCCTGGTAGCCGAAAAGAAGTATGTTCCGGAAAACATACTGAAACTGCTTGACACGAAGCCTGTCATGCTCCCCCCGTGGGACCCTATGTTTGCGGACGAGCACTGAACGGCAAAAACCGGACATGAATGGGCCTTATCAAAAAAATATGGCTGTTCTACTATGACGGTTTCCGCAGTATGACCGTCGGGCGGACATTATGGATAGTCATAATAATCAAACTGTTCATAATATTCGCCATACTCAGGGTCTTCCTTTTCCGCCCGGCCCTGTCGGAATACGGAAGTGAGGAAGAGAAGGCGGAAGCCGTCATAGAAAACCTCGTCGGAAACGACAATCGACCTTAATACCAACAGATATGGACCTGTCAAATCTTATCGGCCTGTCAAGGCTTCAATTTGCGGTTACCGCAGCCTACCACTGGCTGTTCGTCCCCCTTACCTTAGGGCTGGGATTTATAATCGCCATTATGGAGCTCAAGTATTACCGGAGCGGTGATGAATTCTGGAAGCGGACTACCAGATTCTGGATGAAGCTTTTTGCAATCAACTTTGCAATAGGCGTCGCCACCGGAATCATCCTGGAATTCGAATTCGGGACAAACTGGAGCAACTACTCATGGTTCGTCGGAGACATATTCGGCGCACCTTTGGCCATAGAAGGCATCTTCGCCTTCTTCATGGAAAGTACTTTCTTCGCAGTCATGTATTTCGGATGGGACAAGGTAGGGAAGAAAGCACATCTTGTATCGACCTGGCTGACGGCAATAGGGACAAATCTGTCAGCAGTATGGATTCTGATAGCAAACTCCTGGATGCAATATCCGGTCGGAATGGAATTCAATCCGGATACGGCCAGAAGCGAAATGACGGATTTCTGGGCCATAGTAACGTCCCCTGTGGCCACGAACAAGTTCCTGCACTCCGTAACAAACGGATACGTACTGGCCTCCATTGTCGTCATCGCGGTATCGTCATGGTTCCTGCTGAAGAAAAGGGAGCAGGAACTCGCGCACAAATCGATACGCATAGCCTCGGTATTCGGGGGTATATCCCTGGCAGTACTGATTTTCACAGGTGACGGTTCCGCCTATAACGTAGCCAAAGTCCAGCCCATGAAACTCGCAGCCATGGAAGGGCTGTACGAAGGCTCGGAGAATGCCCCTCTCGTGGCATTCGGCATCCTGAATCCGGACAAGGACATCATGGGTACGGAGGGGGAAAACGAAGACCCGTATCTCTTCGACATTTCTTTCCCCAACATGCTCTCATTGCTGGCAACACGCAAGACGGACGGATTTGTACCGGGAATCAACGACATTATCCGCGGAGGGTACGAATTTACCGACAGGGAAGGAAATACTTCCGTACAGCCGTCTTTTGAGCGGAAAAAGGCCATGGGTACGGCAGCAGTAAACGCGCTTGCCGGATACAGGGAAGCCAGGGCGGCGGGGGACACGGCCGCCATGCGTTCGGCCGAAGAGACCCTGAAAGAGAACTTCGACTATTTCGGCTACCACTACATAGAAAAGGCAGAAGATACCGTACCTGACGTCCCTCTGGTATTCTATGCATTCCACCTCATGGTAGCCCTCGGAATGTTCTTCATCATCCTGTTCATCCTCTTCATTGCAACTGAATGGAAAAACAGGCTTGAAAATCACAGATGGCTGCTGTGGACCGGCATAGCCGCCGTCCCTCTGGTCTATATCTGCTCGCAGGCAGGATGGATAGTGGCCGAAGCGGGACGCCAGCCTTGGACAATACAGGGTCTGCTTCCCGTAAATGCAGCCGTATCAGGAATATCCCCCGGGAATGTCCTCACCACCCTTATTATCCTGCTGGTACTGTTCACAGCCCTTCTCTGCGTGGAATTGAGCATAATGTTCAAACAAATTAAAAAAGGAGCCTGACCATGGATACGCTGTATTTTCTCCAACATTACTGGTGGGCGCTGGTCTCCCTGCTCGGAGCCATCCTCGTTTTCCTGCTTTTCGTACAGGGAATGCAGAGCCTGCTGCTTATGACAGCCAGGACGGATACGGAAAAGGATACCGTTGCAAAGTACGCAGGCCATAAATGGGAAATTACTTTCACTACCCTGGTAACATTCGGCGGCGCCGCATTCGCCTCATTCCCCCTGTTCTACTCTACAAGCTTCGGAGGCGCATACTGGCTATGGATATGCATACTGCTGCTGTTCGTCATCCAGGCTGTCTCATTCGAATACCGTAAGGCCGCCGGCAACCTTGTCGGGACCCGCACGTTCGAGATTTTTCTCTTTCTCAACGGCTCCATGGGCACATTCCTGCTCGGGGTCGCGGTAGGGACATTCTTCACCGGGGGGGCCTTCATTGTGGACAAGGGTGCCATTACCGATATTGCATCGCCTGCAATATCCAGATGGACAAATCCATGGCACGGGATAGACGCCATGGCCGACCCTTTCAACTGGCTTATGGGAATAACCGTATTTCTCGCAGCCAGAACGCTCGGGCTGATGTACCTGCTTACAAAGCCGGAATGCGGGGACTTCGCTGCCAAATGCAGGAAAAGCATGTCGGTCTCGGCACCGGCATTCGTACTCTGTTTTGCCGCACTGGCCGTCTGGATTATGCTCCGGACGGGATACGGAGTGGACACCTCTGACGGAAGCATATATCCGGAGCAGTACAAGTACCTGCATAACATGATTGAATGCCCGTGGATAGCAGCCATGCTCCTTATAGGTACAGTCACCGTGATAACCGGCCTTGTACGCCATTTCATGGAAAGGGGATACAAATCCAACTTCTACATAACGGGAAGCGGGACAGTGCTCGCAGTATGGGCCATTCTGCTTTGCGCAGGCTTCAACGACACCGCCTATTATGTATCCACAGCGGACATCCGTGATTCCCTTACCATTTACAACAGTTCCTCAAGCCTGTTCACGCTAAAGGTAATGGCATACGTATCGGCAGCCATACCGTTTGTAATTGCATATATAGCCTGGGCCTGGAAAAAATTGAGATAATCAGCCGGCAATCAGACCGGCAACAACAGCCCCCGTAAACTCTATAAGGGTTTGCGGGGCTATTTTCATTTGCAGCCCCCTTTTCCCGGCGCTCACATAAATGTAGTCGAAATCCGTACAGGAAGAATGTATGTAGGTAGGGTATCTCTTTTTCATTCCTACAGGGGAACATCCTCCCCTTATATAACCGGTAAGCGGGAACAGTTCCTTAAGGTGGACCATGGCCGCACTCTTGTTTCCCGAAACCCTTGCGGCCGCCTTAAGATCCACTTCACTGTCCCCGGGGACTACGCACACGAAAATCCCCGTCCTGTCCCCGCGCAGCACCAGGGTCTTGAATACCCTCTCCACATCTTCCCCGAGCATAGAGGCCACACGGGCGGCAGAGAGGTCGGATTCATCACACTCATAAGGGACCAAAGAATAGTGCGCATGCCCCTTGTCGAGCATGCGCACCGCATTTGTCTTCTCTATCTTCATTTAGAAAGCAAGGATAGGCCTGACAACAGTCAATGAAGATGATTTGCTGCACGGTCCTACAACCGGAACACCCAGGTCGCTGCCGGCGGCTATGGCCCAAAGCTTGCCCGTATCCGGATCAACTTCCACAGAATATTCGGCACTGGAGGCATAGAACATAAGGTCCCCGCTGGCAAGAAGTTCGGCGTCTCCCACTCCGGCAAGCCTGTCATTTACAAGACGCATGTTGTCATCCCCGTTAACATCATAGTATACATCATCCACATCCTTGTATATCAGGCATGCGAGTTCCCTCGGGGAAGGCAGGTACCAGTCACTGGAAGCAGCGGGGGCAGGCACTTCGGACCTGTAGTCCACAATTGCCTGCACTGCCTCCACCGGCCAGGAGGCATTTGCCGGGGCGGCGTTGAACTCCTCTATGGCCTTGGTATTGTTATAGCCTAACTTTTTGTTTATATTATCCTCGGGAGACAGATATGTCGCAATGGGCAGATAACCGGTATTCGCGGTAATCCAGTCATTCACTAATGAGCCGCAGGAAGCATACGCAGACTGCCACGGCGTATAGGTCTCACCCGAAACGGCCACAACCAGGCCATGCGTACAGCCCTTAAAGTCCGCAGCAAGGGCCGGATCATCCTCAGTCGGGTCCCCTTTCCAGAAAACTATCCCTATAACATCCTTGCCGTCTGCAAGATCTGAGGACCATGTACCGTCAGAATAATAATAGTCCCCTATCTCGGGTTCTTCCTGAACCATGCCACCGTTTTCTTCTACCGTCACATTGCATATATCGGATACCGAACCGACAGTGGCCGTTATGACAGCCTCCCCGGCAGATATGCCGGTCACAGTCCCTTTGTCATCCACTGCGGCAATGCCGTCATCCGAAGAAGACCAGATTACCGGCAGATTAAGATCGTTTTCGGGAGTGACAGTCGCGTTAAGCGCCAATGTCTCCCCTACCTCTATTACCGCATTGCCCGGTTCTACAGTTATGGTCATATCCACATATCCTTCTTCTACAGTAACTGCACAGACTGCCGACTTGTCTCCGGCAGTCGCAGTAACCGATGCAGTACCTGCGGATACGGCCGTAACCGTCCCGTCCTGTCCTACAGTAGCCACCGATTCGTTGTCAGAGTTCCATACGACCGTCTCGCCCTCAGGCGTAACATACGCTTCAAGCTGATAAGTCATACCTTCGTAAAGTGTAATTTCAGACGGTTCCACATCTATCGAAACCACCCCGTCAGTTTTCTGCTGCTGCTCGCATGAGACAGCAAGTACAAAGGCTGCAGCCATGGCTGCAACCGCTGCAAAAATTTTCTTCATAATAAAATACCGTTTAAACATTTTTCGCGGATAATCAAAGCGGCAAAGATATGTAAAAGCCGGCAGCAGGACAAATGTATTTAAAAACCATATTATTTTGCAGCGTAAAACAACCGGGCCATGGGCAATACAAAGGCAAAAGGATACATTCTCGGGGCCGTAGCCGCCGCCACTTACGGCATGAATCCATTGTTCGCACTTCCGCTGTACAAGGACATGGATCCGTCTTCCGTATTGTTTTTCAGGTATCTGATTGCTCTTCCCATTCTTGCGGCAATGCTCCGTTTCAGAGGGAGAAGCCTGAAGATACAGAAAAAGGAAATCCTCCCGCTCGCCATCATGGGCCTGCTTATGGCCGTTTCGTCCATAACCCTGTTCTCCAGCTACACATATATGGAAGCCGGCATAGCATCCACCATCCTTTTCGTATACCCAATCATGGTGGCCGTCATCATGGCCGTCTTCTTCAAAGAGAAGCTGACCATAAAGACGGGGGATATGCATACTGCTGGCCCTGGCCGGAATCGCATTACTGTACCGCAGCGGCGACGGCAGCACCCTCGACCTGCGCGGGACGATGCTGGTCCTGATATCGGCGCTGTCCTACTCGATATATATCGTAGGGGTAAACCTCTCTGCCCTGAAAGAGGTACCGACACTGAAGGTAACATTCTACGTACTGCTGTTCGGGCTGTCGCTCTTTATTGTAAAACTGGACTTCGGCAGCGACATCACCCTGCCGGGCAAATGGTACATGTGGGGCAACCTGCTGGCGCTCGCCGTTTTTCCGACAGTTATATCATTCGTTTGCACAACAAGCGCCATACACTGCATCGGTTCGACACCTACCGCCATACTCGGCGCACTTGAGCCCCTTACCGCCGTCTTTTTCGGCATTACCGTCTTCGGTGAGTCGGTAACACCGCGTATCGTAACAGGGATATGTCTGATAATAGCTGCAGTAACACTTATTGTGGCACAAGGCGACATAACCGGTTATATGGTAAGGTTCAGGAAAATGTTCCCGAAACTGCCGAAAGTCGGACGGCGGGCCCGCCAGAGTCATCGCCCGTCGGAAACAGATGCAATATCGCGGAAAAAATAATTTCTCAGGGAGTCCATATCGGCCCTCAGTTTCTTGTCCGAATACAATCTAATATCCGATACGGACAAGCGCACAAGCCTGAATGCCCGGTCTGAAACCGACGGGGCAGGACAAAGCGCAACTACCGACAACAAGGCCCACTCCCATTCAAGCAGGCTGAAAGCGGCGGCAGCATAGGCGGCCACCATCAGCGGCCACAGAACGAATCTCGCGGCAAAACGGACGGAATTAAAAAACGCCCTGTCCTTCATTTTTCTGGAAATAAGCCTGACAAGAGCTTCAAGAGGCGAAGACAGGACAGCACAGCACACTACGTAGGGCAACAGGACGAGAAAGGCAATTTGCCCGTAAAGCCTCGGCATACGGGAAGAAGCCGTAACCGACGAGAGGCTGATTCCCCTGGCCAGCCGCCGGCGGCGGATATTCTCAGCCTTTTCAAACAGGGCGGCAACCTTGTCGGAAGCCTTCTCACGTGCAATCCGGATTTGCTCCATAGTCCTTTTATTGGCCTGGAGTCTCGTATACAACTGGTTTTTCTTCTTTCCGGCCGTCGAACCCCCGCATTCCCGCAACTGTTCCCTTACCACAAGCGCGCATACCTCATACGAAGCGTCATACCACCGGTCATCGGGTATATACAGGATTGTCTCTTTAATTTTTCCGGCAAGGCAGTCCTTAAGGCTGTTTACTGTTTCCGGGAGTGTAAGGCCGCAATGGCTTTTCATATACTCGCCGACATTGACAGGCTCCCCGATATTGACCAGGACAGTTGAACGGAGCCTGAAAAAATTGCCGTATTCTATTCCTACCGGGACTATATACAGAGGCATCGAATCCCCGACAAGCCTCTCCGCGGAAATGGCTATGCGGAATATTCCCTTTGACAGTGGAAGAAGTGAATGCATCGCACGGTGGGTGCCTTCCGGCAAAATCACAAAGGGGACCTTATCCTTCAGGACATCCACCGCCCTGTTTATAGTATCGCTGTTCTTGCGCACCTCTTCCATTCCGTCCCTGCTCCTCATGATAGGCATTATCTTCAGGAAAGACAGTATAGAGGCCACCCTGCGGTTTCTGAAGATATCCGCACGGGCCACAAAGACCTTTTCCCTGCCGTCTATGGTCAATACTACCAGGGCATCCATCAAGGCATTCGTATGGTTGGGGGCATAAATCACGGCCCCGTCCCGGGGAATCCTGTCCCTGCCTGCATACTCAATCCTGCAGTAGGCTCTTTTAAGGGCCGCTTCCATAAGGATACGCAACAGGTAATAAGCCCTGTCAAAATCCTGGATTTTTCTTACTTTACCGCTCATGTACAGGTGTCCTCCTGAATATTCCGGCGACAGTCAGGCCGGATACTATGTGCCATATACCCCACCATGCAGTGACAAACAGCATGCCCCCATAATGTCCGTGCCATATATCCGGCGGAAATATGGCGGGATTGAAAAGCAGGGTCAGGCCCAGGCCGGAATTCTGTATACCCACTTCTATGGTTATCGCACGCCTGTCCCTGACAGGCAGTCCGGCTGCACGCGCCCCGGTCCACCCCGTCGCCAGTGCGGCCGAATTATGTATAAGCACTATGATGAAAACATATACTATATTGTCAGTAAAAAGGCTGAAGTTTCTGGAAAAGGCTATCAGTACCATGGCCGCAAAAAGGATTACGGAAAGTACCGAAAAGGGCTTTCTTATCCTTTCCGACAAAGCCGGGAAACGATGCGTAAAAAGCATGCCTGCAACGATGGGGATACCGAGCAGAAGCAATATCTGCCACAGCATGGGGCCGAAAGGTATTACAAGCACCGGGATTTCTCCCGACATGCTTATGACCCGATAATAAAGGGTCCCCCAGAAATAAAAATTGAACGGAGTGACTATGGGGGCGAACATGGTCGTACAGGCGGTCATGCTTACCGACAACTCCACATTCCCTTTCGAAAGGGAAGATATGAAATTGGAAATATTGCCTCCCGGGCAGGAAGCCACGAGAATCATGCCGAGGGCGACCATTGGGGTAATCCACCTGCCGAGGGCGAGTACCAGCAAGAATGTAACTGCCGGCAGTCCCACCCATTGCAGCAGGACGCCGGTAATTATGGATTTGGGTTTGAGAAAAACCTCCCTGAATGTGGAGATCCTGATACCCAGGGCCACCCCGAACATGACTACGGCGAGAATGATGTTCACAAGGGCCATCCCCGCCGTGCCAAAATTAATGGAAATGGAATTCAGGCTTTCTAACTGTTCCCTCATCTGCCCCGACCTATCCCTTGATAGCTTTTATACCGGGAAGTTCCTTGCCTTCAAGATACTCAAGCATGGCCCCGCCGCCAGTAGACACATAGCTGACCTTGTCTGCGCAGCCCATCTTGTTTACGGCAGCAACGGAATCGCCTCCGCCGACCAAAGTAAAGGCTCCGTTGGAAGTAGCCTCGGCCAGCAGCCCGGCAACAGCTTCGGTCCCTTTGGCGAAAGGTTCCATCTCGAATACCCCTACCGGGCCGTTCCAGAGTATCGTCCTTGAACCGGACAGCACTTCCTTCCATTCCGCTATGCTTTCCGGAGCCGTGTCCATACCCATCCATCCGTCGGGAATGGAATCGGCACGCACCGTCCTGACATTTGCACCGGCGTCAAAGCGGTCCGCTATGACGACAGTGTCGGACAGCATTATCCTTACGCCTTTCGCCTTTGCCTTGTCCATGATCCTGCGGGCCGTGTCCACAAAATCATCCTCGACTATGGAAGAGCCTATCGACCCGCCCATGGCCTTTACAAAGGTAAATACCATTCCCCCGCCTATCAGCATGTTGTCAGCCAGATCAAGGAGGTTTTCCATTATTGCGATTTTCGACGAGACTTTGGCACCGCCTACAATTACGCTCAAGGGCCTTGCCGGATTGTTCATGACGCGGTCTATGGCGGCCACCTCCCTTTCCATTATGTATCCGAACATCTTGTCCTCAGGAAAATACGCGGCGATAAGCGCGGTGGAGGCGTGGGCCCTGTGCGCCGTCCCGAAAGCGTCATTGACATAGCAGTCGGCATATGAGGCAAGTTTCCTGACGAACTCCTTCTGCCTTTCCTTAACTACGGCCTTGGCTTCTTTTTTCTGTTCGTCTGATGCGTCTTCTGCAAGTCCCCTGGGCTTTCCTTCTTCCTCCGCATAGAAACGCAGGTTTTCCAGCAGAAGGGCCTCTCCCGGCTTTAGAGACGCCACATCTGCATCAGCTTTCATGCAGTCGCCGGCAAAATGCACCGGCACACCGAGGAGTTCCTCCACCCGCGGACGTATATGCCTTAGGGAAAACTTGTCCTCCGGGCCTTTCGGCCTTCCCAGGTGCGACATGATTATCACGGCCCCGCCGCCGGACAGTATCTTCTTCAAGGTAGGGACGGCAGCCCTTATGCGCGTGTCGTCAGTAATCTGGAAACTGTCATTTAAAGGGACATTGAAATCCACTCTCACAATGGCCTTTTTGCCACTGAAATCGTAAGAGTCTATGTTCTGCATAATCTTAATTGTTAGTAATGCCGCAAATTTACAAAAAATCCGGGATAGCCCCGGATTCTTTGG
>DVLA01000055.1 GCA_018715745.1 Candidatus Coprenecus stercoripullorum
ATGCTTACGTTCGGCCATATAGGCGAATTGTCGAGGTATTACAAGTTCTATACCGACGAGATAGGTCTGGGAGACCAGACAGGAAGGGACTTCTATAATAACGCCTTTTATATAAACCCTACTTCATCGGCAGACTCCATAAGGATGTTTACCGTTGAAAACAAGTTGTTTTTCAAGTTGCAGCCATGGGCGAGGGATGCGGTTGTGTCCCGCATAGAGGGAGGTGTGGGCCATCAGTGGCAGAATATCTACAGTTTCAACCCTGACATGTTCCTGAGCGGGAACAGCAATGTACACTATAACAATATGTACGTTTATGCCGGCGCCGGAGGGAAGTATAAAAAATATTTCGACTGGAACGCTGCGGCAAGATACGACTTCCTAGGGTACTACCAGAATGACTTTATGGTGGATGCCGATGTAGGGGTGTCATTTTATCCTTTCAAGGACAAGACCGAACCCCTGCGTTTCGAGGCAAGGTTCTATACGGCCCTGAAGGAGCCGGACTATTTCTCGCAAAGGTATTATTCCAACCATTATGTATGGGACAACAGTTTCGGCAAGACTTCGACGACAAAGGTGGAAGCCGGCGTGCATATTCCCAAGTGGGATTTCGACGTGTCTTTCGGGTATGCACTGGTAAACAATTATCTGTATCATGATACGCTTGGAATTGCCAGCCAGTGCGGGGATCTTATAAGCGTAATGAGCCTGTATCTGAGAAAGAATTTCAAACTGTGGCTTTTCCATCTTGACAACGAGGTGCTGTTCCAGCTTTCTTCCAATCAGGCCGTGCTGCCTCTCCCCATGTTGTCAGCCCACCTGAGGTGGTATATCGAATTTACGGCGGTCAAGAATGCCCTTACGATTCAGATAGGTGCGGATGCGAGATATAATACGAGATATTATGCCCAGGCCTACAACCCGGCGTTAGGGGTATTCCAGTTGCAGGAACAGGAGCTGATAGGCAACAGCCCGTACATCGATGTTTTTGTAAATCTACAGTGGAAGAGGGCGAGCATATTCCTGAAATGCGTTAATGTGGCAGAGGGCTGGCCTGAAAAGGGGGCTTTCTCGGCATATCATTATATTATGCCGAAGCGGGCTTTCAAGATAGGCATACACTGGCCATTCTATATTCATTAGACTGTAGGGCCGAAGAAGCGGTGAGGTACGGTAAATACCATTTTTTCCTTTTTGACCGGATGGACGAACTCTACCCTGTATGCATGCAGGGAAATGCTTTTGTCGGGATTGGGCCTTTTCGCCCCGTATTTCAGGTCTCCCTTTATCGGGCATCCTATGGAGGCAAGCTGGCATCTGATCTGATGGTGCCTTCCCGTGAGCAGTTCGACTTCTACTATAAAATAGTTTCTGGTATTTTCAACAAGCCTGTAACGCAGTATGGCTTCCTTTGTCCCGGGCTCCGGCCGTTGAAATGAGAACGATTTGTTGATTTTTTCGTTGCGTTTGATGTAGCTCCGTATCTCTCCTTCTGGAGGATCGGGCGCTTTGCTTGTCAGTGCAAGGTATGTTTTGTGTATCAGTCCGTTCTTGAAACCGTTACTGATTCTTTCAAGGGCCTTGGAAGTTTTGGCGAAGATTACGATTCCGCTGACGGGGCGGTCAATACGGTGCGGAATGCCTATATATACATTCCCCGGCTTGTTGTCCCGTTGTGCGATAAATGCTTTAAGCTTTTCCGTGAGGGGCTCGTCGCCGGTCTTGTCTCCCTGCACTATTTCCCCCGGCATCTTGTCGAATATCAGTATGTGGTTGTCTTCATACAGGATACGTGATGATATGCTGCCGTATTCCTTGTCGCTGAGGTTTCTGAACAGACCGCTCATGATGGCTGCCTATGCCTAATATTGTTCGTTTTCGGACGGGAAATCTTCGGATTTCACGTCATTTACATATTGCCGGAAAGCGTTCAGGCATGTCTCGTGCAGGTTGGCATAGCGGCGCAGGAAACGGGGGGAGAATTCCGTTGTCAGGCCGAGCATGTCATGCATGACAAGCACCTGGCCGTCCACGTATCTGCCTGCCCCGATTCCTATTACGGGAATCTGCAGCGTTTCGGCCACTTTCCTGCCGAGGGCAGCCGGGATTTTTTCAAGGACGATAGAGAAGCAGCCGGCATTTTCGAGTGCCACGGCATCTTCCAACAGCCTGCTTGCCTCTCCGGCTTCTTTTGCCCTTACTGCGTAAGTCCCGAACTTATGTATGGATTGCGGTGTCAGCCCGAGATGCCCCATGACCGGAATGCCGGCCGAGAGGATTCTTTCTACCGATTCCAGAATCTCCATTCCGCCTTCCAGCTTCACTGCATCCGCCTCTGATTCCTTCATTATACGTATGGCATTGCTTACGGCCGTCTTGGAATTGCCCTGATATGTCCCGAAAGGCATGTCTACAACGACCAGCGGGTTCTTGACAGCTCTCATTACGCTTTGGGCGTGGTATATCATCTGGTCTATGGTAATAGGCAGGGTCGTTTCGTGCCCGGCCATGACATTGGCAGCCGAATCCCCTACGAGAATGACGTCTATGCCTGCTTCATCTATTATTTTGGCGGAAGTGTAGTCGTATGCGGTGAGCATTGCTATCTTTTCCCCGCTCTGCTTCATTTCCATGAGCCTGTGAGTCGTCATGACCCTTGTGTTTCCCTCGGTTGACATATTACTGCTGTGTTTGACGCTGCAAAGGAAAACAATAATCGGAATATATCCAATATATCCAATATATGACAGCTTGTCAGTCGTATGGATTTGGCACAATCTTCGTTGGCTCTTACCCCGAAAACTGAAAATAAAATAAAAATTATAGAATTATGGGAAAGATTATTGGTATAGACCTCGGTACGACCAACTCCTGCGTAGCGGTGATGGAAGGCAACGAGCCGACGGTGATAATAAACAGCGAAGGTAAAAGGACTACTCCTTCCGTAGTGGCCTTTACCGATAACGGCGAAAGGAAGATCGGTGATCCTGCAAAGAGGCAGGCTATCACGAATCCGTACAAGACCATTTTCTCTATCAAGAGATTTATGGGCGAACCTTACGAGAGGGTACAGAAAGAAATAGAGAGAGTGCCTTACAAGGTAGTCAAAGGCGATAACGGAACGGCCCGTGTGGATATAGACGGCAGGCTTTACTCGCCTCAGGAGATTTCCGCAATGATTCTCCAGAAGATGAAAAAGACGGCGGAGGATTATTTAGGACAGGAGGTGACGGAGGCTGTCATAACAGTACCTGCATATTTCAGCGATTCGCAGAGGCAGGCGACCAAGGAGGCCGGCGAGATTGCGGGCCTTAAGGTAAAGCGTATCATCAACGAACCTACCGCAGCGGCTTTGGCCTACGGTATGGATAAGAAGAAAAACGACATGAAAGTGGCTGTCTACGACCTTGGTGGCGGTACTTTCGATATTTCCATCCTCGAACTGGGTGACGGAGTGTTTGAAGTGAAGTCCACGAACGGTGATACGCACCTTGGCGGTGATGACTTCGACCACAGGATTATAGACTGGATGGCTCAGGAATTCATGAATGACAATCCGGGTGTGGATCTGAGGAAGGACCCGATGGCCTTGCAGAGACTGAAAGAAGCCGCCGAGAAAGCTAAGATAGAACTTTCGAGCCAGACCACAACTGAAATAAACCTGCCTTATATCATGCCTGTAGACGGCGTTCCTAAACACCTTGTAAGGAATTTGTCGAGGGCGAAATTCGAGCAGCTTTGTGACGATTTGATTCAGAGAACTATAGAGCCGTGCAGAAAGGCTGTTTCCGATGCCGGGCTCAAGGTGTCGGATATTGATGAAGTCCTGCTCGTGGGCGGTTCGACACGTATTCCCGCCATACAGCAGATAGTGGAGAAGTTCTTCGGCAAGACTCCCAACAAGGGCGTGAACCCGGACGAGGTAGTGGCGGTCGGTGCTGCTATCCAGGGCGGTGTGCTTGCCGGTGACGTGAAGGATGTGCTTCTGCTCGATGTTACTCCGCTTTCCCTTGGTATAGAGACGCTCGGCGGAGTGATGACGAAGCTTATCGATGCCAACACGACAATACCTACCCGCAAATCTGAGGTGTTCTCTACCGCAAGTGACAACCAGCCTTCAGTAGAGATACATGTCCTGCAGGGTGAAAGGTCGATGGCCAGGGACAACAAGACAATCGGGCGTTTCCATCTTGACGGCATAGCTCCGGCGCCGCGTGGCATCCCTCAGATAGAGGTTACGTTCGATATAGATGCGAACGGTATACTGAATGTATCCGCCAAGGACAAGGCTACCGGAAAGGAACAGAAAATACGTATAGAGGCTTCTTCCGGGCTGAGCGAGGATGAAATCAAGAGGATGAGGGATGAAGCCAAGGCAAATGAGGCTGCGGACAAGGCCGAGAGGGAGAAGATAGACAAGATAAATGCAGCTGACGCCATGATTTTCCAGTCCGAGAAGAACCTGAAGGAATACGGCGACAAGATCCCTTCCGACAAGAGGGGCGCTATCGAGAATGCCCTCGGACAGTTGAAGGAGGCTCATAAGTCACAGAACATTTCCGATATTGACCGCGCAACGGAGGCTCTCAACAATGCATGGCATGCAGCATCGGAAGATATGGCCAAGGCGGCTCAGGCCGGCCAGTCTGCCAATGCCGGTGCGGGCAGCCAGGGCCAGGGCGGCCAGACTTCAGGGAAATCCGGGGACGATGAAGTGAAGGACGTGGATTTCGAAGAAGTCAAGTAAACAGTCCGGTCTGATTGAATCAAGCTATAGGGATGAGGCATGGTCCAAGTGATTGTGCCTCGTCTTTTTTTATGATACTGCAGTCCGGAGTCTGGTACCGGATGTTTTGTCGGTTACGGGGTGTGCGACGTTTTATTTCCGGCGGGCGGCCAAGGCAAGAAGTACGCCTAATGCCACTCCGAGCAGTGCTGCACACAGTACGCGGCCGGACGGAGGCAGCAGGAATGTGACGGTATGTGCCGGAAACCAGAATAATGGAATGGTTTTCCTGAATACGAATCCCCACTGTGCTTTCCAGTTTATGCGGGCAAGCAGATTCCCCATTCTCCACGGCCTGAACAGGGCAAGTACGGAACCGTTATAGTCAGCTATCTGCAGATCGCTGATTTTGTGGAGGGTCATGAATACCGGGGCGAATATGGAGTTCATGGCTACCGATACGCAGAAAGCTACAAATACTTTCTCCCAGCACAGTTTTCCGGCAAGTACTGCTGTTGCGTTTTCAAGTCCCATATATTCCAGGAAAGCGGGGGTGCCGGCCGAAAAGATAATCATTGCCATATTTATGCCCATGCCGAGTACGCCCCATACTATCATCTTTGGCAATATTCCGAATCCGGGATAATAATAACGGCCGTTGGCAATGCGTGCCCCGAGCATTTCGCCGGCAGTCGAGAGTATGGCGAACTTTATGAAACCGGCTATCATTCCGTGTGACTGGTTGAATGCTTTGTATGCCCCGTACAGGGATTCTGACAGCATGAACGGCAGGAATACGGCGATGGCTGTGCAGAGAAATACTAAATCCGCTTTTTTCATGCCGCAAATATAATGTTTTCCTTTTCTGTTACCGTTTTGCCGAATACAGGAAATTGTGGCCGTCGTGGCATATCTCGATGATGCCCCAGTGGACAAGCAGGGAAAGCAGGCGGACGGCATTTTTTCCAGGTACGGCGGTGCGTCTGCATATCTGCTGAAAGGTTAGTCCGTTGCCGGATGCTATGGTGTCGAGTATCTCCCGTTCCTGTGCCGTATAGTTCAAAGTATGGGGAATATCCCTGGCAGCGCACTTCCATGCGCCGATATGTACGGCTGTAGCCAGTATGTTTTCATCTGCGATACGTACATAGGCCAGCCAGCGGCCATCGCTGTTCCGTACCATAACCGGCTTTGCAGGGGCAGGCGGTACCTGTACGACCAGGACCTGTCTGCCGTCGGCCATATATCTTTCTATTCCGACATTTACCTCCGGGCAGCAGTAGATGCTCGCTGCAGTGTCTATCATGTAGATTTCCTCTTCACTGCGCACTCCGGCTATATTCCCGTTGTCCTTTACACCTATAAGGAGACGGCCACCGTCGGTGTTTGAAAAGGCCGAAAGGGTGCGGGCAATCTTGCGTGAGTCGGATATCTCGAATTTGAAATCCTGATGGATATGTTCCCCTTCGGCTATCAGCGAGTGTATGTATGCCGAAGCATCCTGCGCTTTCATTGCATGGAAGCCTTGTCCCTGTCGTAGTGGGGCATTCCATCCGGTATCACGATGGAAAATTCTACCAGTCCGGCTGTCTTTCCGTCTTCATCATACCATGGGGTCTGGTATATCAGCTTCTTTTGCCCTTTTTTCGTTATGGTGTATGCATTGGAGGATGACTCCGAAAGAAGTCTGTCTATTATGGAGCGTGAACGCTCGTTGTGACAACCCATTATGTTTTTGCCAAGAACATTGCCGTTGGTCTCTACGGACTTGTCGTTCATGTATATTACCTTGCCTTCAGCATCGCACACCGTTATGGCGCAGTTGAGTTTTTCAGCCCAGTCTTTCATTTTACCGTCCTCCGGCCGGAAGGTGCTCCTTCCAGAATTTAAACATTGATTGATACAGGTGGCGGGATGTATTTTCCCTTTCCGATATACTGTGAGTCCTCATGGGATAGGAGAGCATGTGGAACATCTTGTTCTGTTTTATCAGTTCGTTTACAAGCATTTCGCAACTCTGGTAATGCACATTGTCGTCACCTGTCCCGTGTATGAGCAGCAGCTCGCCCTCGAGGCCCCCGGCAAAATTGACAGGTGATCCGTCATGGTATCCTTCCGGATTTGTCGACGGCAGCCCCATGTACCTCTCCTGATAGATTGTGTCGTAAAGATACTGGGAATATACTCCGGCTACGGCTATTCCTACGCTGTATATGTCCGGGTATTTGAACATAAGGTGCGCAGTTGAGGAACCGCCGCCGCTCCAGCCCCATATTCCTATCCGTGACCGGTCTACGTATGGATACATGGAAATGATCTTCTTTACGGCTTCGGCATGGTCGGCGGGCGGGATGATGCCGACTTTGCCGTAGACGCATTTTCTCCATTCGCGCCCGCGGGGCAGGTTGGCGCCACGGACGTCCACGCTCATTACTATATACCCCTGTTGGGACAGGAACCTGCTCCACATGTCATTGTTGCCTCCCCACCTGTTCTGGACTGTTGTACTCCACGGTTCTCCGTATATGTAGAATATGACCGGGTACTTTTTCCCCGGATCAAACCCGGCAGGCTTTATCATCCATGCATCGAGCACTGCGTCCGGGGTCTCTACCTTGAAGAACTCCTTGGGGCTGACATCGAGGCCGGACAGCCTGGATTTGAGCCCGGCATTGTCTTCAAGAGTGCGTATGGCCTTGTGATCGGGAAGCGATACTATTTCATATGTGAAAGGGGTCTCGCTGTCGCTGTATATATGTATTGCGTAACGTGCATTGTCCGATATGATATAGTCATGGTGGCCGTCCATTCCCCCGGGGGTGATCCTTTCCGCTTCACCTTTCCCGTCTATCCTGCTTCGGTACAGGTATCTGTCAATTGCCGAGCCGGGAGATGCGATGTAATATACGAATCCTCCTTTCCTGCCGGTCTTCAGGACTTTTTCTATATCGAAGTTTCCTTTTGTTATAGGCTGCTGTACGGAACCGTCTTTGGATATTCTGTAAAGGTGCCGCCATCCGTCCCTTTCCGTAGTCCAGGTAAAGGAGCCGCCGTCCTCTGCCCATACAGTGTTGTCGTGAATGTCCAGAAATGCTTCATCCGTTTCCGTCATAATATTGGCCGCTTCCAGCGTCTCACAGTCTATGAGATAGACTTTGTTGGTGTTCTGCAGGCGGTTGAGTTGCTGGAGCATTACCGTATTGCTCCCCGGGAGGAAGTCCATTCTGGCTATATAGTTGTTCCTCGGGTCGCCGGGAATGTCGAACCATTTTGTTTCGGGGTTCTTTTCCCCTATTTTCACTACGCCTGCCCGGACAGCGGAATTTGCCGTGCCTGCTTTAGGGTACGGCAGCGGTATTACGGTCGAATACACTGAATCTATATTGTCGATCATGTAGAACACCCCTGTACCTTCGGTGTCGGACTGCCAGTATGCTATCATTGTACCGTCGGGACTCCATCTGAAACCGTCGGCGATATGCAGCTCCTCTTCATAGACCCAGTCGAAGTTCCCGTTTATGACGGTTTCATCCCCGTCGAAGGTCAGCCGGCTCCTTTCACCCGTCAGGACATTTTCGCAGTAGATGTTATTCCTGTAGACGTATGCCACATTGGCTCCGTCCGGCGAGAATTTTGCGAACATCAGTTCCGAGGAGTCCAGACCCTGTCCTACCTGCCGCAGTGAAGAGGTGGATGTATCGTAGATCCAGTAGTCTCCCTTGGAGTTCAGGCGCCATACCTTTTTGGAATTTGTATAAATAAGGAGCAGCTTCCCGTCATCTGACCACGCGTAGTCTTCTATGTTTATCGGCATCGTCCTCCCTTCGGGGACCAGCAGGGCGGAAGATATTACCGTTTTTGTCCTGCCTGTGCGTATGTCATTCGAGACAACATCATTTGCTCCGGTCTCAGGATTCCGCACCAGAGTGTAATAGGCTTTGTCCTCATTGTCCCATTTTAAGGCTGTAATGCCTTTGGCTGCATATTTGTTTTCGGAAAAAATGTCTTCGAGGGTAATCTTCCCTGAGTCGTCGGCAATGCACTGCCCCTTATCGCCTCCTGCTGCCGGAAGCGCATGCAGGAGAAATGCGGCGGCTATTATCGGAATGAAAGAAGTTCTCATTATCGGTATTTTATTATCCGGTCACAAAAATAATTATATTTTACGTCTGAAATGCGCAGGATGAATTAAAAACTTGTGCGCCTCGGCAATTGCAAACAAGCTTGCATTGCTCTCGGCTTCTCGCTATATTTGTGCGTATATTTGCAGAAATGATAAGGGCTTTGTTTTTTGATATTGACGGTACGCTGGTGAGTTTCAATACCCACAGGATACCGGAATCTGCCGTGGAAGCCCTTTCGGCAGCAAAAGGGAAAGGGCTGTCCATATTCATATCGACAGGAAGGCCCTGGCCCATGGTAAACAATGTAAACAATCTGGCTGATGCAGGCCGGTATATAGACGGTTACATTACGGTCAACGGGGCCTATTGTTTTATCGGTGACAGGACTGTCTCCATAACCCCTATTCCCGAAGGGGACGTAGCCTTATCGGTTGACAAGTCGGATTTTTACCGTTATCCCATACTGATTGTCGGGAAGGACAGGGTCGCAATGCGCAATGGAAATGAGTTTGCCAGCCGGATAATGAGTGACATACTTAATGTTGGACCGGAATTGTGGTCTGCACCTGTAGAAGAGGTCCTTTCCGATGATGTACTGCAACTTACTCCATTTGTTCCCGAAGTCGGGGAGGCAGGGTTTATGGAAGGCCTTTCAGGAAGCCATGCTGCGCGTTGGCACGAGGCATTCATAGATGTGACGGCCAACGGGGCGGACAAGGGGAGTGCCATGGAGACCATGTGCATGGCAACCGGCATATTGCCGTCGCAGGCTATGGCTTTCGGTGACGGCGGAAACGATATTGCGATTATCAGGAAGGCAGGGATAGGCGTGGCTATGGGAAATGCGTCCGTCTATGTAAAGGACGCCGCTGATTATGTCACCCGGGATGTGGACAGTGACGGCCTGTATTATGCGTTGGAACATTGGAATGTAATATGAAAATGACAGTTAAGATATGCGTGGGAAGCTCCTGTCATCTTAAAGGCTCGCCTGATGTAATAGAGGTCATGCAGGAGATAATAAAAAAGTATGGGGTCGGGGACCGGATAGAACTGCAGGCTACGTTCTGTCTGGGCTTTTGTGCTGAAGGCGTATCCATGCAGGTTGATCCTGGAGAACCCTCGGAAGACGGAGTATACTGCCTGCACGGCGTAAACAAGTTCAATGCGGAAGAGAAGTTTTTATCTGAAATATTCCCTAAGCTGACTGACGTATGAAAGAGTATCTTGATTTTAAGAAAGCCCGGTGCAAGGACTGCTACAAGTGCCTGCGGGACTGTCCTGTCAAGGCCATAGAGGTTAAGGACCATCAGGCAAGGATAATAAAGGAGAGATGTATTCTTTGCGGACGCTGTACCGTAGTATGCCCGCAGAATGCCAAGATTGTGCATAGTGAGAAGGATGTTGTCGAAGATCTGCTGCTTTCAGGGGCTGAAGTGGTGGCAAGCGTGGCCCCTTCTTTTGTATCCTCTTTCCATATAGGCAGTTTCGCCGCAATGGAGAAAGTCCTTTACAAAATCGGATTTTCCTTTGCGGAGGAGACGTCGGTAGGGGCCAATGTGGTTACGAAAGAGTACGCGAGGCTGATGAGTACAGGCAAGTATTCAAATTTTATTACATCCGCCTGTCCGGCCCTCTGCCGCCTGATTCAGGAGTATCATCCCGATGCCTTGAAGTATCTGGCCCAGGTGGATTCGCCCATGGTGGCCCATGCCAAGATTATCAAGGCCGAGCATCCTCAGGCGAAAATAGTGTTTATCGGCCCGTGCATAGCCAAGAAAAGGGAGGCGTATGAGAGCGGGCTTGTAGACGGGGTGCTTACTTTCGAGGATCTCAGGGCCCTTATGGTTGAAAGGGGGCTTGTTTTCGACGAGGCGGATTCGTGGGGCGGTACCCCGAGCTGCAGGACCGGTTATGCAAACAAATCAAAGGCTTATCCTATACGCAGGGGTATAATCCATTCGTTTGAAAGACGTCCTGCCGGATACGAATATTTTGCCGTGGACGGGCCTGAAAGGTGTGTTACGGTGTTGGAGAATATCGACAAGGTGCAGGGCGTGTTTTTCGAGATGAACATGTGCGAGAATGCTTGCGTGGGCGGGCCGTGCAGCATGGTAGACGAGGGTGGAGCGGTAAAGGCCGCTTTCGACGTGCGCACTTATGTACGCAAGGAATGCGAGTCCATGCCGCCTGAAAGGGATGACCTGCAATTGCCGGATGTGAATATCGCAAAAGCCTATCCGAAAATAGGCGGGACCGGCAGTATGCCTACGGAAGAGCAGATCATCGAGATTCTGAGGAAGACAGGGAAGACGAGGCCGGAGGATGAACTGGATTGCGGGGCGTGCGGATACCGTTCGTGCAGGGAAAAGGCCTGGGCCGTATTCAACGGTTATGCGGGAATAGAGATATGCCTGCCGTTCATGAGGGAAAGGGCGGAGTCCATGTCCTATGAGATTATCCATAACTCACCAGAAGGAATCGTGGTCATAGACAGGGATATGAATATCGTAGACATTAATGCCAAGGCCAAAGAGCTTCTCGGCATTACGGCTGTCAGCCTGAAGGGTATGCCTGCGGTGGACTTTTTCAACCCGTCGGAGTTCCTGATAGCTTATTCGGAGGGCAAACCTTTGGTTCACAAGCGTATATATGTTATGGAGACAAAGAAGCATATCGATTTGTCCATAAGCATATTGAAAAATAACGACATTCTCTTCGGCATAATGAAGGATGTGACTGATCAGGTTTGTTATAACGAAAGACTGTCGAAGATGAAGATGGAAACCCTGGTGACGACGGATGAGATGATAAAGAAACAAATGCGGGTTGCACAGGAGATAGCATCCCTGCTCGGAGAGACTACGGCGGAGACCAAGGTGGCTTTGCTTAAACTTAAGAAAACGCTTCAACAGGAAGAAGATAAATGATGACCGACCCATTTGTAGAGTACGGATATGTCTCTTTGAACAAGTACGGAGAAGAGCTTTGCGGCGACAAGGTTGAATGTACTTCCAGCCACGGGCATATTACCGTGGTTCTCGCGGACGGGCTGGGCAGCGGTGTGAAGGCTAACATATTGTCTACCTTGTCTTCCAAGATATTGTGTACAATGGTTGACAATGATATGCCGATTGAAGAGTGTGTGGAGACCATGATACAGACCCTTCCGGTATGCAAGGTGCGGGGGGTGGCGTATTCGACATTCTCTGTCATACATGTGGACATGGAAGGCAGGGGCAATCTTTTCGAATTCGACAACCCGCAGGCAATATATTATCATGACGGGCATTGCCGGGATTTCGAGAGGACACCTATGGATGTGCTGGGCAAGAAGGTGTACCATACGAAGCTCGCCCTTGAGGAAAATGATGCCGTGCTGATAATGTCCGACGGTACGATACATGCCGGTATCGGTATGGTACTGAATTTCGGGTGGGACAGGAAAGAGATAATGGAGCATCTCGACAGGAACATCAAGCCTGGGATGTCCGCCCGTTGTATAGCATGGTTGCTGGCATCGGCATGCAATGACCTGTATATGGACAAGCCCGGGGACGATACTACCGTTGCCGCATTGAGGTTGCGCAGGGCCTGCCGCGTCCATCTGATGGTCGGCCCTCCGGTAGACAAGGAAAAGGATGACTACTATGTCTCCCGTTTCATGGAAGGGAACTGCAAGAAGATAGTATGCGGCGGAACGACATCGCAGGTTGTATCACGCTATCTCAAGACTTCCGTGAGGACCAGTCTCGACTTTCCGGACAAGGATGTGCCCCCCATAGGGTATATAGACGGTATAGACCTTACGACGGAAGGTGTAATAACGTTAAGGAAGCTGTTGGACCTGTGCGATAAATATGTTTCATCCAATGACCTTTCCCCCAAGACGTTCAACAAGAAAGACGGGGCGTCCCTGCTGGCGGAGATGCTGCTTGAGGAAGCCACGCACGTTACCTTTTTCGTCGGACAGGGCATGAACAAGGCCCATCAGGGGCTGCCTATCGACATTACCATGAAGCTGAAACTTGTGGAAAGACTTGCAGCGAACCTGGAAGCGGCGGGGAAAGTGGTGGAGATACACTATATGTGATTATTCCCGTCCCGTTGTTGGGAATGTGACTGATTCCAGGACCTGTATGTTCTCGATATTCCCCTTTTTATCGTAGACGGTCTGTTTTACGCAGCCTATGCCTTTGGCGTACCAAGTCTTTACGGTATTTGTCCTGGTGCCGATTATCCTGGTCTCCTGTTTCTCTTCGATGAGCCAGCAGTCGAAAGTGCCTGCCGGTACGGATATGCTGTCATGGTCCGTGATTTTCCTGTCGATGGTGCGGATGGTCGATCCCATCCGTCCGACCTTTACTTCAATGATTCCGTCGGGAATATCCGTCCCCACCGAAAGTTCAGGAGGGATGGAACTTGCATCACCCTTTGAAATAAGATCCTGTACCCTCATGACTTTCGCCGCATCGTGCATGCGTGAAACAGTTGTCTCCCCGCCTACTGTCACTTCCATTTCTATGCCGTTCCCGTCGAACATTGCGCTTCCGTCAGCATTGAAGAAAGTCTGGTCGAAAACTACGCGGCCCTTTTCAAGGGTCCCTTCTGCCTCGGCTACTTTGATTACATAATAGCTTTGAATCATGTTGTCCGCATCATAGTTTGCATAACGCAACTCCATCCCCGGAGTTATGGGGCAGAACCCGGATCTGTCATAGCCGGCTGCTGTCAGGCTGCATGCGAAAAGCATGGCAACCATTATGGAAATGATGCGATCAGTCGTTGTTGTCATTGTTCTTGTTTCTGGTTACCAGTACCTTGTCTATGCGTGCCCCGTCCATGTCCACCACTTCAAAGGTGAAGCCGTTCCATGTTGCCTTTTCTCCCGAGTGCGGGACATGTTCGAGCAGTTCGAGTATCAGCCCTCCTACCGTGTTGTAGTCGTTGTCCGCAGACAGTTCCTCCAGGTCGAAGTGGGCCAGGAAATCGTAGAACGAACATTGTCCGTCTACAAGCCAGCCGTCCCCGGCCTTTCTTTCGATGATATCCGGCTCGTCTTCGTCAATTGAACCGATGAGCCCTTCAAGTATGTCCTTGTATGTGACGATACCCTGGCACACCCCGAATTCATCGCAGACCAGCCCGTAGGATACATGCTGTTCCTTCATCTGCTCAAGGACATTGTAGATGTCGGTATATTCATGGAAATATTGTACCGGGCGGATGATCTTGTCTATATCGAAGCCGTCCTTTTCCAGCTTCCCGAAAAGGTCTTTAAGGTAGACGACTCCCACTATATTGTCGAGGCTGCCTTCCCCTACGGGATAGACTTCGAATAGATTCTCCTGGACAGTGGTATTTATTTCCTCCTTGGTCATGTTCCTGTCTATCCATACAATCTCGTTGCGGCTGGTCATTATGGATTCTATGTCCCTGTCTCCAAGATAGAATACCCGTTCTACTATATCCTGCTCCACTTCCTGTACCTCCCCGTCTTCCTTGCCTTCCGCAATCATGGACTTTATTTCCTCTTCTGTCACTTTCGATTCCTTTTCGGAAATTCTCAGGATTTTCGAAATCCCGTTTGTGGTCTTTTCAAGAATCCATACGAAAGGGCTTGCAATCCACGACAGTACCAGCATGGGGCCGGACATGGCCTTGGTGATCCTCTCCGGAGCGCTCATGCCGATCCTTTTTGGTATAAGCTCTCCGAGGATGATGGACAGGAATGTTACGATAACGACGATAATTGTCTCCGCCACGGCTTCTGCCGAAGATGCTCCGACGCCTGCGCCGATGAGGACCGCAGCCAGATCGTCCGCAATCTTCTCTCCCGAAAAGAGACCGGTCAGAATACCTATCAGTGTTATCCCTATCTGTACGGTAGAAAGAAACCTGCTTGGCTTGTCTATGAGGTTCAGTGCTGTTTTGGCTGACTTGCTTCCTCGTTTTACGTCAGCGCTGATACTTGATTTCTTGGCGCGTACCAATGCCATCTCGCTCATGGAGAACAGTCCGTTGAGGAAGATAAGCAGTAGAATTATTACAATTTCCATATATGTTCAGTCGGCACAAAAATAGATAAATTTTGCGTCATTCGCCATTTTTGATCATTTTGTCAAAACAATGGCGGCAAAGGGGCTCGTAAATGTCTTTTTCCCCGAGTTCTACGAGTCTGTCGCTTTTTGTGAGCCTGTGGGAACGCAGGGCCGGGTCACCGCAGCGGACACATATTGCATGGACTTTGTCTACATGCTCTGCCACAGCCATAAGGGCAGGCATCGGACCGAAAGGCTTTCCGAGGTAGTCCATGTCAAGCCCTGCTGCTATTACGCGGATACCCTGGGATGCAAGGATGTTGCATACGTCCACGATTCCTTCGTCAAAAAACTGGGCTTCGTCTATACCGACTACATCGACCTCTGACGCAAGCAGAAGGATGCTTGCGGAAGATTCGACAGGGGTAGAGCGGATCGAGTTGGAGTCGTGGGATACGACCTCTTCTTCCGAATATCTGGTATCGACTGCCGGCTTGAATATCTCCACCCTTAGATGGGCGATCTCCGCCCTGCGCAGCCTTCTTATAAGTTCTTCCGTTTTTCCGGAAAACATGGAGCCGCAAATGACCTCGATCTGTCCCGGTTTTTTTGCGTTTTCTAAAAACATTTCCCTATTTTTGTCATTGATCAGTTTACAAAGTTATATAAAAAAGGACAATGCAGAGTAAGGGTTCAGATATCGGAAAGGCATTTGAAAATGTTGCCGGGGCTCTGACAGCGGAGCTCCGTTCACTCAGGATGGAGGTAGATGCCTTGCGGGAAGAGCTTTCGCTCTTGCGCAGACAGATACGGCAGACTCCGGCTGCCGTGGCGGAAACCGCCGCGACAGACAGGCCTTCGGCCTCTCCTGCAGGGGACGTCCCGGACACTGCGGCCTTTTCTTCAGGAAGCCGCACCGGAGCCGGGAATACTGGTCCGGAAAGGCCTGCCGTTTTCACCCGGGGATTCTACGGAGGCGGGCATGCGGCTGCCCAGGCATGGCGGACAGACATACCGGGGGCAAGGGTGGAAGATGTCCGAGAGGCCTTCTCCCTGAATGATACGGCCTATTTTGTAAGGGAACTGTTCGGGTCCGACAGAGAGCAGTTCGATCTGACTGTGGAGCGGATTAACGATACTCTTTCATTCGAGGACGTTGTATCCGATATGAGGGCGGCTTTTCCCGAGTGGGATGAAAGTTCTGATGAGGTATACAGGTTCTATATGGCCGTAAGGCGGAAGTACAGGTAGGATTATGGGGAAATTATATCTTGTGCCTACACCTGTGGGCAATCTTATGGACATGACTTTCAGGGCTGTGGAGGTCCTGAAGTCCGTGCAGGTGATTCTGGCTGAAGATACCAGGACTACATCCGTGCTGTTGAAGAGGTATGGAATAGTTACCCGGATGGAGTCCTTCCACAAGTTCAACGAACATGCAAAGGTCGCCCCCGTGAGTGACAGAATCGCCGGGGGTATTGATATGGCGCTTGTTACGGACGCAGGGACTCCTGCAATATCGGATCCTGGCTTTCTGCTTGTCAGAGCCTGCATAGAGAAGGGAGTATGTGTCGAGACCCTGCCTGGGGCCACTGCATTTGTGCCGGCCCTTGTAGATTCGGGCCTTCCTGCCGACCGTTTCGTTTTCGAGGGTTTCCTGCCTGTGAAAAAGGGCAGGCGTACAAGGCTGGCCGTCCTGGCCGAAGAAAGCAGGACAATGGTGTTTTATGAGTCCCCTTACAGGCTTGCCGGGACACTGGCCGATCTGGCGGAAGTCATGGGGGACGGGCGCAGGTGCTCCGTCACCCGCGAGATAAGCAAACTGCATGAAGAGACCCGGCGCGGCACCTTGTCGCTTATGGCCGGATGGTTCAGGGAAAATCCTCCCAAAGGGGAGATTGTATTAATAGTAGAGGGGAAAGACTATGAGGGGAAAGGAAAGAAACCGGAAGATTCATGAAGCCTTGTCCAAAGGCGTGGTGGCATTGGTGTTCCTGATGCTTGCCGTACAATTCGCGTTTTTCATTGTCAGGGCCGCAGACTCGTGTACGAGGCAGGTGGCGGCTGTCTCTTCTTCTGCAGATTCGGCAGTGACTGTCCCTGCGGCAGGCATTCCGTCTGCAAGGGATTCCGTTATGCGGCAGCAATTGCCTGAAGCCATTCCTGATGTCGGAAGAAAACCGGCGCCGGCCGTCATTCCTGGCACTGGCAGTGACCTTGGGGACAATATCCATATCTCCTGCAGGCGGCAGGAGCCGGAAGCCGTGGAATATGTCTATGACGGCTGGAAATGGGACAATGTGGAATTGAATTCGGCAGACAGCGCCGCGCTTGTCGGCCTGCCAGGAATCGGTCCGTATTACGCCCGGAAGATACTGCAGTACAGGGAAAGGCTGTGGGGCTCTTTTGCGTCTGTTTACCAATTGTTGGAAATAAGGGGAATAGATACGTCTCTGATGGCGCTAATCAAGGACATGATATATATCGAGCCGTCATCTGTCAGGTACATCGACCTGTCGTCCCTGAGCGTTGACTCAATGTCAGCGCATCCCTATATAGGCCCGTATGCGGCCAAAGGGATAGACAGATACAGGAGAATGAAGGGCGGGGGAAGGATAGATGTGGATGAACTGGTATCTAACGGGATTGTCCGCGAATCCTCCGCAAGGAGGCTTAAACTGTATATCAGGGAATATGAAAATATTTTATAAAAACTGGATAGATTCCTATATTTGCGGGCAGTAAACCTGAATTAACTCAATTTAAACGATAGATGAATACGATTTCGTGCAGGAATATCGTCAAGAAGTTCGGAGACTATACGGCTCTGAACAATGTTTCGGTAGATGTTCCGAAAGGTACGGTTTTTGGCCTGCTCGGTCCGAACGGGGCCGGCAAGACTACGCTGATACGCATAATAAACCAGATTACCATTCCGGATTCCGGAGAAGTGTTTTTCGATGAACTCCCGCTGAGGCCCGACGATGTCTACAGGATAGGCTATCTTCCTGAAGAAAGGGGGCTGTATAAGAAGATGAAGGTAGGGGACCAGGCCATGTATCTTGCGAGGCTCAAGGGCCTGGGTTCGGCCGAGGCAATGAAGGAACTCAAGAAGTGGTTTGTGAAATTCGGCATACAGGCCTGGTGGGACAAGAAGGTGGAGGAACTTTCAAAAGGCATGGCCCAGAAGATACAGTTCATCACTACGGTGCTCCACAGACCGGAACTCCTTATCCTTGACGAGCCGTTTTCGGGGTTTGACCCGATAAACGTACAGTTGATCAGGAATGAGATACTTTCCATGAAGTCGGAAGGGGCGACCATCATACTGTCGACGCACAATATGGAGTCTGTCGAGGAAATGTGCGACAACATAGCGCTGATAAACAAATCCAACCTTGTTGTCACCGGCGGGGTGGAGCAGATACGCAAGGAACACGGTAAAAACCAGGTGGAACTGATATACAGGGCGGATTCGCCGGCGGATTTCCGTACGGAGTGCTTTACGGTATCTTCCGACGGTGAATTTAAAGGCAACAGGAAGGCCGTATTCGATGTGGCCGACGGTACGCCTTCAGCCAAAGTTCTGGAGGATATTCTGGCCTCCGGAACCGACGTGGTGTCATTCAGGGAACTGATACCGAGCATGAACGATATATTTATCAAATTAGTAAAAGGGGAGGGCAAATAAATGGATTTTAGGAAAGTGAGGCTCGTAATGGGACGTGAATACTCCATTCGGGTTAAAAAGAAATCATTTATACTTACTACGATTATAACGCCGATACTCTTTGCGGCCCTTATGATTGTCCCGACTCTCGTAATGATGATGGATACGAACAGCGAACAGAGGAAAGTGATGGTTGTAGACGCTTCTTCGATAGTGTATCCTACGCTTACGGACAAGGAGACGGTGCAGTATGTGCCGGGGGGCGGAGGCGATCCGGAATATCTGAAGACGAGGCTCGACTCTCTCGGTGTATTCGCCCTGCTCTACATATCTCCTCTCGATTCGGCCAACAATGTGAGTGCTACCGTATATTCGGTCAAACAGCTCAATGCCGACCTCTCGGACATAATATCGTCCGATATTGATCAGGCAATGGAGGAATACAAGCTGGGCCTGTACGACATAAAGGATTTTGACAAGATACTTGAGGATGTGCAGACCAGTGTCCCGATGCAGACATTTACCATAGGAAAGGACGGCAGTGTCAAGGAAACCGTGCTCGGCATCAATATGGCACTCTCCTTCGTCATGGGCTTCATTATTTACATGTTTGTTGTCATGTTCGGGCAGATGGTCATGACCAGCGTCATAAACGAAAAATCGAACAGGATAGTGGAGGTGATAATATCTTCCGTCAAGCCCTTTGAGCTCATGATAGGTAAAATCGTCGGTGTGGCCTGTGTGGCACTTACCCAGTTTTTTGTATGGGTTGTCCTTACCATTGTCCTTGTGTTCGGATTCCAGGCTGTGGCTGGGCCGGAACTCTTCGGCGACCCCCAGGCTGCCGGACAGATGATGGATATGGCGGGCATGGGCTCGGCCGGGGTAGGGGAAATCGTATCGGACCAGGGACAGATTCACAGTGTGCTGTCGGCGCTTTCGGAGATAGATTTCCTGTATGTGATAGGATGCTTTATCGTGTATTTCATACTCGGTTACCTGTTGTATGCCTCGCTCTTTGCAGCCATAGGCTCCGCCGTGGACAATGAAGCGGATACCCAGCAGCTGATGATACCGGTTACGATACCGCTGCTTATAGGTATGTTCATAATGCTGTCAGCCTTCAATAACCCTGACAGCCAGCTGGCTTTCTGGGGCTCCGTCATACCGTTCACTTCTCCCATGGTGATGATGGCCAGAATACCTTTCGAGGGAGGGGTGCCGCTCTGGGAGCTGCTCCTGTCGATAGGTCTCCTGCTGGTGACGTTTCTGATAACAGTCTATGTTTCAGGTAAAATATATCGGGTTGGAATACTTATGTATGGGAAGAAATATTCCTGGAAGGATATCTACAAGTGGATGAAGTACTGATATGCGGCCGGCTGCATTCATCATAAGGTCATGTTTGCTTGCCACCTTGTCCTTAACCCTGTGTCCCCTGCTTCAGGCCAGGGATTTCAGGTATGGATGGACCAGGGTAAGGATGGATTCGGCTTACGATTCGGACAAGGTATATGCAGTGGACAGCATAGTGGCTACCCATCAGGCCATGATGGAGCCCCTTATGGAGGTGATAGCCCATGCGGATGCGGAAATCAGGGTGTATTATCCTGAGAGCCCTTTGTCGGATTTTGCGGCCGACATGCTGATTTATGCGGCTGGGGATTATCTTGCGGACAAGGACAAGGTAGTGTCCCTGACGAATTTCGGAGGTATCCGGAATGATCTTCCGGCTGGGGCGATAAGGGTATATGATGTCGTATCGGTATTTCCGTTTGAAAACAGGATTGTCATAATTGATGTGTATGGCAGGGATTTGTGGGAAATGATAGAGGAGTTCGCGGACAATGAAAAGTTCGAGGTGCTTGGGGGGGTGCGTCTCCTTGCCGAGGGGGACGATCTGATTTGGTGTACGGTTGACGGCGAGCCTCTCGATCCGGATGCCGTTTATAAGTTGGTGACAGTGGATTTCCTATATGACGGAGGCGACGGCATAGAGATTGGCCGGAATGCCCTTGCAGTGGAAAAGACCGGGATACTAATGAGGGATGCGGCAGTAGAGTATATGCGCTATCTTGATTCGCAGGGCATTGTACTGACAGACCGTACCGACGGAAGGATAATGATAGAAAATGATGATTAGTCCCAGATATATTTCCCTCCTGACGGCCCTGTGCATATCCGTCTGCTTTGCAAGTGCCCAGGACCTTGTTATATTGCATACGAATGACACCCATTCGCAGATAGAGGAAATAAGGGCCGGAAAAGGGGCCGGGCTTGGCGGGGTACACCGCAGGGCCGCGTATTTCGATTCGGTCAGGAGCTCCTGTCCCAACGTACTGCTGCTTGATGCGGGAGACTATAATCAGGGCACTCCGTATTTCAATGTTTTTCATGGAGATCTGGAGATAGAGCTGATGAATGCGCTCGGGTACGAGGTCGTAGGCCTCGGGAACCATGAGTTTGACAATGGTCAGGAGGAACTGGCGCGAAGACTGTCCATGGCCCGTTTCCGTACGGTATGTGCCAATTATGATTTTACCGGAACACCTCTGGACGGGCTTATAGAGCCTTATGTGATTATCGACAAGGGAGGATGGAAGATAGGGATATTCGGACTTACGCTCGATCTCAGGAAAATCGTCGCCAAGGATAATCTCCGCGGGCTGGTGTACCGTGATGCTGCGTCAGTGGCCCTCGACATATCGGAAAAACTCAAGACGGAAGAAAGATGCGACCTGGTAATTGCCCTCACCCATCTCGGATATGATGTGCAGGATGATGATGACAATCCCGTTTCCGATGTTTTTCTGGCAAGCATATCGGAATATATCGATATAATCATCGGCGGGCACAGCCATACTTTCCTTTCCAAGGCAATGGAGTTTCCCAATGCCCGTGGAAAGGATGTCCCTGTGGTGCAGACCGGAGAAAAGGGGGAATGGGTAGGAAGGTTCGATATATTTTTTGACGGAAACTGATTAATTAACATAAAAAATTTCAGCCATGAGTTTCAGTGAAGATTGCAATAGGATATTTGCCAGACAGGTAGAGTCATACCATGAAAAGGATGATGTGGATGCCCCCCTGGATACACCGTATCAGGAGGGAACGCTTGAGAACCTGCTGTACAGAAAGAACTGGATAGATACGGTCCAGTGGCATCTTGAGGATATAATAAGGGAACCGTCTATCGAGCCTGCCGAGGCTTTGGCCGTGAAGCGGCGTATAGACAAGTCCAATCAGGACAGGACAGACCTTGTCGAGAAGATCGATGAATGGTTTTATGCCAGGTTCAGCAAAGTTCCCGTGCAGGGGAAAGTTTCCCTTAATACCGAGACTCCTGCCTGGGCCATAGACCGTTTGTCCATACTGGCGCTGAAGATTTACCATATGGATATAGAAAGCCGCAGGCTTACCGCTACGGAAGAGCACAGGGCCAGGTGCAAGGCAAAACTTGATATTCTGCTCGAACAGAAAGGGGATCTCTCTGGAGCTATAGATGAACTTATCTCCGACCTGGAAAGCGGCAGGAAGCGCATGAAGCTCTACCGCCAGATGAAGATGTACAACGACCCTTCACTTAATCCGGTATTATACGGAAAAGACTGACAGGATTGTTATCTCCTGTCTTTGTCCTTGTCTTCGTAAAGGTACCGTTTTATCTTTTTTGTCGCAGTCTTTTCGAATCCGTCTTTCTGCTCGTCAATACCGTTTATTTTGGAGAAACGGCTGACTTTCTGATTGACGTATTCCATTATTTCCTGCTTCAGGTTCAGCAGCTTTTCGTGCGCACTCTTGATAGAGCCGTCTTTCGGTTCGAGGAATGCTTTCAGTTTGTCGGCATTGAAGTGAATCAGGGCTATCAGTTTCCCTTTTCTTTGGGTTACAACTGATTCCTCGACCATGTCGTGGCTGTTTATTACGCTTTCTATCTCCTCCGGGTATATGTTTTCCCCGTTGGGGCCTATTATTGTGGAGTTCGTGCGCCCTTTTATGTAAAGCCATCCGTCCTTGTCAAACCTGCCGAGGTCTTTCGTCCTGAACCACCCGTCATCGGTGAATGCTGCCGCTGTAGCTTCGGGGTTCCTGTAATATCCCATCATTACGTTGTCGCCTTTGACAAGTATTTCCCCTATGCCCGTTTCCGGATTTTTATCGGCCAGTCGTACCTTAACGCCATGTACTATGGGCCCTGTGGACCCAAGTCGCACCATTTCGGGAATAGCGCCGGCAATAAGGGGGGAGGTCTCTGTCAGGCCGTAGCCTATTGCATACGGAAACCTGGCTTCGATGAGGAATTTTTCTACGGCAGGGTCAAGCCTGGCGCCGCCTATGCCGAAGAACCTTATTCTCCCTCCGAATTTTTCGACAAGCTGTTTCCCGGCCATGCGGTTCATGAGCTTCCTGAAAGGCGGGATGCTGTACAGGATTGAGGCCGTCCTGTTCTTTTTCAGTTTGGGAAGGACAGAAACCTTGTACAGTTTTTCTATAATCAACGGAACGGAAAGTATCGTAGTCGGTTTTACCGCACTTAACGCTTTCGCCAGGATTGTGGGGGTAGGGGCCTTGTCGATGTAATATACGCTCCCGCCGGCGTGCATGGGCAGCAGCAGGCTGAGGCTGCATTCCAGAGTGTGGGAAAGAGGCAGGAGTGACAGCCATACGTCCGTTTCAAAACTTGGCCTCAGCTTCTGGGCTGAAAACAGGTTGGCGCAAAGGTTCCTGTGGCTCAGCATGACACCTTTGGAAGAACCGGTAGTACCCGATGTATATATTATTGAGGCGAGGCTTTCCGGGCTTGCCTCTTCCGGCCTGCGTCCCGGTGCGGCTTCGGCCGCAGTCTCTCCCTTGACTATGGAGAAATCATCCAGCAATATTATGGTCTGGAGTCTGTCGAATGCTTTCTGGTGTACCTTGCCAAGCAGTTTTGCAGATACGAACAGGGCCTTGCATTCCGAGTGCTTGAGTATATGTTTAATGTCGCTTTCCGAAAAGTCGGGCAGCATGGGGACCGAGATTCTTCCGAATGCGCTTGTGGCGAAGTATGCTACGGCCCAGTTCGGCATGTTCTGCGAGAGGATCCCTACCTTGTCGTCCGCACCTATGCCGTAACGGGAGAGCATTGCAGAAACTTCAACTGTCCTGGCATGGAACTCCCCGTAGGTATAGCCGCCTCCGTTGATAAAGTAAAGGAAGCCGTTGTTCCCGTATTTTCTGCATGCATATTCGAACAAATCTCCAAGAGAACCGTGCAGAATATTGTTTCCCGTATCTTCTTTAGTCGAGGTCATCTCCTGTAGTGAATTTTTCCGGATATTTTCCGACTACGCCTTTGTCCCTATACCATTGCCTTATGCGTTTCATGTCATACATTACATCATCGGTTATTTCAAAACGCTCTCCTGCACTGACTGTCTTCGTCCCCCAGTCGAAATAGCCGAGATAGACCGGAACGCCTGTAGCCTTGGCTATCTTGTGAAAACCTGTCTTCCACTTCTTTACCGGCTTCCTTGTTCCTTCAGGCGCAATGGCCAGATGGAAAGTCTCATGCTGTTCGAAATACTCTATCATCTGTTTTATGAGGGAGGCACCGGCATTGCGCCCGTGTTCTACCGGAATGCCGCCCAGGCGAAGCAGTACGGGCTTTAGGGGCCATTTGAAGAAATCCTTCTTTATCATGACTTTTGCATGTCCCCCTACGGATGCATAAAACAGGTATGAGATGACAAAATCCCAGACGGATGTATGCGGGGCTCCGAGCAGTATGCATTTGGGCTCCCGGACGGCAGGGCCTATCCCTTTCCATCCTATGAGATTCAGCAGGAATTTGGCGGTTTTCGGTTTCATGTCAGACGATTTCCAGTATAAGTTCCGTTCTCAGGTTGCTGCGGATGAATGTCTGCCTTTCGTAAGTGTTTTTCCCCATATAGAACTGCAGCAGGCTGTCTATGTCGTCATCGGGGGCGAGCCGCACCGGATCGAGACGGATATTCTCTCCGATAAAGTCTTTGAACTCTTCGGGAGAAATCTCTCCGAGTCCCTTGAAGCGGGTTATCTCGTGGCTGTTGCCCAGTTCCTTGATTGCGGCCTGCTTTTCTTCTTCGTTGTAGCAGTATATGTTTTTGTTCTTGTTCCTGACCCTGAAAAGCGGGGTCTGCATGATGTAGACGTGCCCGCTGCGTATCAGCTCCGGGTAGTATTTGAGGAAGAAGCTGACCATCAACAGCCTTATGTGCATGCCGTCCACATCCGCATCCGTGGCGATTATGATTTTGTTGTATCGCAGGTTATCCATATCCTCCTCCACGTCAAGGGCCGCCTTCAGGAGAATCAGTTCCTCATTTTCCCGGACGTCCTTTTCCGTTTTCTGGACGCAGTTGAGCGGTTTGCCCCTGAGGCTGAAAACTGCCTGGGTGTTTACATCCCTGATTTTGGTTATGGCCCCGCTTGCAGAGTCCCCCTCGGTAATGAACAGGGAGGAGAATTCCGAAAGCGGGTTCCTGCTGTCATTGTAGTGTATCCTGCAGTCTTTGAGCTTGCGGTTGCAGAGGGAGGCTTTCTTTATTTTCTCCCTCGTGTTTTTCTGGATGCCGGATATAGCCTTCCGTTCTTTTTCCGACTCCTGTATTTTCCTGAGCATGACGGAGGCCGCTTCCGTATTCTTGTGCAGGTAGTTGTCCAGTTCCTCCCCCACGAAGTCGCAGATAAAGTTCCTGATGGAGGGACCTTCCTTGGTCATGTCCTTGGAATTCAGCTTTGTCTTTGTCTGATTGCCGAAAATGGGCTCGTCAATCTTTATGCTTATGGCACCGACGGCGGACTGCCTTATGTCGGCGGGCTCGAAGTCTTTCTTGAAGTAGTCCTTGACGGTCTTTACTACTGCCTCACGGAATGCGGAAAGGTGCGTACCGCCCTGGGTCGTATTCTGTCCGTTTACAAACGAGGCTATGTTTTCTCCGTTCCTGCTCCCGTGCGTAAGGACAAATTCGATGTCCTCTCCGGATATGTGGATTGGCGGGTACAGAGGTTCTTCGCCTATGTTCTCGTTGACCAGGTCGAGCAGTCCGTTCCTGGACTTGTATTCAGTACCGTTCAGGCGCAGGGTAAGGCCGACATTGAGATAGGAGTAGTTCTTTACCATCGTCTCGATGAATTCCATGTTGTAACGGTAATTGTGGAATATCTCTTCATCGGCGGTAAATGATACCAGAGTGCCGTCCTTCTCGTCCGTTTCCCCTTCTTCTTCCGTTATAAGCAGCCCTTTTCCGAACAGGGCTTTCTTGAATCTGCCGTTGCGGCATGATTTGATGAGGAACACGGATGATGTCGCGTTTACCGCCTTCAGGCCTACACCGTTCAGGCCGACGCTCTTCTTGAATGTATTGGCATCGAACTTGGCGCCCATCATGAGATTGCTCGCCACTGCCGTCAGCGAGCCGAGCGGTATGCCGCGGCCGTAGTCGCGGATACTTACCTCTCGTCCGTCTATACTGATGTCGATAAGTTTCCCGTATCCCGAGGAGAACTCATCGACCGAGTTGTCAATGACTTCTTTGATCAGTACATATATACCGTCCTCCGGGGACGAGCCGTCTCCTGTATTTCCTATGTACATGCCGGGCCTCTCGCGGATATGCCTGTTCCACTCGAGTTGCTGAATAGATGATTCGTCATAGTTGCCCGGCATGTCTTTGCCGATTACCTTTTTCTCCTCCATAAACCTCAATCAAGGCTACAAAATTATAAGTAATTTTTAAAAAATGTGAAAATATATGCTACATTTGCTGGATATTGTGTACTGAATTTTTAACCTTATGATGCTATTGTCAAAATGAAGAAACTCTTAATCCCAATTATCTGCGCGGCTGTTCTCGTGGCGTACGGGTGTACGCAGGAGCGGCTCGGGTACGGCGGAGGGCAGGGCGCGTTGACGCTTACGCTGTCTAACGAGGGAACCTTTGCGGATCTGCCTAATATTTCCGCAACCTCGCTTGGAGGGCAGGATACGTGTGGCATGTTTACGGGAGATTACTCCGTGTCTATTCTGGACCAGGCTACGGGAGAGGTGGTCATGTCGTGGGAACGCTACGCCGACATGCCTTCGTCGGTGGCGCTGGATCCTGCCTCGTACATAATAGTGGCCGAATCGGCAGGAGGGGAAGAACCCTCGTGGAAAGGGCCGCACTACAGGGGAGAACGTAACATTACCGTCGAGACCGGCAGGGTGTGTGAGGTCGATATAGTGTGCATCCCTGACAATATGAAGATTACAGCTTTGTGTACGGACTATTTCCTTGATGTCATGGATGATTATTCCGTCACGGTGACCAATTCCTGCGGGGGGCTTATTTACGGGCGTCAGGATATAGCCTCAATACGTTCCGGATATTTCGGGACGGCAGGTATGGAAGTCTGGCTGAAAGGACTGACAAAGGAAGGCAGGAGCGTTTCGCTTTCATTCAAGGTGGACAATGTCGCTTCAGGCGACCATCATGTATTTACGTTGAACTATAACGAAGACCATGCCGGCGATTATACGGGAATAGCCGTCCATTATTTCCTTAACGGCACGGCATGCGGGACATTTATGGAAAAGGCCGGTACGGGCCAGGAGCCTGAAGATCCCGAACCCGATGATCCGGAGCCGGATGATCCCGAGCCGGAAGAGCCTCTTCTGATTGTTTCTCCGGGGATTGACACTCCGGCCGTATTCGGGCATGGTACCGTTCCCGAATCTTTCGACCTTAAGGTATATGCCAGGGAAGGGATAGCCTCGCTGCTGGTGGACGTGCAGTCCTCCACACTTGTAGATTTGATAAATTCCCTGAATATGGGCCTGTCGCCGGTATTCGACCTTGCTGACATGGATAATACCGAGACAATGTTCTGGGGAGGCCTTTTCGGACTGACTTCCGCAGATGTACTGGATGCTACATCCGTGACCCTGTCCGTCGCGGATTTTATAGCGCTTATGCCTGTGGATACGCATAAACTCGTGGTTTCCGTAACGGATAATACCGGCTCGACGGTTACCGAAACTGTAACAATTATCATAACAGACTGATGAGACATTCCGTACTGACAAGACTGCTTCTCGTGCCGGTTTTCATGCTTTGTTCCGTGCAGCTTTTATCCGCACAGAAATTCGACAGGGGAATGGGGTTGAGAGAGGCTTCCGTATTCATGCCCAAGGGACATATAATGTTCGGTGGGACGGTGAGTTATCAGGATTATAAGTTTTACGATTACAAGTTCCTGATACTCGATAACATGAAGCTTAATGCATATTCGCTCAAGGCTACTCCGTACGTGTATTATACGTTTGCCAAGAATATGGCGGTCGGCGTAAGGTTCTCCTATGAGAGATTCCTTGCGAAGGTGGACCGGGTGGACATATCCCTGTCGGATGATCTGACTTTCGGCATAGATGATTATTACAATCTGCAGCATACGTATTTCGGCTCCGTTTCCTACCGCTATTATATCCCGCTCGGGAAAAGCAGGGTGTTCGGGCTTTTCAGCGACATATCCCTGAATTTCGGGGCAGGGCAGGGGAAGGTCATATCCGGCAGCGGTCAGAACATGACCGGGACTTATCAGAGTATCCTCGATATCGGGATAGATGTTATTCCCGGCCTTGTAGTCTTTATAACCAACGAGATGTCCGTAGAGGCCTCTGTCGGTATCCTCGGCCTTGAATGGAAAAGGATTTCCCAGACGACAAATCAGGTCTACGAGGGGAGCTATGAGACAAGTTCCGCCAATTTCAAATTGAATTTACTATCTATCAGCATAGGCGTCAATTTTGTGATGCCATTGATAAAGGACAAGAAGAAAAGTTAGTTATGAGATTCCCGCTGGATTTTATGAAACATCTTCTCGGGGCCGGGGCTGCCTTTCTGCTGGCTTTGCCTTCCGGTTGCATAAAGAACGATATACCATATCCCTATAAACCCGGGGAGATACTTGCAATCGAGGTAGAGGGACAGTCGGGACAGGCCGCTATCGATTTGCAGGCAAGGACAGTTTCGCTTCAGGTTGTGGATACGGCAGATTTGCATAATCTTAAAGTATTGGAATTCAGGGTGACTGACAGCACTTCTGTGGAGCCGGGAATAGATTCCGTCATTGACCTTTCCCAGCCCCGTAAGTATGTTCTGACAACTTATCCGGACCAGGCTTATGAGTGGACAGTGTCTGCAACACAGAACATCGAGCGTTATATCATAGCCGAGAACCAGGTAGGTGATGCAGTGTTTAATGTGGAAGAACGCCAGGCTATTTTGTACGTTTCTGTAGACCAGCCGCTCGACGCTATAAATATTATCGATGTGCAGTTGGGGCCTTCCAATTCGTCAATCACCCCTGACCCGAGGCAGGAACACGATTATTCGACCCTGAAGGAATTCGAAGTCGCTTACAGGGATGTCAGGGAAATATGGACAATAAGCGCCGTGCAGCGGGAAATAGAGGTGGAAACGGGCAACCCCGACGCCTGGGCTTCCTTTGCTTACCTTACAGGGATGTATTCGGCCCAGACGGGCGAGCCTTCATTTCTTTACAGGGAGGCATCCTCTTCCGAATGGACGGAGGTCCCTTCATCTGAAGTCGTAATTGAAGGCCATTCGTTCGAGGCCCGTGTTACCGGGCTGAAACCGGGGTCTTCCTATGTATACAAGGCTGTCGCCGGGGATTTGGAAGGGGATGAGGTGACCTTTGTGACAGAGGATGCCGTACAGATGATAAACATGGATTTCGATGACTGGATAAAGGAAGGCAAGAGCTGGTTTCCCAATGCCGACCTGGGAAGCGGCTACTGGTGGGATTCGGGAAACAGGGGCGCTAATGCCATAGGCGAAAACAATCCTACTTCCCCTGAAGAGGATTTCGTTGCGGTCTCCGGAGAAGGGAAGAGGGCTGCAAGGATGGAGACGGTAGTCGTTGCCGGCTTCATGGCCGGAGGGAATATTTTCTCGGGCGAATTCCTGCGTGTGGCCATTCCCGGTGCGGAAGTCGCTTTCGGTAGACCTTTTACTTCCCGCCCGTTGCAGCTTAAAGGCTATTACAGCTATGCTCCGGTCACCATCAACAAGGCACGTTCCGGAATGGAACACATGCTCGGCAGGCCGGACAGATGCCATATCTTCGTGTATGTTACGGATTGGGACGCCCCTTACGTGGTGGATACCAACAAGGAAATCTATCTTGACGTCAACGATCCGCACGTAATAGGCTACGGCAGTCTTGTTGACAGTGTGGGCACCGGCGGTGCCTATCGCGAATTTACCGTGGACATAAAGTACAGAAACAAGAGAAAGCCCACATACTGTGCCGTTGTAGCCGTGGCGAGCCAGTATGCGGACTTGTTTACCGGTGGAGTAGGCAGTCTGATGTACGCCGATGAGTTCAGTTTCGTATACGACGGTGATGTCGTATGGGAAGAAGGGCTTTAAAACGGTATCACTGCATGCTCCTGCACAGGTTGACCATTTCTATGGCGGCTGTCATTGCATCGAACCCTTTGTTCCCGGACTTGGTCCCCGCTCTTTCTATTGCCTGCTCTATGGAGTCTGTAGTGAGTATCCCGTAAATTACAGGAATATTCGATTCAAGCCCTACATGGGCTACTCCTTTTGCCGATTCGTTTGCAACCATGTCGAAATGCGGGGTGGCACCCCTGATTACGGCCCCAAGGCAGACTATGGCGTCGTATTTTCCCGAAAGAGCCATCGTTTTGGCTGCGAACGGAATCTCAAACGCTCCCGGTACCCAGGCTACTTCTATATTGCCGCTTTCCCCTCCGTGCCTTACGAAAGAGTCTTCCGCCCCCCCGAGAAGCCTTGAGGTGATAAATTCATTGAATCTTGCAGCTACTATTCCTATTTTCTGTCCTTTGGCTGAAAGGTTGCCTTCAATTGTTCTCATCTTTTCCAATATTTTTATCGTTTTTGTTTTCTATGTTGCTTATGTCCTTTACATGGAGGAGATGCCCCATTTTCTTGTATTTGGTGAACAGGTATTTTTCGTTTTTCTCGTTGCTGGCCACTTCTATGGGTTCGCGTCTCACAATCTCTATCCCGTATCCGTCTAACCCGGTGATTTTGGAAGGGTTGTTGGTCATGAGAATCAGCTTCTTGACCCCAAGGTGCGCGAGTATGGAAGCGCCTGTGCCGTATTCCCTGAGGTCGGCCCCGAAACCGAGTGCAAGATTTGCCTCTACCGTATCCATTCCCATATCCTGCAGGTGGTAGGCCTTTATTTTATTTATAAGCCCTATACCGCGTCCTTCCTGTTTCATGTAAAGCAGGACACCGCGTCCGGCTTTCTCGATCCGCCTCATGGCTTCAGCCAGCTGGTCCCCGCAGTCGCATCGCAGGGAACCGAAGGCATCCCCTGTGAGGCATTCGGAGTGGACCCTGCACAATACCGGCTCGTCGGTAGTGATGTCCCCTTTTACAAGTGCGATATGGTAGTCCCCGTTGATTTTGTTTATGTAACCAATGGCTTTAAATGAGCCGTATTTTGTGGGGAGGTCTGCTTCGGCGACCCTTTCCACGAGGACCTCATGTTTCCTGCGGTAGCGTATAAGGTCGGCAATTGTGACTATTTTAAGATTGTGGCTGACAGCAAACCCTATGAGTTCGGATGTCCGCATCATTGTTCCGTCATCCCTCATGATCTCGCAGCAGAGGCCGCATTCTTCAAGCCCTGCGATTCTCAGCAGGTCAACCGTAGCCTCGGTATGTCCCGAGCGCACCATTACCCCTCCTTTCCTGGCCTCGAGGGGAAACATGTGCCCGGGCCTGCGGAAATCTTCCGGCTTTGCTTCGGGATCTACGCATTTAAGGGCGGTAACAGACCGTTCTACGGCGGAAATACCCGTACTTGTGGAAATATGGTCTATCGACACCGTAAAGGCGGTGGAATGGTTGTCCGTATTTTCGGAAACCATCTGGCGCAGGTCGAGCCTTGTGGTCATTTCCCTGCTCATGGGCATGCATATCAGTCCTTTACCGTAGGTGGCCATGAAGTTGACATTTTCTGTAGTCGCATATCTTGCAGCACATATAAGGTCCCCTTCATTCTCCCTGTCCGGATCGTCTATTACAATGACGATTCTGCCCTGGGCCAGATCGGAAGCCGCTTCTTCTATCGTATTGAACCTAAAATCCGTTTTCATATAGAAATTCCATTGTTATTTTCCTGTCATTGTTATTATTGTTGTATGATAACAGCCGCTCCACGTACAGGGCAATCGGATCCACCTCGACATTCACCTTATTCCCCGTCCTTAGTGCTTTAAGGGTAGTGGCTTCTACTGTGTGGGGTATAAGGGAAACCTTGAATGAGCTGCGTCCTGCCCATGTTACAGTAAGGCTCGCCCCGTCTATGGCGACAGAACCTTTGGCCGCTATATATTTAAGCGTATCGTCGGGTACGCTTATCTCAACTGTCCTGGCTATGCCTTCCGGGACGATGGAGACTACCTTGCCGCAGGCATCCACATGGCCTGAGACAATATGTCCCCCGAAGCGTCCGTCCGCTCTCATTGCCCTTTCGAGATTTACCTCTGAACCGGGCCCAAGTTCCCCGAGGGAACTTCTTCTGAGTGTCTCCGGCATAATCTGGGCATTGAACCCCGAACCGTCAAGGGAAGTGACTGTAAGGCATACGCCGTTTACGGCAATACTGTCCCCGGCGGAAGTGCCCTGAAGCACTTTGCAGGCCCGGATGCCTATGTCGTATCCTCCCGCCCCTCCGGTTATGGAACGGACAACCCCTGTTTCTTCAATTATTCCCGTAAACATTTTCGTATTGTTTTGAATAGGCGTGGATAAGAATATCCTGGCCGGAAGGCCTTACGCTTTCCACAGCCAGCCTTATGGCCTGGGATACCAAGCGGCAGCCGTCTCCACCTACCGGAGTCACGGCGCCGCTCCCGCCGATTATTACCGGTGCTACAAATGTATAGAACTCATCGGCAATTCCGGATTTTACCACGCTCCAGTTCAGCATTGGCCCTGCCTCTACCAGGACGGAACCTATACCCATCTCCCCGAGCCGTGCGCATAAATGCCCCAAATCGACCTGACGGTTTGTTGCAGGGCATTCGATCGTCTCTATCCCTGCCTTCTGCAGGGCCTCAATCCTTTTGTGCGGCGCTGCCGGGGTATGGGCGATGATTGTCCTGAATTTTCCGGCCGTTTTTATTATATTGCTGTCGTGGCTTATCGATGCCTCAGAATCGGCGATTATCCTTACTGGGGACTGCATCCCGTCTATTCTGCAATTCAGCATCGGATCATCGGCCCGTACGGTGCCTATGCCTGTCAGCAGTCCTGCATGGGCAGAGCGGAGCAGGTGGACGTAATGCCTGGATTCTTCGGATGAAATCCATCTGGAATCACCGGTTTTTGTCGCAATTTTCCCGTCAACCGACATGGCCGTTTTTATCGTTACCCACGGTATGCCGGTCGTTATGTGCTTTATGAACATCCTGTTGAGAATCATGGCTTCCTTTTCGAGAAGTCCGGTCTCTGCATGTATGCCGTGTTCAAGCAGCAGAGAGATGCCTTTCCCTGCAACGAGCGGGTTGGGGTCCTTCATCCCTATGACAACTCTTTTGATTCCGGATTCCGTTATTGCATCCGTGCATGGGGGTTGTTTCCCATAATGGCAGCATGGCTCGAGGGTCACATACATTGTAGCCCCGCACGGGCTTTCACTGCAGGAAGAAAGAGCCTCCCTTTCCGCGTGCAGCCCGCCATAGTACCTGTGGTATCCCTCGGCGATGATTTTTCCGCCCTTGACTATCACTGCACCGACCATCGGGTTGGGACTGACTTTGCCGCGTCCCTTTTCAGCAAGGTCGAGGGCTCTTTGCATGAACCCTATATCTTCCCGATCCCACATAGTGTCTTTCTCATTTCGGCTGCCATCTCCTTTGCCTTTACGGCCGCAGCTTCCGCGAAATCCTTTCCTGACGAGGCGTAGATTATGCCCCTTGAAGAGTTTACTATCAGCCCGCATTTGCTGTTCATCCCGTAACGGGCTACCTCTGCGAGACTGCCTCCTTGTGCGCCAACGCCCGGGACCAGCAGGAAATGTTCCGGACAACAGGAACGGACCGAGGCTATCTCCTCCGCTCTTGTCGCCCCGACCACGAACATAAGCCTGTCTTTCGATGATCCGTATTCATTTTCGGCAAACCGTATGGTTTTCTTTATTACCGTTTGATACAGCGGTTCCCCGCAGACTGACAGTGTTTCGAACTCTTCGGCAGAGGGGTTGGATGTTAGGGCAAGTACTATGCTCCAGCGGCCCTCATACCTGAGGAACGGCCTTATGGCATCGCTTCCCATATATGGGGACAGGGTTACTGCCCCGAAGTCCATGACTTCGAAGAAAGCCTTTGCATAGCGGTCGGCGGTATTGCCTATGTCGCCCCGTTTGGCGTCTGCAATCACGAGCATTTCCGGATATTCAGCCCCCAGGTACGCTACGGTCTTTTCCAGTTGTTCCAGTCCGTGTGTCCCTTCCGCCTCGTAAAAGGCTATGTTGGGCTTATAGGCGACGGCGTACGGGGCAGTCGCGTCTATTATGGCTTTATTGAATTCAAAGACAGGCTCCTTCCCGCTTCTCAAATGTGCGGGTATCTTTTCAGTGTCTGTATCGAGCCCTACGCACAGGTAGGAGCCCTTCTCCATTATATGCCTGTAGAGTCCGTTGTAATCCATTTCAGAAATACTTATAGAACAGAGCTATTGATTCCATGCCTTTCTCGAACTGCGACAACAGGTAACTCTCGTTGGGAGAGTGTATTGTATCCCTTTCGAGGCCGAAACCGATAAGCAGGGGGTCGGCCTTCAGGATCTGTTGCATTTCAGCGAGGACAGGTATTGAACCTCCGCCCCGGTTAGGTACAGGCTCGATGCCGTAAACTTCGTGTATGGCCCTTGATGCGGCTTTGTATGCCGGGGATGAGATTGGAATCAGGAATCCGTTCCCGCCGTGGTGCGCGGTGACCTTTACCCTTACTCCCTTAGGGACATTGGCCATGATGTGGGCCTCGAAGAGCTTTGCAATCTTTTTCCAGTCCTGGTTGGGTACAGTCCGCATGGAAATCTTGGCATGTGCCTTTGAAGGCAGTACCGTCTTTGCCCCTTCTCCCGTGAAGCCTCCCCATATCCCGTTTACATCCAGGCATGGACGTATTCCGGTGCGTTCAGGCGTGGAGTATCCCCTTTCACCGTCGACATCGTCTATGTCGAGGAACTTCCTGTATTCTTCGGCATCGAACGGGGCTTTTGCCAGCATGGCCCTGTCTTCAGCCGACAACTCCACAACATCGTCGTAGAAGCCCTTTACGGTTATGCGCCCGTCCTTGTCAATGAGGTTGTCAATAATCTTGCACAGTGCATTCAGCGGGTTTACGACAGCTCCCCCGTAATGCCCGGAATGCAGGTCCTTGTTGGGCCCTGTAACTTCTATCTCCATGTATGTGAGCCCGCGCATCCCGCAGTTTATTGACGGTGTATCTTCCCCTATCATGGTGGTGTCGGATACGAGAATAATGTCGCAGGCAAGCATGTCCTTGTGCTCCCGGGCCCATTTGGCCAGGCTCGGGGAACCTATTTCCTCTTCGCCCTCGAGGATGAATTTTATGTTGTGCCTTTGCATGCCCTTGGCGGTGAGATATTCAAACGCCTTTATGTGCATGAAGGACTGTCCTTTATCGTCATTTGCACCTCTTGCGTATATCGCCCCGTCCCTGATTTGCGGATCGAACGGACCTGATTTCCACAAGTCTACAGGATCTACCGGCTGGACATCATAGTGTCCGTAGACCAGGATTGTCTTAAGGGACGGATCAATGATCTTTTCCCCGTACACGACAGGATGCCCTTCCGTCTCCATGACATCGGCCCTGTCTGCCCCCGCTTTCCTGAGCAGCCCGGATATCTCTTCGGCGCATCTGTACATGTCGGCCTTGTGTTCCGGTTCCGAACTTATGGACGGTATCCTAAGCAAATTGAAAAGTTCGTCGATAAATCTGTCCTTGTTTTCCGCGTAATACTGTTTCATAGCGATATCGGTTATTGTTTATTGTCTTTTTGTGCAAGTTCCGCGATGATGGTCTCGGCCCCTTTGACTATGTCTCCCGGTTTTACGTTGACTTTTGTACCGATGGGCAGGAATACGTCCGCTCTCGAGCCGAACTTTATAAAACCTATCTGTTCTCCGGCGCTGAAATCCTTGTCGAATTCGGCGTAGCATACTACCCTGCGTGCAAAAAGGCCGGCTATCTGCCTGCACAGTACTTCTGTCCCGTCCTCATTCCTGAAAACTATGGTTGTCCTTTCGTTTTTCGTAGAAGACTTGGGATGCCATGCCGCAAGGTAATTGCCCCTGTGGTATCTGAAGAAAGCCACTTTTCCGGAGATGGGCGCCCAGTTGATATGGACATTGAAGAAGCTCATGAATACGGATATCTGAAGCATTCTCGAATGGAAGTATTCATTTTCCTCCACTTCTTTCACGATTACTATCTTGCCGTCTGCGGGCGCCGATACTTTGTGTCCGTCTCCTGCCGGCACCCTTACGGGATCCCGGAAAAACGCAATGAAGAATACCGCAAATCCGACGGGAATAAAGGTGATGGCGCATGTCCATATCTTCACGCCGTTGAAATAGAACAGCGAACCTCCGATGATCAGAGCAAAGACGAAAGACATAACAATCATCATTGTCCCTTCTTTGTGTATTCGCATAGTCTGAGTGTTTAAATTCCTACAAGTAAAATATATGCAGCCGAAACTGGAAATGCTATCAGCGCTCCGTCAAACCTGTCGAGCAGGCCTCCGTGCCCCGGCATTATCTTTCCGGCGTCCTTAACTTCAAAATTACGTTTAAATTGTGATTCCGCCAAATCTCCGAAAGTGGATGCGATGTTGATAATCAGTGCAAGAACCAGTGACCCGCAAACAAAGTACCCGGCGATAAGGGCGAATACGAGCCCGCCGATGTAGCCTTCCCACGATTTTTTCGGTGAAATCGACGGGAAAAGCCTGTGGCCGTTTTTCTGGCCGAAAGCCATTCCGCACAGATATGCCCCTACATCGGAGCTCCATATTATTATCATTATGGAAAGCAGGATGCCTGCATCGAAAGTCCCGTTGTCGAATATTATGAAATTGGTTATTGAGAACGGGAGCGCTATGTACAGAATCGGAATGAAAAGGTATATGAACGAACCGTAAGAGGCCTTGTCCTTTTCATACAGCAGGCATACCGGGAGCAGGCAGCATGCAGCGGGCAGCAGAACGAACCACTCTCCCCCGACGATGCCCCCGCAGTAAAGGAATGTCAGAATGAAGCCTCCGGTACATATCACCGTGGTGACCGCACGTCCCGCCTTATGTTTTTTCCCGATGCTGACATTCAGGTACTCCGTGGTCATCACGGCTACAATAAATGAGAATATGAGGCAGAATGCCGTTTTTCCCGTCAGCAGGGCTGTCAGCAGGATGCACAGGAAGACGATACCGCTGGCTGTCCTTACAAGCAGGTTTCTGAAAGCCGGACTCATGCTGTAAGTTCCTTTTCCGGCCCGGATTCAGTTATGGCGGCATCAGCCTTGTCCGTGGACTTGCGTTTCCCGAAAATGGCCTCGAGATCTTCGGAAAAGATGACCTCTTTTTCAAGCAGCAGGCCGGCCAGTTTTGTAAAGCCTTCCATATTGGCGCGCAGAACGTCCAAAGCCGTCCGGTGGGCCTGGTCTATGAATTCTTTCGCTTCCTTGTCTATGAGCTCCGATGTCTTCTCGCTGTATGGTTTGCCGAGATTATATCCGGAATTACCCGTCGAGTCGTAGAAAGAGATGTTGCCGACCTTTTCACTCATCCCGAAATATGTGACCATGGCGTATGCCTGTTTTGTCACTTTCTCCAGGTCGTTCATGGCACCCGTAGATATTTCCCCGTTTATTATTTCCTCTGCGGCCCGTCCTCCGAGAGTGGCCGCCATTTCGTCCATCATCTGTCCGGTAGTCGTTATCTGCCTTTCTTCAGGAAGGTACCATGCGGCGCCAAGGGCATTGCCGCGCGGGATTATGGTGACTTTCAACAGAGGATTGGCGTGCGGGAGCATCCAGCTTACTGTGGCATGGCCGGCTTCATGGAATGCAATCGTGCGTTTCTCTTCAGGGGAAATAATCTTGCTTTTCCTTTCCAGGCCGCCGACTATGCGGTCTATGGCGTCCAGAAAGTCCTGCCTGTCTATGGCGTCCTTGTTTTTCCTTGCAGCTATCAGAGCGGCTTCATTGCAGACATTGGCAATGTCGGCGCCGGAAAATCCGGGAGTCTGTTTCGCCAGGAATCCGGCATCGAATCCCTCTGTCAGTTTCAGCCCTCTCAGATGGACGTTGAATATCTCGAGCCTTTCTTTCAGCTCAGGCAAATCCACGTGTATCTGCCTGTCGAAGCGCCCGGCCCTCATGAGTGCCTTGTCGAGTATGTCGGCCCTGTTGGTTGCAGCCAGGATAATTACGCCGGAGTTTGTCCCGAACCCGTCCATTTCGGTGAGAAGCTGGTTAAGCGTATTCTCCCTTTCATCATTGGATGAAAATCCGACATTCTTGCTTCTTGCCCTTCCGACAGCGTCTATTTCATCGATAAAGACGATGCACGGGGCTTTCTCCTTTGCCTGCCTGAAAAGGTCCCTCACTCTTGAAGCGCCGACCCCGACGAACATTTCTACAAAATCGGAACCTGATATTGAAAAGAACGGAACATTGGCTTCACCTGCTACTGCTTTGGCCAATAGCGTTTTGCCTGTGCCCGGAGGGCCTACCAGCAGGGCGCCTTTGGGAATTTTCCCTCCCAAGGCAGTGTATTTTTTCGGATTTTTCAGGAAATCCACTATCTCCATCACTTCTACCTTCGCCTCTTCAAGGCCTGCCACATCTTTGAATGTTACTTTTACATTGTTGCCCTTGTCGAACAGTTTCGCCTGGGACTTGCCGACGGAGAATATTCCTCCTCCGGGCCCGTTGCCCATACCTTTCTGCATGGGCCTGAACATGATGAACCAAAGAAGCCCGAACAGCAGAAGCGGAAATATCACCCAGTCGAATATCCTGCCGAAATAATCGTTCTGTTCCGTGATGGATATGTCGAACCTTTCTTCAGGCGGCAGTTCCTCCCTTGACTGGGCAAAACTCTCTTCGGCATTGAAATTCCTTGAGACAAGGAATGAGAAATGCGGGCCCATGTCCGGTGTCCTCCCTCCGAAATACCTGTTTACGTATTTATAGAGCGAGTCCCTTTTTATGGTGACTTCCGCCTTGTTGAGATTGGATATGAAATTTATTTTTTCAACGTCTCCCTGCGGAATCATTTCCTCCTTTACGGTAATCCATTCAGTCTTCGCCTCATTTACTGAAGACGAGGAACGGATGAACCAAATTATGGACATGATGAATCCAGCGTAGAGCAGTATCATCAGTCCCATTCTCGGCCTTCTGTCCTTTTTGAAGTTGTCGCCGGGCCCGTTACCCGGAATCTGGCTGTTATCGTTCATATTTGTCCTATTCGTCCTTATATTCTTTCTTTATGGCATCGGCCCACAGGTCCTCGAGCCTGTAGAAGTTGCGGTATTCGGTAAGGAAGACATGCACTACGATATTGATGTAGTCCAGTATTATCCAGAAACCGTTTTCCCTGCCCTGCATTCTGGCTGTCCTTATGCCGCATTCCTCCCTCATCCTGTCTTCAATGTTGTCGGCAATGGCACATACCTGTGTGGAGGAGTCGGCGTTGCATATAACGAAATGGTCGGTTATTGCTGTCCCGATCTTTCTCAAATCAAGCGAACATACCCCTTTTGCCTTCTTGTCGAGCATGGCCGAGACAATAGTGTCGATTTCTTTCATCTTCCCTGTTTATCTGTATCGATTTCTTAAATTTGCGTTGCAAATATATGTATAAAAATTATGCCATGAATATCTACAGGATGAAGATGACGGATTCTACGAACCTTGAGGCTTCACGTCACAAGGATGCTGAGGATATGAGCGTGTGGACCGCTCTCTTCCAGACAGAAGGGAGAGGCCAGAGGGGTAATGTCTGGGAAAGCGCTTTCGGGGAGAACCTGACATTTTCCATACTTTTCAAGCCGTCTTTTTTTATACCTGCGTCCGGACAGTTTGTCATCTCCCAGATTTCGTCCGTCGGCGTCGCTTCCTACCTTGAGACTTCGGGCCTCTCTCCGAAGATAAAGTGGCCAAATGATATCTATATAGAAGACAGGAAGATCTGCGGGATGCTTATTGAGAATACGGTTTCGGGAGACAGGCTGGCTGCCGGCATATCCGGAATAGGGCTCAACCTGAACCAGCGTTCTTTTTCTCCGGAGCTTCCCAACCCTACATCCCTTCTCATCGAGAAGGAGAGGGCAGGCGGGAGGCCGTGCCCTCTGTATGATCCGGATTCCGAACTGGAAAGGCTGCTGGAACATATATTCGGATATTACAGGCTTGCGGCCGGGCAGGAGGGCAGGGAGCGCATTAAAAAGGAGTATCTGGCCAGACTGTACCGTATGGGGAAGGAGTGCCTGTTTGATGAAACCTTGCCCGGGAGGCCTGTACGCCGCTTTTCAGGCAGAATAGCCGGGGTAGATGAAAATACCGCCCGCCTTGTTGTAGAGACTGCGGACGGTATGAGAATGTATGCCTTTAAGGAGATAAGGTATGTAATCTGACTTTAGCGCAGGCTCTTCAGCCTGTCTATCATTGCTTTCGGATCGGGTGAGGACATGACTGCACTGCCGGCGACAAGTGCATCCGCCCCTGCCGCGACCAGCGCTTTTGCATTCTCTGCGGTTACTCCGCCGTCCACTTCTATTAAAGCCCTTGAACCCGTACGTTCAAGCAGGGCTTTCGTCTCCGCGACTTTCCGGACAGTGTTTTCTATGAAATGCTGCCCTCCGAATCCAGGATTGACAGACATTATAAGCACCATGTCTGCATATTGGGCTATGTATTCTATGGCGGATACAGGAGTGTGCGGGTTGAGGGCCACGCCGGCTTTCATGCCGTGCGCATGGATGTTCTGCAATGTCCTGTTAAGATGGGTGCAGGCCTCGTAATGGACACATGCGTATTCAGCCCCGCACTCCTCCAGTACCGGGATATACCTGTCTGGATCGACAATCATCAGATGTACGTCGAGGGGCTTGGTGGCAACTCTTGCGATGTCCTTTATGACCTGGAACCCGAATGAGATGTTGGGGACGAAAACCCCGTCCATTACGTCAAGGTGTATCCAGTCTGCCTTAGAGTCTTCCAGCATTCCGACGGTTTCTCCGAGATGAAGGAAGTCGGATGACAATATGGAAGGGGAGAGTATTGTTGTGCTGTCCATTATCTGCAACTCCTTATTACGTCTTCCAGCAGCAGGGTGAATTTGTCAAGGCTTGCCAGTTCGAGCCTTTCTCCGGGAGCATGGACTCCGCGCAGCGTCGGGCCGAACGATATCATGTCCAGGTCGGGATATTTGTCGAGGAACAGGCCGCATTCGAGCCCGGCATGTATGGCTCTGACAACGGGGTCCTTTCCGAACAGCCGCCTGTAGGACTCCCTGCATGTCTCGAGAATACGGGATTTCATGCTCGGCCTCCAGCCCGGATATTCAGATTCGTGAGTGACCTTTGCCCCGGCGGATACGAATGCAGCCTCTACCATTTCAGAGGCAAATTTCCTGGCCGAGTTTATGGAGCTTCTCTGGCTTGTGCCGATTCGTATTGTGTTGTTTTCTGCCATCTTGACGGAAGCAAGGTTCGTGGATGTCTCTACAAGGCCTTTCACTTCCGCGCTCATTGCAAGAACACCGTGCGGAACGGAATTAAGGGCGCATATCAGCCTGAATGCCGTATCCCTGTCTATGGCGCATGCCGGCTTGTCGGTGACTTCTGAAATGCTGGCGGATATTCCCGGGTCGGTAAGACCGTATTCGGCTTTTACTTCCTCTGCCGTGGCGGTGTGTGATTCCATTATGCCGTTCCTGTCTTCTCTTTTTACGGCTATTACCGCAAACGCTTCCCTTGCTATGGCATTCCTTTTGTTTCCACCGTCTATGCAGCATAGTCCGATATCGAAACTGTTCCATATCCTGTAAAGGGATCTGGCTATGGAGCGTATGGCATTTGAACGCCCTTTGTCTATATCGTCTCCGCTGTGTCCTCCGATGCCTCCGGCAAAGCCGATTTTCAGGAAGACCCGGTCTTTGTCCGCAGGTTCCGGCATATAGTGGAATCTGGCTGTTGTATCCACTCCTCCGGCGCAGCCGATGAACAGCTCCCCTTCGTCTTCAGAGTCGAGGTTCAGCAGAATTTTCCCTGTAAGAAAATCTTTCTCCAGTGCGAAAGCACCGTCAAGCCCTGTCTCTTCCGAGGTCGTGAACAGGCATTCCATTTTTCCGTGTTCCAGGTCCCTGTCTTCCAAAGCGGCGAGTTGGGCGGCAATGCCTATGCCGCAGTCGGCCCCGAGAGTCGTGTCTTTGGCAATCAACCATCCGTCTTCTATGACGGCCTTGATAGGGTCCTTTGAGAAATCATGCTCGACGCCGCTGTTTTTCTCGCAGACCATGTCGGAGTGGCTTTGAAGGATTATGGTGGGAGAGCCTTCCCTTCCCGGAGAAGCTGGCTTGGTAATCAATACGTTGCCGGCTTTGTCCGTTTTGCAGTCGAGATTGTGCCTTTCAGCGAACTGTTGGAGATACGCGATAATATGTTCCTCGTGCCCGGACTCTCTCGGAATTTTCATTATTTCCCGGAAATGGGCGAGAACCTGTTCTGATGTCATGGTTATGGTATTTAATGAAGGTTGGATTTAAGCTTCTTCTCGATGTCCAGGATATATTGCCGGAATGTCCTGTCGGTATCCATCAGGTCGCAGACGGTATTGCAGGCGTACAGGACTGTCGCATGGTTCCGTCCCCCTATCTCGTTCCCTATGGTAGCGAGGGATGTGTTCGTCATGTTGCGGGAAAGGTACATGGCAATCTGCCTTGCCTGGACGATTTCTCTCTTTCTGGAGTTGGACAGCAGCCTTTCGCTGGAAATTCCGAAATAGTCGCATACGGTATTCTTTATCCTCTCAATCGACATGTCGTTCTTCGGTACGCTTACAATCTTGTCTATGAGCTGTTGGGCCAGCGATAAGGTTATGCTTTTCTTTGTAAGGGTGGCATTGGCAATAAGGGATATCAGCGTCCCCTCGAGTTCCCGGACATTGCTGGTGACTTTTGATGCAATGTATTCGAGAATGTCATCGGAAAGATTTATGCCCTCCCTGAAACTCTTTGATCTGAGAATGGCGAGCCTCGTGTCGAAATCGGGCGGCATGAGTTCCGTGGTCAGCCCCCATTTGAAACGTGACAGCAGCCTGTCTTCAAGCCCCTTCATGTTTACGGCAGATCTGTCCGAGGTCAGTATGAGTTGCTTGCCGAGCTGGTGCAGGTAGTTGAATATCTGGAAAAATGCTGTCTGTGTACCAGGTTTGTCGGCAAATTCGTGTACGTCATCTACGATAAGCACGTCCATTGACTGGTAGAAGTGGAGAAAGTCGTTCAGGGCGTTCCTGGCCATTACCGAATCCACGTAATGCGTCTGGAATCTGTTGGCTGTCACATAATGTACGACCTTCTCGGGGTACAGTTTCTTGATTTCTATGCCTATGGCCTGTGCCAGATGCGTTTTCCCCAATCCGGACCCTCCATAAAGGAACAGCGGATTGAAAGCCGTAGTCCCGGGCTTTTTCGCTATCTCCATCCCGGCAGTCTTGCCGAGCCTGTTGCAGTCCCCCTCTATAAAGTTCTCGAAAGTATAGTTGTTGTTGAGGTTCGATTCCACATGGACGCCCTTTTTTACTCCGGGAATCACATAGGGGTCCGTAATGTTCAGGATTTTTTCGTTCGGGATAGCTATGTCGGGATTCTTTATCTCTTTCTGCTGGGTGCCGGCCGGGTAGGATATGACGGTGTCTTTTACCATAGGTACCTCATATACGAGTTTCGCATCCGGGCCGATGACTCTTTTCATTGAGGAGCTGAGCACGTCGATGAGATGTTCCTCGATATATTCGGGGAAGAAGTCCGACGGTACGCGGATAGTGAGCACGGAGCCGTCCAGCTTTATAGGCTTTATGGGACCGAACCACGTCCTGAAAGTGGTCGGGGGTACTATGTCTCTGATTATCAGTAGACAGTTATCCCATGCTTCTATATGCGTCATGCTTCTATCCAATTATTGCTGCTGTTAAGTTCAGGAATATTTTGTTAAAATCCTGTGACAAAATTGAGCAAAAATCCCCTATTTAGAAAATAAAAAATGGGGATTTTTTTGTAGAAAAAATAAACCTGTTGATAGTCAGTCTGAAAATTTTTACCCGAAATTTTTTTTTTAAAAAACGGAGATTTTTATGTATTTTTTAGGGTCTCTTTCTATTCTCTTGACGAGCGTGTCGAGGTCTGTTGCAAGGCTGTTGACAGCATTGTGCAGGGAATCGGTCGTGAGAAGTTTTCCTATGCTCGAAGACGGGTCTGATGCCTTTTCGAGCAGGTCCCTGAGGTTCAGCACGGCGTTTTTCAGATCCGCCTCCTTGAGACTGACGGTTATTGCCTCCGCATTTTTAACGGTCCTGTCCAGGCTTTCGGCCGTATTCGCGAAATTCCCGGCTATATCATTTATACTGTGTATTATGGAGTCGATTCTCGGTCCCTGGCTTTCTATACCGGCTGTTATGTCGGAAATGTTTGCCGCGCTTTTGCGCAGGTCGGCGGATATCATGGAAATGTCTTCGCGCAGCCCGCCGTCCAATATTGAGTTTATGGAAACTACGGCCTTGTCGAAGTTGCCTATGAGCGAATGGAGGCTGTTTTCCAAAGGTACGATTCCGGAAACGATTGCAGACAGGGGGTCCGCCTCTATGCGGCTCCCGAGAGTGTCGCCGTCTGAGGCCATTTTATCCGAATTCCCCATAATTACCCTTATGGACCGGCTCCCGAGTATGTCGGAGCTGTATATTTCCAGATAACTGTCTTTCGGAATGTCGTACTCGTCGGATATGGATACTCTTGCTGTATAAAGTCCGTCGGACTTGCCGTACTTGAGGGAAGTTACGCTTCCGGCCCTGTATCCCTTGACAAAAACAGGTGTGGATTCGGCTATCCCTTCGATATCCGCATATTTGGCGTAGAATGTATGGCTTTTCCCGAATATGTCGTTCCCTTTCAGGAAGTCGATAGTCAGGAATGTGGCCGCAAGGACAACTATGGCAAATATGCCTATTTTGATTTCTTTCCTTATTTTCATTGCGGTAGAGTGATGATGAATGCTCCCGGGAAACTTTTTTCTATGGTCTTGAGCGCTTCGGCCGCTTCATCCCTTGTCCCGTATTGTCCGATATAGTATTTATAGGTCTTTCCGGATTTGATGTATTTGCAGCTCCATCCCTTGAACTCCCTGGAGTTTTTCTTCAGCAGCCTTTTCCCGGACATTATCTGTATCCCGTAGTTGCCGGCATGTTTCTCCCCAATGTCGGATGTGACTGTCTCCGGAATATCTATGTGTTTGTCATATAGCTGTTTGTAGCTTTTGAAGGCCCGGAAGAGCGATGAGGCCATTTTTTTCTGGCTCTGCCTGTCCGTAAGAACGGCCCTGTCCGACGAGTTGGACAGGAATCCCAGTTCTACGAGTACTGCCGGCATGGTGCATTGCCAAAGTACGAGGAACGGGCCTTCCTTTACGCCGCGGTTCCTTGTAATGGGCCCTTTCCCCATATTTTCCTGTATGAGGGAAGCAAGGCTGAGGCTCTGTTCTACATGGGCGTTCTGCAGAAGGGAGAATATTATATAGGATTCCGGATTGTTGGGGTCAAAGCCTGCGTATTTCGACGAGTAGTCTTCCTCCAGGAGGATGACGCTGTTTTCCAGCTGGCACACTTCGAAGTTCGAATCGGTTTTGTCGCTGCTCATCACGAATGTTTCGGAGCCCCTTGCGGAATTGTCCTTTGCAGCATTTACGTGGATTGATATGAACAGGTCGGCATTGTTCTTGTTGGCCAGGTCCGCCCTGTCGTACAGGGATACGAACGAGTCGTCCTTTCTGGTATAGAGCACCTTTACCGAAGGGTAGGCTTCCTCTATCATTTTGCCGAGCATCAGGGCGACGGACAGTGTTATGTCCTTTTCAAGAATCCTGCCGTAAAGCGTGCCGGGCTGCTTTCCCCCGTGCCCTGCGTCGATGACCACTGTCCTGACGCTTACAAGGGATTTGTCTTCAGCCGATAACGGCCTGATGCCGATAATGGCGAGTGCCGTTGCGGCGATTAGGGCTGTTTTGACAAAAAAGTTCATTACCGGGTGCAAAATTAATAAATGTTTGGTAAGAGTTCAAAAAAGACTATATTTGTGCCCGAATTGTCAAACACGGATGTATTAATCTATTTAGGCTATTGCAGGCCTATATATCAACAGCCGAATTGATGCAGTTTCCGAAATTCCTGATAAAGCTTTCAGTTATAGCCTTGGCATTGTACCTGTCCTTTTCATGCGGGTATAGTGTCACGGGAGGGAGGCGTGCTCAGGCAGACGGGCCGGTTGACTCGCTTTTCGCCCTGTTCGCCGCCCCTGATACGCTTTCAGGGGCCGATGAAGGGCTGTTGCCTGCAGATGACGCGGTAGCGGACTCCCTGCCGGCCGCTTCTCCCCGGAGCGATACTCTTGTTGCCGGAAAGGATACTGTGGAACGTCCTGCCGGAGGTTTTGTCAGGGACAGCCTAAGGGCGCCGGTAGCGGATTCCGTTTCCCTGCTTCCGGTGACTGACAGTATCCCTTCCCTTGACACTCTTTTTCTCTCCGACTCTACAAGGCAGGGCATGCTGGACATGCCTGCTTTCTCGACGGCGCGGGATTCGGTAATAGAGGATTTCACTGACGGGAAGAAAATGATATATTATTATGGCGATGTGAGCGTAACATACGGCAATATGGAGCTTACGGCCGAATATATGGAGTATGATGTCGACCGGCAGACGGTTTATGCGGCCGGTGTTGCCGATACCGCAGGTGTAGTGACTGGCAAGCCGGTAATGAAAGAGGGGAACAAGACCTATTCCATGGACAATGTGCTTTATAATTTCGATACGCAGAGGGCGAGAATCAGGAATGCCGTTTCGGAAGAGGAGGACGGGATACTGCAGGGGCGCAATATGAACATGCTTCCCGACAAGTCCATAAATATTAACGGAGGGCGATATACGGTCTGTGATCTGGAGCATCCGCACTATTACCTGAGAATGACGAGGGCTAAAGTGGAGACACAGCCGAAGCAGAAAACCGTGTTCGGGCCGGCCTATCTCGTGCTGGAGGATGTCCCCCTGCCTTTGGTCCTGCCTTTCGGGTTTGTACCGAGAAGGCCTGCAAGGGCCAGCGGAATACTTTTCCCGACATTCGGCGAGGAAGCGGCGAGAGGGCTTTTCTTCAAGGACGGAGGGTTCTATTTCGTCCTCGGTGACTATTTCGATGTAGCCCTTACCGGAAGCATATATACCAAGGGCTCGTGGAGCGTGTCCATGAATACGAGGTACAAGCTGAGGTACAAGTTCAACGGTTCTTTCAGCCTTACCTATTCCAACGACCAGACGGGAGACAAGGGAAGCCCGGACTTTTTCCAGACCAAGAACTTCGAATTCAAATGGTCGCATGCCCAGGATTCCAAGGCAAGGCCGGGTACGTCCTTCAGGGCTTCGGTCAATTTTTCAAGCCCTTCCAACAATAGGTATAATTACGAAGGTATAAATGACGCCCTTCAGAACCAGGTGTCATCGTCCATTTCCTATTCCAGGACATGGAGCGCCCTGAGCCTGTCGATAAACGCCCTGCACAGCCAGAACTCGCGGGACAGTTCGTATGCCATTACCTTGCCTAATATTACCTTGAACGTAAACAAGTTCTACCCGTTCAAACGTAAAAACAGGGTGGGAAAGGAAAGATGGTACGAGCAGTTCGGGCTAAGCTATAATACCACGCTGCAGAACAAGATAAATTTCAAGGCAAGTGAAATAAACGACCCGGACTTCTGGAACAAGATGCAGACGGGCATGACGCACCGTTTTACGATAGACCTTCCTACCTTTACCCTGTTCAAGTACATAAACTTCTCGCCCGGGGTGTCATACGGCATGAACTGGTATTTCCAGTCAAGCAGCCGTTACTATAATCCCGAGACCGACAAGGTGGAGACTGTAAAGACGGACCTGTTCGGCGATTTTGGCGCGTCGCATACTTTTTCGGCCAATATGTCCGTAAGTACGAGGCTTTACGGCCTGTTCAATTTCAGGCACGGCAAGCTCAAGGCCGTCAGGCACATGATAACCCCTTCGCTCTCGGTATCGTATTCTCCCGAGATGGGGACCCTTGTAAACGGGTACAGGACATACACCTATACGGACATACACGGTATCAGCCATACCGAGGAATACAACAAGTGGTCGGGCGGAATCAACAACCCCCCTGCAAAGGGTAAGTCCGCCACCCTGTCTTTTTCAATAGGCAACAACCTGGAAGCAAAGGTAGAGGACCGAAAGGATACGACCGGTACCGGCGTCAAGAAGATAAAGCTGATAGACCAGCTGAACCTGTCGGGAGGCTATAACTTCCTTGCGGATTCCATGAAGCTTTCCAATTTCAATATAAGCGCCAATACCAATGTGCTTGAAAAGGTGGCCATCAGCGGAAATATGGTACTCGATCCCTATGCGGTCAATTACAGGGGACAGAGGATAAATGAATTCAACGTGATGCATACCGGACGTCTGGTACGTCTGACGAGTGCCAGCATATCCGCAAGCTTCAGTATATCCGGGGACGGGAAAGGAAAGGGGAATGACGGTTCGTCCTCGTCCGGCAGCAGTAATGCCGGTGCTGGCGGTTCCGGGAACACGGGAAACAGGGGGCGCGGAAGCAATGTCAACATGGGTGCGGAACCGACGCCTTATACAAGGGTCTATTACCATCCTGTAACTGGGGAGTATATTCCAGGAGGCTGGGTCTATTATCTGAACCCCGAAGTGCCGTGGGCCATAACCTTTTCTTATTCGTATAACTATAGCAAATCATACCAGTACAGCAATGACCAGCTGATAGTCAAGAACAACCATACCCAGACGCTCGGGGTGACGGCACAGGTGAGGCTTACCAAAGACCTCAATATAAATGTTACGACCGGGTTCGACCTTACCAAACTGAAACTTACCACTACGCAGTTGAGCGCCACATACGATTTGCACTGTTTCCAGATTTCGTTTTCATGGGTGCCTATGGGAAGGTGGACCCAATGGAATTTCAGGATAAACGCCAAGGCGGCGGCTTTGGCGGACCTGCTTTCCTACAGGAAAGGAGCATCCGAGTGGGATAATTGAAAGCCGGCATAAGATGCAAGGCCGGGAGCACTGGCGGGCCTGTCCGGACAATGCCGGGACGCAACGTGATTGTAAACGAAGTTTAAAA
>DVLA01000056.1 GCA_018715745.1 Candidatus Coprenecus stercoripullorum
CTTTTCACCTTTCCCTCACGGTACTGGTTCACTATCGGTCTTCCGGTTGTATTTAGCCTTGCGGGATGGTCCCCGCGGATTCGGACAGGGTTCCTCGTGCCCCGCCCTACTCAGGTATCCAACTATAAGAAACAATAACTACGCGTACGGGCCTTTCACCCTCTGTGGACATCCTTTCCAGAATGTTCCGCTTCTATCGTCTCCTATTTAACGCGGACCCTACTACCCCGGACGCGCCGTAACGCACCCGGTTTGGGCTCCTCCCCTTTCGCTCGCCACTACTCGGGGAATCGATTTTTCTTTCTTCTCCTGCAGGTACTAAGATGTTTCAGTTCCCTGCGTTTGCGCTTATGCGCACGGCCTTCAGCCGTGCAGGTTGCCCCATTCGGGTATGCGCGGATCGACTCCTGCTTGCGGATCCCCGCGCCTTTTCGCAGCTTGCTGCGCCCTTCTTCGCCACCGGAAGCCAAGGCATCCTCCGTTCGCCCTTGTAACTTCCTCGATTCTTTTTCTATTTTTCCTTTAAAACTGTAGTCCCCGCCAACGAACCAAATTGACTCGCTGACGTTACTCTCGTTCTTTACCTCGTTATCTCTCTCAGTATTTCAATGAACAAACCGTTTTTCTCAAACGGGCTGCAAAGGTACGCATTTTTTGATACCCTCCAAATTTTTTTCAAGATTTTTTTCACATTTTTTTAGGGGCGACTGGCGATAGAAAGACAACAGATTGATTTTCCGCATTTACCAAAACCAAGCATACTGCCTTGCGATAACGGGAAACGGATCGTTTAATTTTTTTGCATAATTTATTATTACTTTTGTAAAAATATAATCCCATGAGCGAAGACAAGAAAAAAGTATCCATCCCCGAAAATGCATTCAGGGAACTCAAGCCGGGTGAAAAATATACGCCGTTGCTTTCTCCGGGGAAGACATATCCGGAAGTAAATGCCTGGTCAGTCACCATAGGCCTCATAATGACAGTCATATTCTCGGCGGCGGCAGCTTTCCTGGGCCTGAAGGTAGGACAGGTATTCGAAGCCGCCATACCTATTTCTATAATAGCGGTAGGGCTGTCAGGAGCTTTCAAGCGCAAGAACGCCCTTGGAGAAAATGTCATAATCCAGTCCATAGGCGCATGTTCCGGTGTCATAGTTGCCGGGGCCATATTTACCCTGCCCGCACTTTACATACTCCAGGACAAATATCCTGAACTGACTGTCAATTTCACAAAGATATTCCTCAGTTCGGCACTGGGCGGCATCCTCGGGATTCTGCTGCTCATACCATTCAGAAAATATTTCGTATCCGACCAGCACGGGAAATATCCTTTCCCCGAAGCTACTGCCACAACACAGGTCCTGGTCAGCGGAGAGTCAGGAGGGAAAGGGGCAAAAACACTTTTGGCAAGCGGCCTGGTCGGAGGGTTGTACGATTTCATTGTCTCCACGTTCGGATGGTGGTCGGAAGTGTTCACATCCAAAGTCCTGCCATGGGGAGAGCAGATAGCCTACAACGCCAAACTCATTTTTAAAATCAACATAGGGGCGGCTGTCCTTGGCCTGGGTTATATTATAGGACTGAAATACTCCTTTATAATATGCTGCGGCTCGTTCCTGGTATGGTTTATAATAATCCCGCTTATGAACCTGCTCTTCGGCGATACCGTCATAGACCTTATGAACTCGGGAATAACGGCCACGGTAGGCTCCATGCGCCCGGAAGAGATTTTTACGAACTATGCCCGCCACATAGGCATAGGGGGCATAGCCACTGCAGGAATAATCGGGATTATCAAGTCCGCAGGGATAATCAAATCAGCATTCGGACTGGCTGCCAAAGAGTTGCGCAACAAGTCCGCTGCATCTGACAATGAAACGGCAAGGACACAGCGCGACCTGTCCATGAAAATCATAGCCATCGGCACCCTCGTTACGCTGGCCCTCATTTTCATCTTCTTCTATTTCGGCGTCCTCAAAGACCTGTGGTTCTCCGTCATAGCCCTGCTCGTCGTAGCTGTCATAGCCTTCCTTTTTACAACTGTGGCGGCCAATGCCATTGCAATCGTAGGGTCCAACCCGGTAAGCGGAATGACACTGATGACATTGATACTGGCCTCCATAATCCTTGTAGCCGCCGGCCTTAAAGGTACTCCCGGGATGGTGGCGTCACTTATAATCGGAGGAGTGGTCTGCACGGCCCTGTCGGTAGCCGGAGGCTTCATAACCGACCTTAAGATAGGATACTGGATAGGGACCACCCCGAAGAAACAGGAAGGATGGAAATTCCTCGGAACCCTTGTGGCGGCAGCCACGGTCGGAGGCGTAATGATGGTCCTCAATAAATCATACGGGTTTACAGGGGAAGGGGCGCTTGTGGCACCGCAGGCGAATGCGATGGCCGCCGTCATCGAGCCTCTCATGCTCGGCGGGGGTGCACCGTGGCTCATGTACGGCATAGGTGCCGCAATCGCAGTCCTGCTGACGATATTCAAGGTGCCCGCACTGCCTTTCGCCCTCGGGATGTTCATCCCCATAGAACTCAACCTGCCCCTGATGATCGGCGGTGCCGTGGCTTGGTTCGTCGGTTCGAGAAGCAAGGACAAGGCCCTCAATGAGGCAAGAAAGGAAAAAGGGACACTGGTAGCTTCGGGCTTCATCGCAGGCGGTGCGCTTATGGGCGTAGTTTCGGCCATAATGAAGTTCTCCGGAGTAGACCTGATCAATTCGGCATGGCAGGGTTCTGTATGGGCGCAATGGATTGCACTGGCCGCCTACGTAGCCATCATCCTGTTCATGATACGCAGCTGCATTAAAGTGAGGAAGCCTGATGCCGAGTGACAATAACTTCATACTTGCACTTTCCCTTTCACTCATGGCCGGGCTGTCGACCGGGCTGGGAGGTATCATAATACTGTTCACAAGGAAGTTCAGCAGCAAATACCTCTCAGCGGCCCTCGGCTTTTCCGCCGGTGTAATGATATTCATCTCCCTTACGGAGATTTTCGGGGAGTCCCAAAATTCCCTCACCGCCCTTCACGGCGACAAACTCGGCTTCCTGTATTCCATTCTTTCCTTTTTCGGCGGCATCGCCATTATTGCCGTAATAGACCACCTAATCCCGTCCAAGGAAAATCCCCATGAACTTTATCCGATAAAGGAAGGGGAGGATGTAAGCAGGCTGCCCCGGAAAAAGGAACACATATCACCGAATGACAAGGGCCGCCTTCTCAGACTGGGGATATTCTCGTGCATAGCCATAGCCATACACAACTTCCCCGAGGGCATGGCCACATTCGCAAGCACTATAAACAACCCGGACATAGGCATAACAGTTGCCATAGCCATAGCTATCCACAATATCCCGGAAGGCATAATGGTTGCCATACCCATTTACTACGCGACCAGAAAAAAAAGCAAGGCAATAGGAAACGCCCTGCTCTCCGGTCTGGCCGAACCAATCGGCGGGCTGCTCGGCTACCTGCTTTTCTCAAGGATATTCCAGGGCTCGTTCAATGGAGTGATTCTGGGAATGGTGGCCGGAATTATGATATACATATCCCTGGACGAACTGCTGCCCACAGCTGAAAAATACGGCGAGCACCATATATCTATCATAGGGGTTGTCGCAGGTATGGCAGTCATGGCGTTCAGTCTGTTTTTAATGAATTAAAACCCTTTAGATATGGAAAAGATTATTGACAGGTTCCTTCGATACATTTCGTTCGACACCTCATCCAATCCCGACTCACAGACACAACCGAGCACCAACAAACAGTTCTTCCTCCTGGACAAGCTGAGGGAGGAACTCGAAGGCATGGGGCTTGAAGATGTAACTCTGGACCAGTACGGATACCTTATGGCCTCCATACCGTCAAATATCGGCGGAGCAGAAGGAGAAGATATTCCGGCTATCGGCTTCATAGCCCATGTCGACACTTCTCCGGACGCCTCAGGAGCCAACATAAAACCGAATATCATAGAGAATTACGATGGCAAGGACATAGTCCTCAACAAAGAGAGGAATATGGTTCTCAAAGTCTCGGAATTCCCTGAACTCGCCGGTTATAAAGGACAGACGATAATAACGGCCGACGGAACGACCCTGCTCGGCGCCGATGACAAGGCCGGCGTAGCCGAAATCATGAGCGCGGTGGAATACATGGTAACGCATCCCGAATTCAGGCACGGCGAGATAAAGATAGGCTTCACTCCCGACGAAGAGATAGGCAGGGGGGTAGACCGCTTCGATGTAGAGCGTTTCGGGGCAAAATACGCCTATACAATGGACGGCGGTGCCATTGGCGAACTCGAATACGAGAACTTCAATGCGGCATCGGCGGCAGTACGCATACAGGGACGCAATATCCATCCCGGATATGCCAAAGACAAAATGCTTAACGCCATCCTGATAGGTTCCGAGCTGAATGACATGCTCCCCGTATGGCAAAGGCCGGAACATACCGAAGGATATGACGGATTCATCCATATCATCAAATTTGCCGGCGTAGTGGAAGAAGCCACAATCAATTATATCATACGCGACCATGATATGGAACTGTTCGAAAAGAAAAAAAGAATGCTGGAAGAATGCGCCGCATTTATCAACGGGAAATACGGTGACGGGGTCGCGACAGTCGAGATCAAAGACCAGTATTACAACATGAAGAAAGAGGTCGAGCCCCATTACCGCATTATAGAGATTGCCGTCAAGGCTATGGAAGAAGCCGGGATAAGGCCTGAAATCAAGCCTATAAGGGGCGGCACCGACGGAGCAAGGCTTTCATTCATGGGGCTGCCCTGCCCGAACATATTTGCCGGAGGGCATAATTTCCACGGCAAATACGAATATGTCCCGGTACAGAGCATGGAGAAGGCTACGGAAGTTATCCTGAATATCATAAAGAACTTTACACTTAAATAAAAGGGCAAATGTCCGATACAATATCTGCCGGAATACAGCTGAACCCTCACAACAAGGAGGAATATCCGCCCATGCACACTGCGGAGCATATCCTGAATCAGACCATGGTCAGGATGTTCGGATGCCCGCGTTCGCGCAACGCGCATATCGAGCGCAAAAAGAGCAAATGCGACTATCTGCTGGATGCATGCCCCGACCAGGGGCAGGTACAGGCCATAGAAGACAAGGTGAATGAGATAATTTCCGCCGGTCTGCCAGTAACGGCAGACTTCGTACCCCTGTCGGAAGCCGGGGCGACAGTCGACCTGAGCAAACTTCCCGAAAACGTCTCGGAAACGCTCAGAATTGTCCGGATAGGAGACTATGATGCGTGCGCCTGCGCCGGGGCCCATGTCTCCAACACTTCGGAAATCGGACGCTTCAGGATAATATCGCACGATTTCGCCGACGGAAGGTGGAGGGTCAGGTTCAGGCTCGAAGATACTCCGGTGGCACGGTAATTGACAGCTTTCATGTTTCAGATAACATTTGGAATATGAAAGCAATCGGTTTTATAGCAATTGCAACGGCCGCCCTCGTCTGCGGCCAGGTGAAAGCACAGGAAGCATCCTGTCCGGACAGGATGCGGTTCATAGAAGTCACAGGCACTTCTGAAGTGGAAATAGTGCCGGATGAAATACATTTTGTCATCGGTATCAAGGAATACTTCGAGGAAGAGTTCGACGGAGTCTCCAAGCCGGAGGAGTACAAGACAAAAGTACGGATAGAGGACATCGAGGCGGGGATGAGGGACGCGCTTCGCTCTATAGGCATAAGCGGCAATGACATCCGCACCCAGGATGTAGGGGACTATTGGAGAGAGCGGGGTATGGACTTCCTCATCGGCAAGAACCTGGACATAACCCTGCATGACTTCACTATGATAGACAGCATAATCTCTGTCATAGACACACGCGGAGTCAGCTCCATGCGAATCGGGGAAATGACCAGCAAGGATATCCTCAAGTATCACGAACAGGGTAAAAAAGACGCCCTTCTGGCAGCAAGGCACAAAGCCGGGTATATGGCCGATGCCTTGGGCGAACAGGTCGGCAAGGTGCTCAGCATTATCGAGCACGGCGGAGGAACAGACCATTACACGGTTGTACAGAACAGCAAACTGCGCATGGACGCAGCCGCTGTTTCCGCATCTGCTGCCGTTTCGGCATCCGATGCCTTCCGCACCATCCGCTACACGTATTCGGTTACCTGCCGCTTTGCGCTGCGAGACCGTTAGAGTCCCTGGCACATTTGCCGGCGCGCAAGTATTTCACGGGTACGGAGAGAGTCCTTATAGGAATTGTTCGCATTGGTTTGCGTTATACTCAGCGCCGCATCCGAATTGCCTCCCCAGCGGCGGCAAAAATACAAGGGATCGAATATCCTGCAAATGCGGTACTCCCTGACAATACGCAAAGCCACACCGTAATCCTCTCCGTAAGAGACATTCTCGAATCCCCCTACCGCGCGCAGGGCTACCGTATCGAAAGCCCTCGGGGCTCCGAGCCCGTTGATACGCAAGGCATTGTTATGGCCGTTCCCGTCAGTCCACTCCCTGTGGTCGATTATACCGGGAGGAATGGGCCTCAAATCGAAATCAGTCATCAGATAGCTTCCGATTACCATGGCGCACCGCTCGCGGCGGAATACGTCCACTATCCTCTGCAACGTATCCGGCCCGCTATACATGTCATCGCTGTCAAGCTGTACCGCATAACGCCCGCATGCGGGATGGCCGGTACCGACATTCCAGCACCCGCCTATGCCCAGACCGGCAGAATGCGGAACAACATGTACGACACGCCTGTCGCATGCGGCAATGTCATCGATAATGCCGGAAGTCCCGTCGGTTGAATTATTGTCCACTACTATAACATTATACGGAAAATCGGTTTTCTGGGAAAGAGCGGAGCGGAGCGCATCCCCGACAGTTGCGGCACGGTTCAGGACAGGAATCACCACTGAAGCCAGGACCTGCATGGAACCGGAAAGCACTGCGGCATCCCCTATTGTCTTAGTACGGGGAGGCAGCCATGCACCGGTTTCCCTAAGATGGTCGGTGAAAATCTTTTCCATTTCAGCCTGCGCTTCCCGATTGCGCGGATCGACATAGTCAAACTGTCTCTCGCCATGCAACCTGCAGTCTGATTTTTCCATACCGTACAGAGTTTCAGGCAGATGAAGCAATTCTCCGCACCTCGAAAGAAAAAGCCTCAGCGAATACCAGTTCCCGTACTTCAAACCGGGGCCGGATGATGCAGCCCGGGCTCGTTCCGCATGCCACCGCTGCAGAAATGTATCTTTTACGGCCACTACCGCACCGAAATCGAAGTCATCCCTCACGCTTCCCTCCTGATAATCGTTCACGGGAATATCTTCCTTCCTCCCGTCAGCCTCAATCGAATAATAGTCGCTGTAAACCATCGCAGCGCCTGTATCGGCAGCCTTGCCGAGCAGCCTTTCCATGACCCTGGCGTATTCCCTGACAGTCCCTCCGTGGTCCAACAGCAGCAGGGCATAACCGTTCTTCCTTTCCGTTACTTCCATATCAGGCATTATTGCTTGATAAAAGTATCTGCGCCTGACTTAATGTATTTTCCCCCGTAGTTGTCTTCCCACTCGCCGGTGAGATGGTTCTTGTATAATCTGGTCCCGTTGCTGAGATGTACGGTATCGGGTTCAGGGTCGGTTTTGATTTCAGCAAACCCCTTAAGCAAATAGCAGAGCACAATAACTACTATAAGCAAAGAAATGAACTGGCCCAGGACTATGGCCGTAGCAAGGGTCGTCACCGCATAAGTCAGGGCAAGGAAAGCCGCCGTAAACACACCGGTATGCCTCCTTGCACAGGCAAATACTATGCACATCTGGATTATCTGACACAATATCAGCGCATATCCTATATAAGGCCCGACCGCTTTCTCTATACCGAAAATACTTACCACAATGGCGGCGGCTATCGCCACGCCCCAGGAATAAATGCCCACCTTCATCCTCCCGCTGCACACTGCGCCCAGGAAAGTGAAATACATCATCAGCTGCGCCAGCGCCGCAAGGCCGAATATTACGAAGCAGACAGCCTTTATCCACCATTTGGGATAACGGCAGAACCATGCGAAAGTCTGGTCTCCCATTGCATACGCAATCTCAAACCCGGACAGGAGCAGGAATACGGAAATAAATCCGAAAAGGGAGCCCAAGGACCTGTCGGCACGGCGCATCATAAGATAACCCACTCCTACTAGGGGCACGATAATCCAAAGCATCCAGACGGTGTCCCCGATACTTATGGCAGCAATCCTGTCAAAAACAGACATGTCGCCTGTATCATGCGCCGTGGCGGACTCCGCCGCGGGCTGGCCGTCGTCCTGGACAGGGAAAGTACATTCGGAACCTATCGCATTGCCCGCAGATACGGCAAAACAGAACAACAGCACTGTCAAGATAAAAAACACTGGCCTTTTCATATAAAAACAGGATTCTATATTTATATGCTAAAGTATTAAATGATTCGTAAATTCGCAATATGAAAATCATAAAATCCCTTTTTATAGCATTTATGACAGCATTTGCCTTGTCCGGATCCGCTGCCGCACAGAGCAGAAGCCCGCTCGGATGGGTAGACCCGATGGTGGGCACAAACGGCATGGGACATACTTTTCCCGGGGCGTGCTATCCGTTCGGGATTGTCCAGCTGAGTCCTGATACGGATACGGTACCGCACAACATCGACGGAGTCTACCAACCCGAAGCATACCGGTACTGTGCCGGCTACCAGTACGGGGACAGCACCATTGTAGGATTCAGCCATACGCATTTCAGCGGAACGGGGCATTCCGACCTCGGGGACATACTGCTGATGCCTGCAACAGGTCCCCTCAGGCTCAGGCCGGGGACGGCAGGTGAACCCGGTTCCGGTTACCGCTCGCGCTATTCCCATAAAACGGAAACCGCCCGTCCGGGATATTACGAGACGTTCCTCGAAGACTACGGCATCAAAGCCCGGCTTACTGCCACGCCAAGGACTGGAGTACACTGTTACACATATCCATCCGGAGCGAAAGAGCAGAGAGTCCTGCTCGACCTGATACATGGGATATACAATTACGACGGCAAGGTACTGTGGGCGCAGATAAGGGTGGAAAACGACACGCTGCTGACCGGATACCGCATAACGAACGGATGGGCCAGGACAAATTACACATATTTTGCAATCTCATTCTCGCGGCCGATACGTGAATACGGATACAGGGAATTCGGGAAAACCGACTACAAAGGATTCTACCGCCGCTTCGACACGGAACGCAACTTCCCGGAAATAGGCGGCAGGAAAATAGTCGCATGGTTCGAATTCGACCATGCGGAAGGGAGGGAACTGGAGATAAAAGTGGCATTGTCCGGAGTGAGCACGGAGGGAGCCGTAAGGAACCTCAAGGCCGAGACATCCGGAAAAGATTTCGACCGCCTGTCGCAAGAGGCCGCGCAGGCCTGGGACCGCGCACTGTCAGTAATGGAGGCGGAGGGGGACGAAAACAGCATGCGCATGTTCTATACTTCACTGTACCATACAATGATTAACCCTTCTGTCTACTGCGATGTTGACGGACTGTACCGCGGCGTGGACGGGAACATACACAAGGCGGAAGGCTTCACAAACTATACGGTTTTCTCTACATGGGACACATTCCGCGCCCTGCATCCGCTGTACAATATTATCAAAAGGCAACTCAGCAAAGACATAGTGGCTTCAATGATAGCCCATTCAGAGCAGAGCGTACACGGGGCCCTGCCTGTATGGAGCCATCACGCCAACGAAAACTGGTGCATGACAGGATACCACAGCGTCTCCATCCTCGCCGACGCCATTGTTGCAGGGATTCCCGTCGACACTGCCCGTGCCCTCAAGGCGATGGTGCGGAGCTCCACTATCCCGTACTATGACGGGACGGGGGAAATGATGCGCATAGGATACGTACCCGTCGAGGCTTCCGGAAATTCCGCATCAGTCACCCTGGAATATGCCTATGACGACTGGGCAATATACCGCACTGCCGTGGAAGCGGGAGAAGATGATCTTGCCGAAGAATACCTCAAACGCTCCATGAACTGGCGCAACATATTCGACCCTGACATCCTCCACGCCCGCCCAAGGCATGAGGACGGCCGCTTCAAGGAAGACTTCGACCTGCTGAGTACGCACGGCCAGGGGTTCATCGAGGGCAATTCCCTGAACTACTCGTTTTTCGTTCCCCATGACATACCGGGCCTTATCGAGGCTATGGGAGGGGCAGGCAGATTCGAAGACAATCTCGACAACCTTTTTACCATGCAGCTCCCGGACGAGTTCTTTGCCGGGACGGAAGACGTCACCCGCGAAGGCATCCTTGGCGGCTATGTCCACGGCAACGAACCGAGCCATCACATAGTTTTCCTGTATTCATGGACGGCCAACCCATGGAAAACCCAATACTGGCAACGGGAGATTATGAACAGGATGTACAGACCGGGAATAGACGGCCTGTGCGGCAACGACGACTGCGGCCAGATGTCCGCCTGGTACATCTTTTCGGCCATGGGTTTCTACCCTGTCTGCCCGGGCAGCGGCGAATATGTCATAGGCGCCCCCTATATGCCGCACATAAGGGTCCATCTGGAAAACGGGAATACCTTCGAGATTCTTGCTCCCGGGGTTTCCGACAGAAACCGCTATGTCCGTTCAGTCCGCCTCAACGGTAAAGAAATTGAGCCGGGAAAGGACGGAGTCCTGAAACTTGCAATAGGGGAAATCCTTAAAGGCGGAGTGCTCGAATTCGAGATGAAAGGCAAAGCAGGGAGAAAATGACAGGGAATGCAATTCTGGAAAGCCTGTTCAGAAGGCAGATGGAAACCTGGCCGGAGGCAAGGCAAAGGTATGACGGCCTCAAAGAAGCCATAACAAAAGAATTCAACCTCAACGGAATGACTGTCAGAGCACAGTTCAATCCCGCAAGAGCCGTATCCACATTGGCCGTAACCGGGAGGGAGGCAACGTCCGCCCGCCCCTGTTTCCTTTGCGGAAGCAACCGGCCCGCGCAACAGGAGGCCTTGCCTTTCACCGGTAAGAACGGCCGCCAATACGAAATACTGGTCAATCCGTTCCCGATTTTCCCCGTACACTTCACGGTCGCATCGGCATCCCATATTCCCCAACGCATAGCGGGGCGGTTTCCGGACATGCTCCTGCTGGCAGAGACATTTCCGGGATACGTAGTTTTCTACAACGGTCCGGAAAGCGGGGCGAGCGCCCCGGACCACTTCCATTTCCAGATGGGCTGCAAGGGTTTCCTGCCTGTAGAGACAGATTTCGAGAGACTTGCCCCTGTCACCGTAATGCGTCCGGGAGAGGCCGTAATTGGGGCAAGTTCCGCCTACATCCCGGGGCTCCCGGTGATAACGGCCGGCGACATGCCTTCAGCCGCAACCGCTTTCCTCCGCATATTGCAGTCCCTGCCCGCAAGCCCCACGTCGGGCGAACCTCCGCTAAACATCCTGTGCTGGAAAGAAAAGGATACGTTCCGGGTCATAATAATCCCGCGCAAAGCCCACCGGCCGTCATGTTATTCTGCACCGGAAAAAAGCCGGGTCCGCATATCCCCCGGTTCGGCAGACATAGGAGGCGTCTTCATTGTCCCCGTCGAAGACGACTTCAGAAGAACTGATGCCGGAGTCCTCTCTACGATTATCGGAGAAACAGTAGGCCCCAGCTGGCAGCCTGCTGTCAATGTGGGTCTGCTGAAAGCGGAAAATATGGATATAATATTCGACGGGGAATTTTCCGTCACGGCGCATACGGGCTGCCGTTCCGGGAATCCCCCCGGTGAGGAAACCGTATCCATAATGGACGGGAAAGCTGTCTGGCGCGGGAAAGCCTACGACAGGCTGAAGTTCGAGGCCGCTTCAGGGTTCACCCTGCGCCGCGTAAAGATAGGAATAGACTTCCATTGGGAAAAGGAAGAAGACCAGGCCTTTAATGGCAGCCTCGAAATTATTCCCGATGGCGGCGGACTGACAGCCGTCAACAGCATTCCGGTAGAAGACTACCTTGTCAGTGTCATTTCTTCCGAAATGAACGGGAATGCTCCGGAGGAATTTCTCAAGGCACATGCCGTTATCTCCCGTTCGTGGCTGCTTGCAAGGCCTACTCTCGGAGGCCATGCGCCCTCATCGCCGGACAGAGCAGGCGAAGGCACGGGACAAGGCCGTGCAGGGAACCGCATAATCCGCTGGCGCGACCGCTGTGACCATTCCCTTTTCGATGTATGCGCAGATGACCATTGCCAGAGATACCAGGGAATGCTAAGGGCCGTAAACGGCAATATAAGAAAGGCTGTTGAGTCGACAAGAGGGCTTGTACTCACTTCAGAAGAGGACAATACAATATGCGACACCCGTTTTTCCAAATGCTGCGGAGGCATCACCGAACGGTTTTCCACATGCTGGGAAGACAAGGACTTTTCATATCTGCAGCCGGTCCGTGACTACTGCTATCCCGAAATTCCCGATTTTTCCGAAGAGTCCCGTGCAAGGGAATGGATAATGTCGAGACCGGACTCTTTCTGCAACACTTCCGACAAGAGTCTGCTTTCCACGGTGCTCAATGACTACGACATGCAGACCGGAGATTTTTACCGCTGGAAAGCCGTATACTCACAGGCGGAGCTTTCCGAACTCATACGGAGCCGCTCCGGCATCGATTTCGGCAGCATCCTGTCCCTTACGCCCGTCCGTCGCGGGGCATCCGGGCGCATAACGGAACTGCTCATAACGGGGACAAAATGCAGCGTCACGGTAGGCAAGGAACTTGAGATACGCAGGTGGCTCTCTGCTACACACCTTTACAGCTCGGCTTTTGTAACGGATACGGAAGGCTATGCCGGAAGCCATGTACTCCAGGACGGGAAATGCATAGGCATTCCTGCCAGATTCATCCTTCACGGCGCAGGCTGGGGGCACGGAGTCGGCCTGTGCCAGACAGGGGCCGCGGTAATGGGCCTGCAAGGCCGCACATTCGAACACATCCTGTATCATTATTTTCCCGGGACAAGGCTGACACAGCTGTACTGACACCGCAGGAACATACATACCCCGTTTATTATGAGAGGCAAGAAAATATCACCGATGTTATGGGTACCGACGCTGTACATGGCGGAAGGCCTGCCGTACGTAGCCGTCAACACCCTGTCTGTAATCATGTACAAAAACCTGGGCATGTCCAACACGGATATAGCTTTCTACACGGGCTGGCTTTATCTGCCGTGGGTCATAAAACCTTTCTGGAGCCCGTTCATAGACATATTGAAGACCAAAAGATGGTGGACCGTAACCACCCAGTTCATAATCGGGGCGGCCTTCGCGGCAATAGCCTTTGTCCTCCCGCTGGACTTCTATATGGCGCTGTCCCTTGCGGCATTCTGGCTTACAGGTTTCGCATCCGCCACGCACGATATTGCGGCAGACGGCTATTACATGCTGGCCCTGGACACCTCCGATCAGTCCCTGTATGTCGGCATCCGCAGCGCATTCTACAGGGTAGCCACAATCATCGGCCAGGGAGGGGTAGTCATGGCCGCAGGATGGATGGAAACGGCTTTCGGGGATATAGCACGGGCCTGGTCCGTAACATTCCTGATACTTTCAGCCCTGTTCGTGGCAATGGCGTTCTACCACTCGAAAATACTGCCGCTGGCAGCAGAAGACATGCCTTCCGGACATAGGGAGAATGGGGCAAAAGGCGGCACAGGCAGCATATTACGCGACTTTGCCGGTACTTTCTCCTCCTTTTTCCACAAGAAGGGGGTATGGGCGGCCATTGCGTTCCTGCTGCTTTACCGGCTTCCTGAAGCACAGCTTATAAAAATGATAAACCCTTTCCTGCTGGATCCTGCAAGCGAAGGAGGCCTGGGGCTGAGCACGGCCCAGGTAGGGTTCACATACGGGACGGTCGGAATCATAGGGCTTACACTCGGAGGGATTCTCGGAGGGGTTCTCGTATCCCGGTACGGGTTAAAACGCTGTATATGGCCAATGGCCCTCGCGCTTACACTGCCATGCGGCGTCTTCTGCTGGCTTGGCATGGCCCAACCGGACCCGTCCTCGCAACTGAACCTGTTCCTTATCAACTTCTGCATATTCGTGGAACAGTTCGGATACGGCATAGGTTTCACCTCGTTCATGCTGTATATGATGTATTTCGCAGAAGGCCCCAACAAGACGTCGCATTATGCGATCTGCACCGCCTTCATGGCATTGGGGATGATGCTGCCCGGAATGGCGGCCGGTGCATTGCAGGAGTCAATGGGGTATACGGGATTCTTCTGGTGGATTATGGGATGCTGCATAGTGACAATCGCCGTCACCGCCGCCATCAAGGTAGATGCGTCATTCGGACTGAAGAAAAAATAAGTAAATTTGTCAGTTGAACCAAGG
>DVLA01000057.1 GCA_018715745.1 Candidatus Coprenecus stercoripullorum
GCTGAAAATATATCGGCAGCACAGTCAATTGCCCTATGGAAAGTGGCGGAAAGACCGGCTTTGCGGGCCGCGGCAAGCCATTCCCTGCACATGTCCCGGTCTACTCCGGCATCTGCGGTAAGCGCACCCACTACAATACCCTGCACTCCTGCTGAAGCGCATTCGTAAATATCCCTGAGGACTGTTTCGGCCTCATCAGAGGAGTAAAGGAAATCCCCTGAGCGCGGCCGCACGAGGACATTCACCGCTATCGACACCGAGTTCCTTACCTGCCGGACAAGCCCGATGGAAGGGGTCACGCCCCCAAGGGAAAGTTCACTGCAAAGTTCTATCCTGTCAGCCCCTCCTGACTGCGCGGCAACCGCGCTCCTGAATGACGGGGAGCATATTTCAACTGTATAACCCATAACCTTGCAAAATTAGAGATAAAAATGACTACTTTTGCGGCATGAAACGGTTATTATTCACAATCGCATGCGTTTTTGCACTCAGTTCGTGCGACAGGCATTTCATAACCTCACCCGTTTACAGGGAAACTGTGGAAAAGGACTTCACCGAAAAAATCAATACGTTCGACGGAAGGATTTCCGAAAAAGACATCCTCTCGTCATGTTCCGGCAGGGAGGAACAGGAAGCCATGAAGTTTCTCTATGCATACATGCCGGCAGGAGACATGTCGGACTACGACAGCCGGCTTTACCTCGACGGGGTACGCACCGCATTCAGGGCTGCAGAGGAAATGCCGTGGGGTGAGACGGTTCCCGAAGACCTGTTCAGGCATTTTGTCCTGCCGTTGAGGGTCAACAACGAAAATCTCGACTCGTCCCGTACCGTTTTCTATGAAGAATTGAAAGACAGGGTAATGGGGTTGTCAATGTACGATGCCATACTGGAAGTGAACCGCTGGTGCCATGAAAAAGTGGTCTACACTCCCACCGATGCCCGCACGTCATCCCCGCTGGCTACCGTAAAGACAGCTTTCGGAAGGTGCGGGGAAGAATCGGTATTCACGGTAGCCGCCCTCAGGGCGGTAGGCATACCTGCACGCCAGGTATATACCCCGCGATGGGCCCATACCGACAACAACCACGCATGGGTGGAGGCCTGGGCCGACGGGCAGTGGCATTACCTCGGGGCATGCGAACCCGAAATGAAACTGGATGTGGCATGGTTCAGTTCAACCGCCCTCCGCTCAATGCTGATGCACTCCAAGGTATTCGGGAAATACGAAGGCGACGAAGACATCATAGCCCGTACCGAATGCTATACCGAAATCAATGTAACCGCAAACTACGCCCCTGTGGGACGTGTCCATGTTCTTGTAAATGATGCTGCCGGACATAAGGTGGACAGCGCCAGGGTTGAGTACAAGATTTACAATTATTCCGAATTCTACAGCGCGATCACCGACTATACGTCTCCTGACGGCTTCTCCACTGCCACATTCGGGCGCGGAGACATACTCGTATGGTGCTCCAAGGACGGAAAGTTCGGTTTCTCGAAAGTGACTGTAGACTCGGATCACGTAAACATAGTAATAACGCTCGACAAGAACTCCGACTATACCGGTTCCGAACTGATAGACATAGTTCCCCCTCCGCCAGGGAAAGCACCGGTAAGGCTTACCGCGGCTGAAATCGACTCCAATGCCGTACTCCTTGCCAAAGAGGACTCAATAAGGGAGGTCTACACCTCCACATTCGCCGACCTGCCATACTGTGTAGCCCTTTTCGGGCCGGAAAAAGGGGAGACCTATGCCCCGTACCTCATAAAGGCAAGGGGCAACAAGGATGAAATAGCCGCCTATCTTACAAGGTCGGCTGAATACGGGGACAACGCCCTGCTGCTGCTCGACCTGATAAATGAAAAGGACCTGCGGGACACCCCGGCAGGTACGCTTTTGGACCATATATCGAATTACAGTCCTGATCCGGCCGGAGATGCCGCCTTATATGCCGAATACGTATTGAACCCGCGCATTTCGACGGAAATGCTTACACCCTACAAGTCATTCTTCAGAAAAGAGGCATCAGAGGGCGCTTTCGGGGATACCGTGGACATAGACGCACTTATCGAATTCGCCGGCAGGATAAAACCGGCCGACCTCTACAATCCCCAGATGATACCCATGACCCCCATTGGGGTCTACAGGCTGATGGCCGCCGACAGAATGTCGAGAGACATATTCTTCACAGCCCTGTGCAGAAGTTTCGGCATACCCGCCAGGATAGATGCTGTAAGCGGGAAACTGCAATACTACAGTTCCGAGGGCTGGGCGGATGTCAATCTGGGGCAACAGGAGGGAAGCGCCGTATCAATACCGCCGCAAGGCTCGATAGACCTCAGATATGAAAGCAACGGCATAATCGACGACCCCAAATATGAAATCGGCTTTACCCTTGCAAAAATAGAGGACGGGACGTTGAGAACCCTGAATTTCACCGGAAAGGAAGGGATAGAAGGGCTTAACACGTACAGAGGGCTGTTCGCCTCCCCCCTGGAGACTGACTGCGGGCAGTACATGCTTACCACCGGCACAAGGATGGCAAGCGGAAAAGTTCTTGCGGGCATCGACATATTCACTGTCAGGGAAGGAGAGACCACAGAAGTGGAAATGCACCTCAGGGCAGACACGAATGACCTGCAGGTCATAGGGGAACTCAACCCCGAGGCCGCGTTCACGCCAGCCTCCGACACTGCCGCGACAACCATCCTCAACACTACGGGACGCGGCTTCTTCGTCATAGGTTTCCTCAAAGCCAACCACGAGCCGAGCAACCACGCCGTACGCGAAATCTTCGCAAGCCCCCCGCCCGTACCCGTAATACTTTTCTACGGAACTACGGAAGAATATCAGAAACACCTTTCCGATACATTCTCCGAAACTCCGGAGAATGTAACTATCGGCATAGACGACAGGGACGGGATACTCGGCCAGATATGTACGGAACTCAAAATCGAAAACGCGGAATATCCCCTGTTTATAATAGCAGACTCATTCGGCAAGATCGTATATCTGTCCGAAGGATACAATATAGGCACTGCCGAACACATAGGCAGTGCCTTGAAGAAAATCTGAACAGGGTTCAGAAAGACTTGAAGCCAACGGCTTTCCTTACAAGGGCGAGTGTTTCCGAAGCGCTCGCCCTTGCTTTTTCACGTCCCTCGCCAGTCACCCTGTGCAGATAGGCGTCATCATTATAGACTGAATCAATCTTCTCCCGGATAGGACGTACAGTATTGCAGATATCCTCGGCCAACTGCTTCTTAAGGTCTCCGTACCTTATCGAGCAGTCTCTCCATTTCCCGCGGAAATAGTCCACTGTATCAGGGGCCGACACCAGCTCCAGAAGGGTAAACAGATTCGCTATGCACTCAGGCATCGGGCTGTCCGGTCCGACCGGCCCTGAGTCAGTAAGGGCTTTCATTACCTTTTTGGTTATGGTCCTGTCATCATCGCAAAGGTATATGCCGTTACCCTGGCTCTTGCCCATTTTCCCGCTGCCGTCGAGGCCCGGGACTCTTATGAGCCCGCTGCCGAAATCCAGGGCCCTGGGCTCAGGGAAGATGTCACACCCGTAGGTATTGTTAAAACGCCTGGCAAGCACCCTTGCATATTCAAGATGCTGTTCCTGGTCCTTGCCCACCGGCACGAAATTCGATCTGTGCGCAAGTATGTCGGATGCCATCAGTACGGGGTAGGTAAGCAGCCCGGCATTTATATTGATTCCTTCATCATCGTGGTCATCATAGGAAATCTCGTTGAGAGGCTTGTTCCGCGCCTTTGCCTTCGCCAGGCGCACCTTGTCCTTGAAAGATGTGGTCCTTTCAAGTTCCCCCTTGTAGGACAGCATGTTGAGAAGCACATACAGTTCGCTTATCTCGGGAACGTCGCTCTGGACGAAAATCACGGCTTTTTCAGGGTCAAGGCCGGATGCCAGGTACTCCGAAAGTATTATACGTACATTAGCGTGGAAATCATCCGGATGAGGATGCGTGGTCAGAGAGTGCAGGTCGGCAATGAAAAAGAAACATCTGTAGCTGTCCTGAATTTTCACGAAATTGCGCAGGGCGCCGAAATAATTGCCGAGATGCAGGTGTCCGGTAGACCTTATTCCGCTTAAAACAATATCCATATCAGTCTTTCACGTTTTTCAGCGCCTCGCGTATCTTCATCTCTATCTCCTCGGCCAGTTCCGGATTGTCGGCCAGCAGTTTCTTTACCGCTTCCCTTCCCTGGGCCAGTTTGTCCTCGTTGTAGCTGAACCACGAACCGCTTTTCTTTATAATATCGTATTCGACCCCGAGGTCGATAATCTCACCTATCCTGGAGATGCCTTCCCCGAAGACGATATCGAATTCCGCCTTGCGGAACGGAGGGGCCATTTTGTTCTTGACTATCTTCACCCTTGTCCTGTTGCCGGTAGCGTCTTCACCGTCCTTCAGCTGGGTGACTTTCCGCACGTCCACCCTCACCGAAGCGTAATATTTAAGTGCATTTCCGCCTGTTGTCGTCTCGGGATTCCCGAACATGACCCCGATCTTCTCCCTCAGCTGGTTGATGAATATGCAGCAGGTATTCGTCTTGGCGATATTGGCTGTCAGTTTCCTGAGGGCCTGGCTCATCAGCCTGGCCTGAAGCCCCATCTTCTGGTCTCCCATCTCCCCCTCGATTTCCGCCTTGGGGGTAAGGGCCGCCACGGAATCCACGACGATGATGTCTATGGCACCGCTGCGGATAAGGTTGTCGGCAATCTCCAAAGCCTGTTCCCCGTTGTCCGGCTGGGATATCAGCAGGGAATTAACATCCACGCCGAGATTCTTGGCGTAGGTACGGTCGAAAGCGTGCTCGGCATCTATGATGGCTGCTATTCCGCCCCCTTTCTGGGCCTCGGCTATGGCATGGATGGCAAGGGTGGTCTTTCCGCTGGATTCGGGACCGTATATCTCTATGACCCTTCCCCTTGGATAACCCCCTACCCCGAGTGCATGGTCCAGCGCTATGGAGCCGGACGGTATTACGGACACCTCCCAGTCGGGACTGTCCCCGAGTTTCATTATAGCACCCTTGCCGAAGTCTTTCTGTATCTTGTCCAATGTAGCCTGAAGGGCTTTCTGCTTGGCGCTTTGCGCGGAAACGCCGGTTTCTTCCATTTCTCTTGCCATGATTAATTCCGATTTACTTATTGCAAAAATAAACGATTCATCCCGATTATGCCAACAGGTCGGTAAAAAATCCGGCCGTCAGAACGAGAAACCCACTCTCAATGACATTTCCAGTTCTTCGGGATACCCGTCACTCCAGTAGCTCATGGTACCGAGCGCCACCCACAGGGCATGTTTGCGCGGAAGCCTGATCTCAAGCCCCACGGCAGGCTCAATCAACACCCCTGCAGGGCCGTACATGTAATCGAATGAATTCCCGAATATGATGGCCCCGGCCTTGAAACCGATGAAAGGGGATACCTTGTCCGAGTAGTCCATCAAGGAAACGCGGACATCGCAATATACGGGGAACTGGAATTCCTCAGAGTCGTATGCCGGTCCCTTGCAGACATACCTTGCCCCAACTCCGAGTCCTATAAAGAAATAGGGAGACGGCCTGTAGCCGTTTATAATATCCACGCCTACAGAAAACGTACACGCCCCATATACATAGGAAGGGCTAATTTCGGCTATGCCGACATACCCGTTCCTGACAGAACCCTGAAAGTCATTGGCCAGCCTTATCCCGGCATCCATGACCGTCCCGGCATCGAAAACGCGCTCCACTCCGTCTATATCCGTCAACGTGACGGTATCCTGTTGGGCAAAGGCGTCACGGCAGACAAGGGAGAGGGCGGACAGCAGAAAAACAATAAATAATCTTTTCATAACACATAGTATTTGGTATCCTGAAAGAACAAAGTCCCGCCATGACAATGCAGGGCAGGACCTGAAAACAAAAAGTCATGAAAAATCTGTCTTCGGGTGGAAGATGGGATTCGAACCCACGACCCCTAGTGCCACAAACTAGTGCTCTAACCAGCTGAGCTACATCCACCATTTAATCTGTTAAAGTAAAATGGAATGCAAATATAGAATACTTTTTTAATTTACCCAAAATTTCTATCTTTGGGCTAAAATTTTAATACCATTACGATCCATGGCAAAAGAAATAAAGTTTTCCCTGGTTTACAGGGACATGTGGCAGTCTTCCGGGAAATACGTCCCCCGCGTGGACCAGCTTAGGCAAATTGCTCCAGTCATAATAGAAATGGGCTGCTTCGACAGGGTAGAGACCAACGGAGGAGCTTTCGAACAGGTAAACCTGCTGTTCGGAGAAAACCCCAACAAGGCAGTAAGGGAATGGACCGCCCCGTTCAACAAGGCCGGCATCCAGACCCACATGCTCGAAAGGGGGCTGAACGCCCTGCGCATGAACCCGGTCCCTGAAGATGTAAGAGCCTTGATGTACAGGGTAAAAGCAAAACAGGGCACCAACATCTCCCGCTCTTTCTGCGGGCTCAACGACCACAGGAACCTCAAGGGTTCGGTAATCCTCGCCAAGAAAGGAGGAATGATTTCCCAGGTGGCATTGAGCATAACTCACTCCCCGGTTCACACTGTAGAATACTACATGGGCGTAGTGGACAAGGTAGTAGAATACGGCTGCGATGAAATATGCCTTAAAGACATGGCCGGAATCGGCAGGCCGGCATTCCTCGGCAGGCTGACAAAATCAATAAAGGACAAGTATCCCCATATCAAAGTACAGTACCACGGGCATTCGGGACCCGGCTTCTCGGTTGCCTCCATGCTCGAAGTGGCAAGGGCAGGCGCCGACTACATAGACGTGGCCATGGAACCGCTCTCCTGGGGCAAGATCCATCCCGACGTAATAACCATACAGGCCATGCTCAAAGATGCAGGCTTTATGGTAAAGGACATCAACATGGACGCATATATGGAAGCCAGGAGGCTCACACAGACATTCATAGATGATTTCCTCGGATATTTCATAGAACCGAGCAACTACGTATCTTCATCCCTGCTCGTGGGCTGCGGCCTGCCGGGGGGAATGATGGGCTCGATGATGGCGGACCTGAAAGGTTTCCACGGCGCAATAAACATGTCGCTCAGGAATCAGGGCAAGAAGGAACTGTCGCTCAACGAACTGGTCGTAATGCTTTTCCAGGAGGTGGAATACGCATGGCCGAGGCTGGGTTATCCTCCTTTGGTAACACCTTTCAGCCAGTACGTGAAGAACACGGCACTGATGAACCTCATGCACATCCTGAAAGGCGAACCGAGGTGGAAGACCATAGACAAGGACACCATGAACATGATTCTGGGCAAGACAGGCAGGCTGCCAGGCCCTCTCGCCCCGGAAATCATAGACATAGTAAAAGAAAAAGGGCTTGAATTCTACGAAGGCAACCCTCAGGACGCCTTCCCCGACGAACTGCCGAGATTCATCGAAGAGATGAAGAAGGAAGGCTGGGACAGAGGAGAGGACGACGAGGAACTGTTCGAATTCGCAATGCACGAAAGGCAGTACAGGGACTATAAGAGCGGAGTCGCCAAAGAGAGGTTCAACAAGGAACTCGAAGCAGCAAGGGAAAAGGCCGGAGCGCCCAAGATCGTTACCCGTCCAGTGGTGGAGATGCCCGCTTTCGATGTGGACAAAATCGCCAGCGAACACCCCAAGGCCATGCCCATACAGGCAATTGCCAAAGGCAAGCTGATATGGCAGTACAAGGTGGCAGGAGAAAGCGCCGCCCCTGCTATAGGAGAAAAAGTCAAGGAAGGGACACCGGTATGCGTAATCCAGACATACTACGGGCTTGAAACGGTAAACGCCCCGAAAACCGGAAAGATTATACAGATCAATGCCCGCCAGAACGACAACGTCGAACTGAACCAGATACTGGGCTTCGTAGAATAAGCCGCGGACAGGACAGTATAAAACGACAAACCCCGGAAGTCTTCAACATACCGACTTCCGGGGTTTATTCTATATTCCGGCCGTATATCACATGCCGTACCGCCTGAGGGCTTCTTCAGTCTTTTCGCGTCCGAGCCGCACTATCTCGTCGAATTTATAAAACTCCATCGTACTGTAGGCGTTCTTGGCTATACGCACCAATATGTCAGGAGGATACAGGGCAAGGCTCAGTTCGCTGTTGGTCTGGATCATCATGGAAGAAGACTCGTTCAGAACAGTGACTATGCCCATGCCGCCATCGTCGTCATCCTCCATTTTCACAGCCCTGTCCACTTCATTCTTCTTTACTTTGTCCGACACTGCATCCACCATGTTCTCTATGCGCCTGCGGACCCTGGCAAGCCTCCCGTCATGCACGGGAAGATGCTTTTCCTCATACGGCGCATTGAGATCCACCGCAACAAGCAGGTCTCCGGGTGTACGGGCGACCCTGTTGAGCGGAATCGGGTTCACTACCCCGCCGTCTATCAGGAGCATGTCCCCTATACGGTTGGGAGTGAATACTGAAGGAAGTGAAATGGATGAACGGATAGCATCATACAGGCTGCCCCTGTCGAACACGGCTTCCTTCCTGTGCCTTATATCCGTAGCCACTGCGGTAAAGGGGATATCCAGATCCTCGATACGTTTGTCGGGTATAATGGACTCCAGCTCGGATATGACCTTGTCGCCTTTCACGAACCCGCCGTTGCCTATAGTGAAGTCCATAAGGAACAGGACTTTCATCCTGTCAACGGTTTTCATCCATTCCTTAAACGCATCCAGTCCCCCGGCCGCATAGAGACCGCCCACCAAAGCACCCATAGAGGCTCCGGCGACGGAGGTTATTTCAAACCCCCGTTCCTCCAGAACCTCTATTGCGCCTATATGGGCAAGCCCGCGCGAACCGCCGCTGGCCAGGACTAAAGCAGCCTTCGGCATGAAGATTGTCTTATAGCGTTTTACTTGATCTCACGTATCAGCATACCCTCGGAGAACTGATTCAAGGAACCTGTAAGCACCTTGAATTCCGTTGCCTGAAGAGTAGAGCCGGCAGTCTGTTCCTCGGCAGCCATGTAACGGTTGTCCCATATCTTCCCTTCAACCGGGACTATGACTCCCTTGCGGTTATACTTGTATTTGCCCGTAGCCTCGTCAAATACGGGCATCAGCACCTCGTATTTCGACTTGGCGGTAACACCTTCCTTCATGCCTATCTGGGCAGTAAGGGGGGTAACGCTGTTAAGGGGCACCTTGACCTTGAACTGGTCGAACTTCTTCTGCAGCATCACGATGTTCTTGTCGATTGCGCGCGCAAGCACCTTGCGGAACACGTCCACATCGTTGTACAGGCCGCGAAGCACAGGCTTGTTACTCTTGGCCTTGTAGTTACCGAGATATTTGAGGTTAAAGGTCTCCCTGTCGTTCTCATAGGCGGCCTTCTTGCCGTCTATCGTAGAATCGTTGGCGAAGTTGGCCAGCGAAAGCGAATCGGTCCCGGGCTTGTCGAACCAGTATTCGTTGTAGAACTTGTTCTCGACAGAGTCGTTCCAGTCCAGCTGATAAAGATGGGATGTGATGTTCACCTGGAAACCGGCTATCATCGTGGATATGGCAGCGCCGAGCTGGGCAATCTGGGAGAAGGAGTCCCCTCCCATAATCGCATCTCCAACCGTACCGATAAGCAGAAGAATGCCGGCAGCCAGATCGGCATTGGCCTTGTGGTCTATATACTGTATGTCGTTGACAAGTACGAACGAATTCTCGATAAGTTCGTAACCGCCGTCGGCAAGGCCGCTCACGCCCCTGACGTTCAGGGAGGCCATAGATACATCGGCTGCGTCCGCATCGTACATTCCCCTTTCAAGCACGAGGGCGTCATCGAAGCCGCCGTTATCCTTGTTGCGGGAGAACCATTTGGATACCATTCTCTTCGCGACCTGGTTACTTTTCAGGAACTGGTCCACCTGAAGCTGGACTTCCTTTTTCTTTTTCGTTTTCGTCGTTATGACCTTTACGCTCAGGTCGTGGTCATTGTACTTGTCAGGAGTCTCGAGGGCCATGAAAGCTCCGACGATCTCATCGTCCATGTTGAGCTGCGGATGGCTTACAAGTATCGAATAAAGGGAGCTGCGCCTGTAATTGTAGGCATCCTGCTCTGCGTCTTCCGCCACTGTCTGCACCTCGGCTGTAGCGGCTGCTGCCATATCGGTATCAGTCTGCGCCGAAAGCTGCAGGAAAGGTATGAACAGGAAAGATACGGCTATGGAT
>DVLA01000058.1 GCA_018715745.1 Candidatus Coprenecus stercoripullorum
GAATACGGATGCAACTTTATCTACCGTTTTCTGTACCGGCGCCTTGCTGCCGCACGCTTCTTCCACCATCTTGATTATCTGGGCCAGGACAGTCTGGCTTCCCACTTTGTCGGCTCTGAAAACAAGGGAGCCTTTCTGGTTTATTGTACCGGCATACAGGCTTGTACCGGGATATTTCCTTACCGGGACAGGCTCTCCGCTCAGCATGCTTTCGTCTACATAGGATTCGCCCCCGGTTACGGTACCGTCAACGGGCACTCTTTCTCCGGGCCTGATTATTATGGTCTCACCGGGGTTTATATCCCTGATGGGGACAGTTTCCTCTGTCCCGTCCTCCCTTACCGCCCTGGCCGTGGCAGGCTGCAGTCCTGCGAGTTTGCGTATGGCAGAGGAGGTGCTGTGCCTGGCCCTGGCTTCGAGAAGCCTGCCAAGAAGAATAAGGGCGATAATCACGCTTGCAGCTTCGAAATATACGTGGGCCTGCAATCCCCTGTCTTCCCATACATGATGGAAGAACAGGTTGAAAACGCTGAACAGATAGGCGATTCCGGTACTGACGGCTACCAGTGTGTCCATATTGGCCGAGCCGTGCCTGAGCTGTTTCCATGCGTTCCGGAAGAACCCGCTGCCCAGAATGAATACTACGGGGGTAGAAAGAATCCACAGGATATACTTCACTGCTGTATTGTCCATGGAAGTCATGCCGAGCACGAGTATCGGAGCGGCCATTGTCAGCGCCGCGATTGTTTTTGCACGGAGTTTCCGGTAGTTTTTCAGTTCGGCGTCTTCTGCCCCTGTCACGCATTCTCTTTCTGTCTCCGTCAACATGTCATAGCCGGCATCCCTGACTGCCGCCTGCATCGATTCCGGAGAGCATTTATCCGGGTCGTATTCTATCAGGACGGTCGAAGTTGCAAAATTCACGGCTGCCGATTTTACTCCTTCCTGTTTATTGAGCGTCCTGTCTATTCTGGCTGCGCATGCCGCGCAACTCATGCCTGTAAGGCGGAATGTCTGTTTTACCATTGTTATGCCTGTGCTTTATCTGTTCCTGCTAAAGCGGATACGAGTTCTTCTTTTATGTCTTCCCCGAAGTAGTCTTTAAGGGAGAATCCTTCCAGTGCGCATGCGATATCCCCGTACTCATGCCTTACGCCTGTCAGGGCCCGGCATATTTCTTCGACAGGGCTTATGAAGAAATAGTCTCCCATTATCCGGCAGGATGTGATGCGTCCCTGCTTTACATCCATATATATTTCAAAGAAACCGCATGGCAGGCGGAAAGATGAGCTGTACCCGTATGCTGGCGAACGGCCGTAATTCCATTCGTCCGTAGAATATTTATTGTCTGACAGCAGCCTTATGGCCTTTTTCTCTTCCGGGGAGAATTCCCTGCATTCCGTTCCCGCAGTCCTTTCCGATATGAAATCCAGTATGTATTCCATAAATCCTGTTACATCCATATCCAATCCCTCAGGCAGATGCCTCTCCAGGTTGGTGACCCGCGCGGCATTGGAACGTACGCTTTTCCCTGTGAATTTCTCCGGCCTGGACCTCAGGGCCGCCGACAGGCTGCCTAATGATGAGGAAAACAGGATAGTACCGTGCTGGAGCACGTTTTTCCCGTGTATGCAGACGGCATTCCCGGAGAACTTGCGTCCATCGACGGTAAGGTCGTTGCGCCCTTCAAGCGATGCGTTTATTCCCAAAGAGCGTATGGCTTCTATAATCGGGGCCGTGAAGCGCCTGAACATTTCCGCAGTATCCTCCGCATCCGTTCTCCTGTCTATGAATGTGAAGTTTATATTTCCGAGGTCATGGAATACCGCCCCTCCGCCGGTCAGCCTTCTGATAACAGGTATTTTGTGTTCCTTTACGTAATCAGTGTTGATTTCGGCCATGGCATTCTGGTTTCTCCCGATTATTACGGAGGGGGAGTTCCTCCAGAGCCTGAATATGGGACCGGCGGCGTTTGTCAGAAGGAATTCTTCCGCCGCGAGGTTGAAGTAGGGGTCAGTGTTCGCGTCTGAATAGCAAAGCATTGATGATGAATCTGTATAATAACCAGAATATTGTCGCAATTACTGTGCCGAAGGCCATTCCGCACAGGACATCGGTAACGAAATGCATCCCGAGATATATCCTGCTGAACCCTATGGCAACGGACCAGGCCATGATAATCCAGGTATACCATTTCTTTCGGAATATCAATGAAGTAATTAACGCAAACCCGAAAGTGTTGGATGCGTGTCCGGAAAAGAACCCGAACTGTCCGCCCCTTCCCGCCGGAAGATGGAGCAGGCCTGAAAGTATGTGGTCATGTCCCGGTCTGGGACGCTGTACGGTCTCTTTTATTACATTCGTAAAATAGTCTGTGAAAGCGAAGCACAATACTGTCATTATGATGCCTGTAAGTGCGATAGTCCAGAAAGGGACCTTGCGCCCGCTGTCCCTTAGCCTGCCGGCTTCGGAATCCGGCCCGTACCACTTGGGAATGAACATCAGTACGGCTGTCAGTACATACAGGGGAATCCATACCGTATGGGAGGAGAGGAACATCATCATGCTGTCTGCCCATCCGGTATGCAGGCCGTTAATCGCAAGAGAGGCTGCCCTGTCCATTTCTATCAGACTTTCAATCATGGCAGCCTTTGTTCAATGCGTTCCATATCCTGTCCTTGAGCAGTTGCAGGTTTTCCCCGCTGACTGAAGAAAATACCACGCATTCCGTGTTTTCCGGCAGTTGGGACTCTATCTCCCTGCGAAGCTCGGAGTCGAGCATGTCGGACTTGGATATGCCGATAACCCTTTCTTTGTCGAGCAGCTCGGGATTGAACTTTTCCAGTTCCTTAAGCAGTGTACGGTATTCGGCTATAATGTCATCGGAATCCGCGGGAATGACGAAGAGCAGCATCGAGTTCCTTTCTATGTGTCTCAGGAATCTCAGGCCAAGCCCTTTTCCCTGATGAGCCCCTTCTATGATACCTGGTATGTCGGCCATGACGAAAGATCTGCCGTCACGGTAGCTTACGATACCCAGGTTAGGCTCCAGCGTCGTAAAGGGATAATCGGCTATTTTCGGCTTGGCAGCGGATACGGCTGAGAGCAGGGTGGACTTTCCGGCGTTCGGAAACCCGACCAGGCCAACATCGGCAAGTATTTTCAATTCGAGTATGTACCAGCCCTCTTTCCCGGGTTCTCCTTCCTGGGCGAATCTCGGGGTCTGCCTGGTAGGGGTCTTGAAGTTGTCGTTTCCCAGACCGCCACGGCCACCCTTTACGAGAATCTCCTGCTGCCCGTGTTCTATTATCTCGCATATTGTCTCGCCGGTCTGGGCGTCTTTCGCTACGGTGCCGAGGGGTACATCCAGAATCACGCTTTTGCCGTTTGCCCCATGCCTGAGACCTCCGCTTCCGGCCTCGCCGTGTTCCGCCTTTATGTGCTTGCGGTATTTGAGATGGATAAGGGTCCAATATTGCTTGTCCCCGCGCAGTATGATACTTCCTCCGTCACCCCCGTCCCCTCCGTCGGGGCCGCCTTTGGGAATATATTTTTCCCGCCTCAGATGCGTTGAACCGTTGCCCCCGTTTCCAGAGGCGCAGAATATCCTGACGTAGTCTATGAAATTCGAGCCCGGCATGTTTGTTTTTTTATGCCTGTTACTGTATTATGGCAGAGATACTTTTGAATACGTTATCAATGGAGTCGTCTCCCTGTATGTCGCGCAGTTTGCCTTGACGCCTGTAATAACTGATCAACGGCTCCGTCTTCTCGTGGTAGTTTGAGATGCGGTGCCCTATTGTGACCGGGTCGGTATCATCCTTGCGGTCCTCTATCATGGCCCTGTGCCTTATGCGTTCGAAGATCATCCTGTCGTCCAGGTTGATGGAAATGGCCGCACTTACTTCACCGCCGAAATCCGCAAGCATCCTGTCGAGTGCTTCGGCCTGTGCTATTGTTCTCGGGAAACCGTCGAAAAGGAATCCTTTGGCACCTTTGCCGGATTCTATCCTGTTTCTGATCATTCCGATGACAATCTCATCCGAGACGAGATCGCCCCTGTTGATTATTTCCGAAGCCGCTTTGCCCAGCTCGGTACCCTTTGCGATTTCATTTCGCAAAAGGTCTCCCGTAGAAATATGCAGATATCCGTATTTCTCCACAATAAGTCCGGCCTGTGTCCCCTTGCCGGCGCCCGGAGGTCCGAGAAGAATGTAATAGTTCATCGTATCGGTTGATTATATGGTTGGCATAGTTATTATAAGGACCTGCCGGCAGCTGTGTTGCAGTCATCTGCCTGGTCTATTATGTATATATCCTTGTATTGTCTTCCTATCTGGTCATAATCCAGGCCGTATCCCACTATGAATTCATTGCCGATCTCCATTGCGGCGTAATCTATGGGGATGCTTCCCCTGTATGAGCCGGGCTTGAGGAAAAGCGTACAGATTTTGACATTTGCAGCCCCTTCTTCCTGCAGTATCCTGTAAAGCTCGGCTATTGTCCCGCCGGTATCCACTATGTCCTCTATTATTATTATGCTGCGGTCTTTCACGTTCCTGTCGAGTCCTAAAATCCTGTTGACCTTTCCCGTAGAGCTCGTACCGCTGTAAGATGCAAGGCGGACAAAGGCTATTTCAGAATTGAAACGGATGTTTTTCATAAGCGATGCGGTAAACATGAACGCACCGTTGAGAACACTCAGGAATATGGGGGTGTCTGCATCCTTGTAGTCACGGTTGAGCCTTTCGGCCACATTTTCTATGGCTTCTTCTATCTTGCTGTTGGGAATGAACAGCCTGAAAAATTTGTCGTGAAGTTTTATGCGGTCCATGTTTTTTAAGTAACTTTGCTGCAGTTCAGGAAATAAAATGCTAAAATAACAAATTTTTACATATGACACCGGTAGTTTCTATTATTATGGGCAGCGTTTCGGATATGCCAGTCATGGGGAAAGCTGCCGAATTCCTCGACTCGATGGGAATTCCTTTTGAAATCAATGCTCTTTCGGCCCACAGGGTACCTGAAATGGTGATGGACTTCGCCAAGAACGCGCACAGGCGCGGTATTAAAGTGATTATAGCGGGAGCAGGGGGGGCAGCGCATCTGCCTGGCGTTATAGCCGCATATACGCCGCTGCCGGTAATCGGTGTTCCTATAAAGTCATCCAATTCCATGGACGGTTGGGATTCGGTGCTGTCCATTCTTCAGATGCCTTCAGGCATACCGGTTGGTACCATGGCATTGGACGGGGCTGCCAATGCGGCCGTATTCGCACTTCAGATACTTGCGCTTTCCGATCCTGACCTTTCAGGGAAAGTAGTGGATTACAAGTCCGGACTGAGCAGGAAGATAGCGAAGGCGAACGAAGACCTTAAGGAAGTAAAATACAAGTTCAAGGTAAATTAGGCTTGCGATACTTGCTGGGGGGAAGATATGAGAGGGGATGGATTTAACGGAAGGGCGGTCCCTGTGGCCGCCCTTGTCTTTTTTATGGCATCTTCCGTACTTTATACGCAGAATCTGCCTGACAGGATTATAAGGCTCGTAGAGTCTGAGTATGCGGAACAGGATGAGGCCGAGGCTGTCATGGAGTATCTCGAGGATCTCTCGATGTCGCCTCTTGCGCTTAACAGCGCTACAAGGGAGGAACTTGAGGCAAATCCTCTCCTGAATCCGTTTATGGTGCTGTCGCTTCTTGAATACAGGGAAGAGTACGGGCCTGTGGTCTCTTTTGCGGAACTTGCCCTGATTGACGGTTTCGGAGAGGAGAAAACGGAGCTGCTCAGGGCTTTTGTCACATTGTCGGTCGCTGAGGGGCCGGATGCACGGCGGGACAGGGCCAGTGCCAGGGTGCTGGTAAAAAACCGTTTCGACCTTAGAAGGGAAAGGCAGGAGTATGACGGTTCCCCGCTGTACAGTTATTTCAGGTATAAGGCAGGCTATGGCGGAATGGTGTCGTTCGGATTTACGATGGAGAAGGATGCGGGTGAGCCTGCCTTTCCGGATTTCCTGTCCCTGTATATCCATCTCAAGGATATCCGGATAGGAAAGGGGATCGTTTTAAAGGATGCGGTTGCAGGCGACTTCACTGTCAGGGCAGGACAGGGGCTGGTGTTCTGGAATTCCTTTTCACTTTCCGGACTTTCGTCGCCTTCGCAGGCGATACGCAGGCCCGTACCGGTTTCTCCCTATACTTCATCTTCCGAAGACGGTTTTTTCAGAGGTGTCGCCGCCACCATTTCTTTCCGGGAGTTGCTTTCGGCCACATTGTTCTATTCGAATAACGGGAGGGATGCAAGGGTGGGCGACGGTTGCTTTTATTCATTGCCCTCTGGCGGGCTGCATGCGGATTCTTCTTCTATAGCCAACAAGGATGCATTGAGGGAGGAAGTCATTGGGGCGGTGCTTGCATGTGTATTTCCCTCGTTCAGGGTCGGACTTACCGGTGCCGCCTACCGTTATGGCCTGAAGGACGGCAGAAGGGATGCCGTATACAACAGATACCTGAAATACGACGGATGGCAGGGTAATGTCTCTGCCGATATCCTGTTTTCGTACCGTGGCCTCAGGGCGTTTGCGGAGGTCGCTCTGGATATGGGGCCGGCCATCGGGGCCGTTGCCGGGGCCGGGTATGTGTCGGCAAACGGCTTTGAGGTTTCAGCCCTGCTCCGTTATTATGACAAGAAGTTTATTTCTACGTATGCCGGGGCCTTTAAGGCTTCTGCACGTTGTAACAACGAGGTCGGTGCGGCGGTTGCCATGCTTTGGAACTGTAGTTCGGGAGTTACCGTCTCGGCCGATGCCGATTATGCCTGGCATCCGTGGCCCCTTTACGGGACAGACGGCCCGACGTCTTCGATAAAGGTCACTGCCAGGTGCGACTGGGAAATTGCGGAAGGCCATCTTATGGACTTCAGGGGACGGTATACGGGCCGGCCGGAGCAGGGAAAAGACGCTTTTTCGTTAAGGGCCGGATACAGTTATTCAGGACAGGTTTTCAGCTTCGATGCCAGGACGATATGTTCTTACAGCGGAAAGGCGGGAGTATTGCTGCATGCAGGCTGGGGGTACGGCAGCCCGTCCGGAAAACTGGTGTTTTCTTCAGGGTATACGGTTTTCAGGGCGGAGGAATGGGATGCCAGAATCTATTCCTATGAGAGGGATCTGCCTTACTCCTTTTCAGTCCCGGTATATTACGGTACCGGCGTCAGCGCCTACGCCATTGTGCAATACCGGCCTTTCCGGTGGCTTTCATGCGGATTTAAGTGGTCAGGCACAAAATATAAGGAAAGGGAAAAGGACAATATGCGGTTCAGGCTCCAGATCAGTTTGTCTTTCTGATTTTTATTCTGTCCCCGGGGTATATCCTGCTTTTGGCAGTGAGCCCGTTCAGTTTCATCAGCTCGTTTACGGTGACGCCCCTGAACTTTTTGGCGATATCCCACAGGTTGTCCCCGCGCTGTATGGTGTAATATTCATATCCGCCGGAAACGGATGTGCCCGTTCCGGCCGGGGCCCCTTTGCCCCCTGTATAGATAACGAGCCTTTGTCCTGCCCTGATACCTGTACCTATTCCGTTCCATCTCTGTATGTCCTTTATCTTTACTCCGTATTTGTAGGACAGGTGGCTAAGGGTTTCTCCCTTTTTTACCCTGTGGACTATTCTGGTGGAATTGGCCGGGGTGCCTGATTCTATTTTCTTCAGTGCGCCCGGGCTGAAATAAACGGAATCCCGGTATCCGTATATTTCGTCTTCATGGTCTATGAATGCCGCAGTGTACTGGAAAGGAAGCCTGAGTATGTATGCCCTTTCCACACCCGGTATGATGTCGTGGAGATACTGGGGATTGTAGCGGCGGAGCTCTCCGATGCTGGCGCCTGTAAAGTGCGATATCTGGTCGAAATGCAGCATTCTGTTGATGACGAGAGTGTCTAAATGTGCCGTCATCTCTATTCTCTTTGGTGTGAGATTATGTTCCCTGTAGTATTTCATGGTGTACAGGGCGGCAATGAAGGACGGTACATATCCTCTTGTCTCTCTTGGCAGATAAGGGTATATCTCCCAGAAATCCCTGGATCCGCCCGAACGCCTTATGGCCTTGTTTACGTTCCCCGCCCCGCAGTTATAGGAGGCTATGGCCAGAACCCAGTCTCCGAATATGCGGTAGGAGTCCTTCAGGTATTCCGCAGCGGCGTGTGCCGATGTTACTGGGTCGAATCTTTCGTCTACATATGAGTTTATGGTCAGGTTATATCTTTTGGCCGTACCGTACATGAACTGCCACATGCCTTTCGCCCTGGCCCTTGATACTGCCTTTATGTTCAGGGCGGATTCGATTACGGCCATTGCCGAGAGCTCTACCGGCAGTCCGTGCTCGTCGAATATCTCCTCGAATATCGGCATGTAGTAGTTCCCGAGTCCGAGAATGGTTTCCATCTTGTCGGGCATGCGGGTCGTATAGTAAACTATATGGTTGCGTATTGTCCTGTTGTACGGCAGTGAGATGAATGAATTCATCTTTTGCAGCCTGTCAATGTACACCGAGTCCGGAATATCCGACTGTATCGACATCGAATCTATATCTGCGGGCTCCATTTCTACGAGCTGCATGTCTTTCCGGTTGTACCAGAGGCTGAGGAGCGAGTCCGTAGAGACCTCGTCCGTATAAAGCGTATCTGCAATCCCGAATGTAAAGGGGGCGTCCTCATCTTCTTCCGCAGGAGAAGAACAGAAAGCATCTATTATCAGCAGGAGGCTGTCAATTTTTTCATTTCTGGCATCCAGCTCCCTCATGAGGGAATCCCTTTCGGCAACGAGCCTTTTTCTGGAGTCCTGCTTCGGAAATACCGATTGGCGCACCCTGTCACTGGATGCGGATGCAACGGCAGGAATCGACAATAGTGCCAGCAGTACGGGTATAATGGTCGGTATTCTCATTCGGATTAGAATCTTACGCTTAGCTGGAATCCTAAGGCCCCTGACGAGAGCCCGGTTACGGCATAGCTGTGGTTGAAGTCTGTGCTTATAGGATATATTACCGTCGGTTCCAGTTTCATGGATACGGACGGCTGACTGTCGTTCAGGTCACTCATTGTGCCGAATACGTCAGCGTCTATTATCTGCAGGATGTACAACAGTACCGTAGCGAGTATCGAATAGTCCCTGTAGCGTCTGTAAAGGTCCCTGTAATACTGCAGGTTCTCAGCTGAGAGCGTACCTGTGTATCCGCCGTCGGGATTGCTGGCCTTTATGTAGTCCGACTGGAAACGGCGGTATTGCATGTTGTTGTAATACCAGCAGTATCCGGAGACGGCCAGCGCCGTATAATATATCGGCAGTTTCCAGTATTCCCTGTTGTAGATTTGCCCGAGACCGGGGAGAAGGGTGGAGTAGACCGTAGCCCTGCCGGGGAGGTGCGGCCTGTAGGTCTGGTATGAGGCGGCTCCGTCCAGAAGCTGGGCCCAATAGAATACGGCGGCGCCTATGAAAAAGATGTTGCTGTTGCGTTTGTCTATGCTGCTGCCTGTCTTTTTGAATTGCGAGTTGTAGTAGCATCCGCCGCCTATCATTCCTCCTATCCCGCAATAGAGTATAGGCAGTTTCCAGTAGTCGCCGTTATAGATCTGCCCTGTCCCGGGAAGGAGGATGGAGCCTGCAAAAGCCCATCCTATGGCCATCGTATCCTTGTGGGCGAGGGATTTGAAATACCTTTTTATCGTATACTGGTCTACCTGCTCCGTGGAGTCGGAGGATGTGTTCCTGCCGTTCATCCCGTTCTGATTGTCCATTCTGTTATTGCCGAACGGATCGTTGCCTCCCATGTCCGCGAATTGCGCGGAGGCCGGAATGATACAGGACAGGAACAGTATTATTGATATTATGGTCTTGCGCACTTCCGTTTTCAATTGATGCTTTCTATGGCATTCAAAAATGATTCCACTTCCTTGTCGCTTGAGAACTGTATTGTGATTTTTCCCTTTCCGTTTTCCGAACGTTTGAGACTTATGTTGTTGTCGAAATACCTTCCTATTATCTCCAGTACTTTGTAATAGGTGTCCGGAAGTTCCGACGGGATTTCCTTCTCCCTGCTTGAGGATGTCTCTTTCAGAAAGGACTGGACCCTGCTTTCCGCCTGCCTGACCGAAAGGCCTTTTTTGATTATTTCGGAGCACAGGGCTTTCTGTCCGCTTTCTTCCGGCAGGGAAAGTATGGCTTTCGCATGTCCCATGGATATTTTCCCGTCCCTTATGCTGGCCTGTATTTCGGGCGGGAGTTTCAGAAGCCTGAGGTAGTTGGTTACAGTCGCCCTTTTCTTGCCGACCTTGTCGGCCATGACTTCCTGTGTAAGGCCGCATTCGTCTATGAGTCTCTGGAAGCTCAGTGCAATTTCTATTGCATCGAGATTTTCCCTCTGGATATTTTCCACAATGGCCATCTCGATCATGCCCTGATTGTCGGTTTCCTTAATGTAGGCCGGAATAGATTCCAGACCGGCGAGCTTTGAAGCCCTGAACCTTCTTTCTCCGCTTATAATCTGGTACTTGTCCCCTGTTTTCCTTACGGTTATAGGCTGTATAATCCCGAACTGCCTTATTGAGGCAGCCAGTTCTTCGAGGGCTGACTGCTCGAAATTGGAGCGTGGCTGGAACGGATTGGCCGATATGCTGTCTATTGCAATTTCTGTTATGGAAGCCGGATTTGCCGGGCGTTTTTCCGGACTTTTGTTGCCTGAAAATTCATTTACGTTGGAGATAAGAGCCTCCAGCCCTTTGCCCAAAGCCGGTTTTTTCGTAGACATATTATGAGTTGTTGTTTATTATTTCCTTGGCCAGATTAAGGTAATTGTTTGTACCGACGGACACTGCGTCATACAGTATTACAGGTTTTCCGTGAGACGGGGCTTCGCTTAATCTTACGTTTCTCTGTATTAATGTTTTGAAGACCATGTCCCCGAAATGTTTCCGTACATCTTCCACGACCTGGTTGGCAAGCCTGAGCCTTCCGTCGTACATGGTAAGCAGGAACCCTTCGATTTTCAGGGAAGGATTCATTCTTGTCTGTATGAGTTTTATGGTATTCAGTAGTTTCCCGAGGCCCTCAAGCGCGAAGAATTCTGTCTGGACAGGGATAATCACGGAGTCGGCGGCAGTAAGGCAGTTTACGGTAATAAGCCCGAGCGAAGGCGGGCAGTCTATTATGATATACTCGTACTGGTCGCGTATCGCTTCAAGGGCGTTTTTAAGGGCAGACTCCTTGTTCTCTTCATTGATCAGTTCGATTTCGGCTCCGACGAGGTTTATATGTGAGGGAACAATCCCAAGATCGGCTATGCCGGTCCCTGTTATGACCTCGGGCAGGCTCTTCTGTCCTATCAGCACTTCATACAGGGTCTTTTTCTCGTTGGAGTCGGGATCGAGGTCAAGGCCTGACGTTGTATTGGCCTGGGGGTCCGCATCAATCAGGAGAGTCTTTTTCTCGAGTACTGCAAGTGAGGCGGCAAGGTTTATCGATGTTGTGGTCTTTCCGACCCCTCCTTTCTGATTCGCAATGGCGATAACTTTTCCCATATATGCTGTTTCGGAATATAATGTCAATCTGCAAATATACTAATAAGCCGGGTGCAGAACAAATTTATTTACTCGGCCGGCAGCGTTGCCCTTGATGCTCCGGCCGGACGGAACTGCCTGGCCGGAAACGCCCACTGAAATGGAAAAGGCCGCCCGGAACACAGTCGCGGCGGCCCTTTGTTGAACTTGTATGAAATTGTTGTTTAGAATTCAGCGATGCCTCTGACACGGTTTGTGCCGTTCCTTCCCATATTGTATCCCACACCGAATTTCAGGTTGATCTGCCAAGCGGTCTGGTTGTCTACGGATGTGGATGAGAAGTAAGTATATCCGCTCATGTTTATTATCGTCCCGCCAGCCTCGGAGATCCTGTCGTTGAATGCGGCCCTTGCCTGGGAATGCTCCTCGTCATTGAGTACGGCTACGTCCTCATCGGGCCAGTCGTTGCCCTCAGTCCATTTGCTTCCGCTGATGGCGCAATATAACTGTTTGAGTTCGAGAGTAGACGGCAGATACCAGTCCAGTCCGCCCATGTCGAGTCCGTTTATGTATTCAAAGGCAGGGAATGCGTCCCATTTGCCGTTTTCCGAGACGTAGGACATTATATTGGCGGTATTGCCTTTCCCGTCGGCCCTGTCGTAGTTGTCCACTTCGGCGTCCCTTTCTCCCCAGACGAGGCTTGCTTCCTGCATCTGGAGAATCTTTCCGCTTTCCTTGTCGTCATTTATCCAGAATATAATGCCGATTACTTCTTTTTCAGGATTGTAGTCTATGGAAAAAGTGCCGTCGGCATAATAATAGTCACCGATGTCCGGAGTGTCTGTAACCGTTATGGAGCATGTCACCGATACATCTCCGGTTCTGGCTGTTATCGTTGCATTGCCGGGCCCTTCCGCCATGACCTTGCCGCTCCCGTCGACGGTAGCTGTCTCAGTGTTGTCGCTTTCCCAGGTTACGGTCATGTCGTAGGTGTCTTCAGGCAAGACCGTAGCAACGAGCTGGATGCTGTCGCCTTCTGGCAATGTCACCTCGGTAATGTCGAGAGTAATGGACTCGGCTGGCTGGCCGATTACAGTAACAGTACATGATGACGAGACTTCTCCGGAGGAAGCGGTTACTGTGGTCTGGCCGGTTACATTGGCCGTTACGAGCCCGTCGTTGTCAACCGATGCGACAACGGGGTTGGAACTTATCCATATTATGTCGGCATCGGCAGGCTCTACTTCGACCGTAAGCCTGATGCTCTCTTCCATTATTAATGTCACGTTCTCTTCTGTAATCTTTATGGCTGTGGCGCCGTTCTGCTTTTCATTTGCGTCCGTGCATCCTATGATAAGCGATAATGGCAGGATACACGATAAAACTGTCTTTACATTCATTTCTGTATGGTTTTTCTGTGATAAAAATACTCTATGCTCCAAGTTCCGCAAAATAATTTTCAATAAGGTATATGTACATTGTTTGTACACATATTGACAATTGTGTGGCAGCTATTCAGTTGAACTTTGATAAAAACTCCTGCAGGCTTATATCATTGCCTGTAATGCCGAGTTTCCCCCTGAGCCTTCCGCGTGCGGTATTTATGCTTTGCAGGCTCTGTTTGGTGATTTCGGAAATCTCCTTTGTGGTGAGATTCCTGTTGAGCAGGGTGCAGAGCCTTCTTTCGTTTATGGTGAGATTCGGGAATGCCTTTATCAGGTTCTGATAGAAGCTCCCGCTGTATTCAGGTATATACTGGCTGACCTCTTTCCAGTGTTCTTCGTTTTTCGTTGAGGCTATGTCTTTGCATATCTGGTTGATTCTGCTGCGTATGGTGGCCTCTTTTATTTCTTTCCTGAGAGTAGTCAGCCTGTTTATGACCTCCTCGGTTATCCTGTCTATATGATATTGCTTGAGCTTCTTCATCTCAAGAATTTCTTCCTGACTGGCAAGTTCCGTCTCCCTCTGCTTGATTTCCAGCCTTTTTCTTTTTATTGTCATAACAAGCGAGAATGCCGCGAGCAGCAGCAGCCACATGCCTGATACGAAAATCAGCCTCTGTCGGTTCTGCCTCTGGTGTGCCTGCTCTATGCTTGCCTGGATTTCCATTTCACTCTGGTAATGGAAGAGTTCGAGAAGCATTTCCTCGCTGTTGTCGTTCATGTCTATCATATAGAACCTGTCCAGCGATTTATATGCGTTTTCCCAGTCTTCCCCTTCCGCATACAGCCTGTGCAGTTGCCTGAGGCAAAACTGTTTCTTCTTGTCGAGCTCCCCTTTGTCGAAATATTCAAGGGCTTTGTTGAGCATAGTTATGGCTTCTTCCCGGTTGGACCTGTAGGCCTCGAATATACCGGATTTCATATAATAGGTCCCGATGTCCTCGCGGGATGTTATGTACCGCTTTGCCATTTCCAGACACTCTTCAGCCTTTTCTATGTCTCCCATACTGATGTAGGTTTCAAATACATTGAGATATACCTTGCCCAACCTTACAGTGTCTTTCTGTTGCGAGCAGAGGTTTATCGACTCCTGGATCAGTTTGCTTGTCTTTACGGTATCTTTCAGCGTGTTTGACAACAGGGCGGAATTGTTGATGGCGGCAACGATCCTGCTTGTATCGTTGAGTTTCCTTGCCCCTTCGGCGTATTTGTCGAAATATGCCCCCGATTCCTCATATTCCCTGCATACATAATATACTACGCCAAGAAGGTTGTAACAGTCGAGCAGCCCGGGAATATCCTGCTCATCGGAAAATATCTTAGAGGCTCTCATTACATAATCGAGAGTCCTGTGGTACAGCTCTTTTTTCATGTATAAGGTCGCCAGCCTGTACTCTGTCCTGCCGTATTTCAGCGTTTCTGAGTTGTATCCGTATATTTTTAGGGATTTTTCCAATGCCTTTATTGCATCCGTAAACCTGTATTCCTCCTTTTCGTAATAGTCGGCTACGTAGTCCCATATTTCCGCTATACGCAGATCCATCGACGTCGTGTCAACCCTGTCGAGAAACATCATGGCGTAGGCGGGGCCGTCTTCCTCTCCCTTGTTTTGCCTGTACAGGTCATATAGGATGATGTCCGCCCCCTTTATAGAGGATATGGGCGACAGAGTATCCGCTTTCCGTCCTTTTCCAAAGCAGGCCGGCGGCATGAAAGGAAGCAGGATGACAATAGCCAACAGCAGTCTGTACATCATTTTTTTCGACAAAGATACGCATATATGTCCAAGTGTATACATGTGCCCGTTATATATAAAAAGTGGGATCGGAATTACCGGTCCCACTTTTTATATATACAGTATGTAAACTTATTCTATTGTTACGGCGCGGTTGAGAGCAGGCTCTTCAAAGCGGTTGTTTTCAGAACCTTCAGACTTGATGATCAGACGTTCAGCCGGAATGTTGTACTTGTTGAGAAGTATGTCGCAAACATAGTCTACACGCATCTGGCTCAACTGCTGGTTGCGTCTCTTGCTTCCGGTCTGCTTGTCGGCCGAACCGATGAGGGTGAATGTCTTTTCGCTGTCCTGCTCGATTACATTCTTGATATAGAAGTCGAGGTGGGCGAGTTCCCTTTCGCTGAGAACTGTCTGGCCGATTTCGAAGAATACCGTGCAGGGGGTTACGTCGAGCATTATCCTTTCGACTACGACCTGAGGATTGTCCTCCATGTCCTTTATTTTGGCCTGAAGCCCTTTGTTCTCGTTTGTCAAATCATCGTTGGCCTTGTTGAGGGCTGAATTGCTGTCATTGAGTTCCTTGTTGAGGGCTTCGAGGTCTCCGATGCGCTGTTCGTTGGCGGCTCTGTTGGAACGGTTGAAGTTCGTCTTGCCGAGTTTTACCGCTACGCCAAGGGTGACTGACGACATGCCTGCAAGCCCTCCCTGGTTGGAAGAATCGTAGTTGCCGTTTACAATGAACTGGCGGAGCTCAAGGGTGAGGTCGATACGGTTGCTGAGCCTGATATTGTTCAGCAAACCGACAGCGACAGCGAATTCCTTGTTGCTGTAATTCGTCCCGTTCTTATAGGAATATGCTACTCCGGCACTGAGGAAAGGAATGAAATTCCATACCCTTGTCTCCTTGTATCCGCTGAAGGCATTTGATATGTTCCACATTACGTCACCATGTACGAACATTGTACCGAACTGTTTTTTATACAGCCCTTTGCCTTCGTCGAAATTGGGAGAGTAGGGGGTAGCGGTATGCGACCATCCGCTGGCGGTCAGGCCGGAATACCCTATACGCAGACCAACGCTCGGGGTAACCCATTTTCCGATATTTATATCAATGGCGGCTGATATGCGGCCACCGAACGGGCCCGGATCATTGAACCCCATCTCGTAAAGGTTGATACCACCGGCAACGCCTATCCAGACATTGTCGAAAAGACGGTTGGTTTCGTACGGGCCTCTTACGATTTTGCCGTTTTCGTCGCGGTTGTTGTTTTCCTGGGCAAAAACGTCAACAGCGCTGCTGACTGAAAGAACAAGCAGGGTTGCAATAATAAGACGTACAGTTTTCATGTGTTTTGAGGTTTTATATAAATTTATAATTCTCTATTATTTTAACCGCAAATATAGTTAAAAATCCGTAGGAATATAAATATATCGCAAATTTATTTGAAAGCATTTTCACTCAGGCCGTTCCCTCCCAGTTTCAACTCCTTGAAATATTCCGGTACATGTTTGCCCGTGAGAGAGTCCACGAACAGTTTGCCTATGTATTGGGAGAGCATGAACCCGTGACCGCGCATGCCTATGAACAGACCGGCTTCAGGATCAACTATGTATCTTGGCTCGGTGTAGTAGCCGGACCATGTGGCCTGGATGCCTGCATTGCCTATGCACGGCAGCCACTCTGTAAATACTTCTGCCGCTATCTCTATGAAATCTTCGGTGTTTACCTTGAGGTTCCTTCCCGCTTCCGAGGGGTCTGAAGCCGGGGATGCACAGCCGATTATCTGCCCTGTGTGTGCGAGCTGCTGTCCGTAGACTGCCGAGAAGCCCTTGTATTTGCGGCGGTCGATAAGCATGTCAAGCGGGCCTCCTCCCTTGCCAAGGAGCGGCAGCCTTTTGGTTATGAAAGCCTGGTGCCTTACCGGGAACAGGCCGGTGTGGTAGCCGAGCATTTCCGCAAATACGGGGGCGGAAGCACCCAGGGCATTCACGAATATTTCGGTTTCCATTTTAATATACCGGCCGGATATGTCCCTAAGGGTTACTTCGTAGCCTTTCCCCTTGCGGCAGACCTCGATGAGTTCGGTATCTTCCATCACCCGTCCCCCCTTTTCCGTCCCTATCGCCCTGATAAGTTCAATTGTCCTGCCCGGGTTTGCCTGCCAGCAGTTTTCGGTTATAAGGGCATGTGTGTAAAGCGAAAGGCCGGGGTTCATGTATTCCGATATTTCCTTGCGGAAGTCCTTGCTTTCTACCATGTACGCCTTTGACCACTTCATTGATTCCTCAAGTGCCCTGAAGGTCTGGCTGTCGTGTGCGAAGTTTACGTATCTTGTCAAGCGGAATCCGATATCGGCTTTTTTGTCCAGTTCCTTGAATATGTCCAGGTTGTGATCTGCTATGTCGGCAATTGCAGGCAGTGAGAACGCCGGGCGTCCGCCTGCGATGTTGCGCCAGGAACTTCCGCGATCCCTGTTGACCAGAACCGGTGAAAACCCTGCCTCCGCCATATAGCGGAACAGTGATGAACCGGCCATTCCCCCTCCGGCAATAAGCGCCCCGCATTTTCCTCCGTTTAGGATGGAAGCCGAAGGATGGAGTACAAGGCTGCGTCCCTCTTTTCTGCCTGCCACCTCGCCGAGGCCGACCTGGGCGGCCATTGGCGCCCTTGGCGTAAAGTCACCGGTGACTTCAATGCCGTAAGCCTTCAGCGCTGACTTTGCCCTTGGCAGGCATCTCTTGCCCCGGCACGGTCCCATGC
>DVLA01000009.1 GCA_018715745.1 Candidatus Coprenecus stercoripullorum
CCCTACGGTAGGCAGCGGGAATCCGAGGACGGTAGAGGCCTACATAATGGATTTCAATGACGACCTGTACGGTGCGGATATAAAGGTCGAGTTTATGGAGAGGATAAGGGATGAACGGAAATTCGACTCGATGGAGGCCCTAAGGTATCAGATAAGCGTAGACGAACTGTTTGTAAGGAATTATTTTAAAGGACATAATCTTTGAGATGGACTGGACTGCACTGGTTATAGGACTGCTTGTGTTCGTGCTTCCCGTTGTGTTTGAGGGAAGCAGAAAAAGAAAAAACAGGAACGGGGACATGCTTCCCGGGGACGGAGAGGCTGCCGATATCCATTATGGTACCGGCTTCCCGGAAAATGATACTGCGGAAGAAGGCGGCCCTGCCGCTTCCGCGCAGGACGGCCTGCCACGTCCCGGGCATATTGCGCCTGTCATCCCGGAAGCCCGGAAGGCCGGGCCCGAGAGGATAGATCCGAGGAAACTTATCATATATTCCGAGATAATGCGGCCTAAATTTCTGGAAAAATAGCTTGCGGTATTTTTTGTAATGAAAATTTCGTATCTTTGCATCAAAGGATTCCGCTCCGGCGGAATCTTTTTTAATTTTTATATACAACAGGAGTCAGATTATGTCAGGAACACATTATGTAACAGCGGACGGCCTTGAAAAGCTCAAGGCGGAACTCGCTCAGTTGATATCGCAGAGACCTATAATATCCAAGCAGATAGCGGAAGCAAGGGACAAGGGGGACTTGTCTGAGAATGCAGAATATGATGCAGCCAAGGAAGCACAGGGACTGCTGGAGTTGAAGATATCCAAGTTAGAGGACCTTGTCGCCAATGCAAGGGTAATAGACGAAACCAAGATCAATACTGACAGGATACAGATACTCAATAAGGTAAAACTCAAGAACCTTGCAAACGGAGCCGTTATGGAATACACCCTTGTAGGGGAGAGCGAGGCGAATTTCAGGGACGGCAGGCTTGCGGTCACCACACCCATAGGAAAAGCCCTGATAGGCCGCAGCAAGGGCGAGACGGTGGACATTGTGGTGCCTTCCGGCACTTTGAAATTCGAAATACTGGATATATCTATCTGACAGGTTATGGCATCGGTCTTTACAAAAATAGCCAACGGCGAAATCCCCTCCTACAGGATTGCGGAGGATGACAGGTTTTATGCCTTTCTCGATATCAACCCGATTGCATGCGGGCACACTCTGGTCATACCCAAGAAGGAAGTGGACTATATCTTCGATCTGGACGAGGATACCTATCTCGGGCTTTTCGCTTTCGCCGGGAAAGTGGCCCGGGCCATGAAGTCGGCCCTGCCTTGCAAGAGGGTGGGCGTGGCGGTACTCGGTATGGAAGTGCCGCATGCGCATATACACCTTGTCCCTATGGAGACGGAGGCGGACATGGACTTCGGGAAACCCAAGCTTTCCCTTTCCCCGGAACGTTTTACAGAGATAGCGGAAGCCATCTCGCGTCAGTTTGAAAGGCAATGAGGCGGCGTTTCTTCATTACGGCCTCCCTTGCCTTGCTGGCAGTATCCTGCACAGTGAGGAATACCGCAGTGGTTGAAGTGCGTGTCTGCGATGCTCCGGATTCGTCTTTCGTGACTGTATACAGGCCGTGGTCCGGAATGGCGGCCGGGACGGATACGGTTTTCTCCGACAACGGCAGTTTCCGTTATGAGGCGGACATTCCAGACGGAGCCCCCGAACTGTATTATTTTTCCGTCGGCGGGGGGATTCAGACCCCGGTAGTCCTTTATGACGGCGACAGGGTAGTACTCGATATCGGCGCCGATGGCACGGTTACAGGCCTGTCCGGTTCGGAAGAATCGTTGAAAATGATAGAGTTCAACCGTAAAATCGGCGGTATTTATTCCATGATGGATTCCGTTTCCGCAAGGCTGATAGATGCCACGGCGGCCGGGGACGGCAGGGAAGAGCGCAGGCTTCTTTCCGAGATGGGATCCCTTTATATGAAATGCCGGCGTGAGGCCATAGGCTATATTTATGACAACCCTCATTCGATAACCCTTATTCCGGTCGTATACATGGACCTTGCAGACGGGCTTCCCCTGTTTTCAGGCACTGAAGACATGTTCATAAGGCAGATGGTTTATGATTCGCTGAGCGCAGTATATCCGACATCCGGTCTTGTGAAGGCTCTGGCTGATGACCTTGAAAGGGCGAGGAACGGTAAGGCGTTTGAGGACAGGCTGTCCAAGGCTGGCACGGTCGGTTATCCGGATATAGCCCTGCCCGGCGTTGACGGGAACGTCTCGAGGCTTTCCGACCTTGGCGGCAAGACAGTAGTACTCGTATTCTGGAATGCGGGTGACGACAACCAGAAGATGTGGAACAACGAGTTGAAGTCCATTTACTCAAAATACGGAGACCGCGGCCTTGAGGTGTATCAGGTTGCTGTAGGTCCGGACAAGGCAGCCTGGGCCAGACAGGTCAGGGTGCAGGGCCTGCCGTGGGTGAATGTCTATGACAACGGGGGGCTGTCTTCTGTCAATGCATTGTCGTACAACGTCTCGTCATTACCGGCCGTATTCCTGATAACCTCTTCCGGAGATATTGTCGGCAGGAATATCCTCAATCCCAGGGATCTGGAAAACAGTATAGCAGGACTCATAGGATGACTACCGTCAGAATAGGCAACGGCTATGACGTCCATCGTCTTGAGAAAGGCCTGAGGTTAGTCCTTTGCGGAGTGGACATACCGCACGACAGGGGTTGCGTGGCACATTCCGACGGAGATGTGGCCATTCATGCCTTGTGCGATGCCTTGCTCGGCGCCGCCTCCCTGGGGGATATAGGGCGGCATTTTCCCGATACCGACGGGAAATACGAGAATATCGCCAGCGGGATATTGCTGGAAAGAGTGTGCGGCATGCTTTCGGAAAACGGGTATGCCGTCGGGAATGTCGATATAGTGATAGTCGCACAGCGGCCTAAAGTCGCACCGTATATTGAGGACATGCGCAGGAACCTTTCGGAAACCATGGGCATTCCCGTAAGTTCCGTTTCAGTCAAGGCAACGACGACGGAACGCCTCGGATTTACGGGCCGGGAGGAGGGCATAGCGGCCTATGCTGTGGCGCTGATAGACAATATACGGTGACAATGCTGACGAGGTAAAAAGAAAAGAGGCTGTACCTGAGAGTGATACGCCTCTTTTCGTGATCCGCTTGGGGCTCGAACCCAAGACCCCAACATTAAAAGTGTTGTGCTCTACCAACTGAGCTAGCGAATCGTTTCGGTCCGCAAAAGTAGGCATAATGGATGGATTTTGCAAATTTATTGTCCCCGATTTCCGAAATATGAATCAGGAGCGGTTGTGTGATGAGATAACGGGCTTTCTTAAGGACTCGTCCGTCGAATTTACTGTGCGGCGTCTTTCGGGGACGTTCTGCTGCATTGTGTGTGAGGGCGGTAAGTTGGGGCTTGTACCTGTTCCCGAACTGTCTCTTATACACATCT
>DVLA01000059.1 GCA_018715745.1 Candidatus Coprenecus stercoripullorum
CGTTACGGGCTTTCATCAAAGGACACAGGTCCCGCACAGATATTCGCCGTCTTCAAGAACCTTAAAATGAAACAGCCGAAAACGGACTTCACCATAGGCATAACAGACGATGTGACTTTCAAGTCCCTCCCGGTAGGAGAGGAGGTATCCTTAGCCAAGAAAGGCACATACGAATGCAAGTTCTACGGTCTCGGGTCTGACGGTACCGTCGGGGCGAACAAGAACACCATAAAAATCATAGGTGACAATACGGACAAGTACTGCCAGGGATACTTCGATTACGACTCGAAGAAATCGGGAGGCTACACCTGCTCGCACCTCAGGTTCGGAGACAGCCCCATAACCTCGCCCTACCTGGTTTCCACCCCTGATTTCGTAGCATGCCACGTACCGTCCTACCTCAACAAATACGATGTGCTCAAGGGCATCAAGAGGAACGGCACGTTCCTGCTCAACAGCCTGTGGACGGCAGAGGAAACTGCAAAGAGGATTCCGGACCACGTAAAACAGGTAATAGTAGAAAAAAACCTGAAAGTCTATATCATAAATGCCACCAGGATTGCCGAAGAAATCGGACTCGGCAACAGGACGAACACAATACTCCAGTCGGCGTTCTTCAAGATTACGGGCATAATACCTTATGAGAAGGCGGTCGCCCTGATGAAGAAAGCCATAGACAAGAGCTACGGGAAGAAAGGTGAAAAGGTGGTCAACATGAATTATGCGGCAGTGGACCGCGGGGCCGAATACGAGGAACTGTCCATTCCCGAGGAATGGAAGGACATCAGTTCGAGATTCCGTCCAGCCAACTTCAACCGGCTGGCCCCGGAATGGGTGCGTAATGTGGCTGACGTAGTCAATGCACAGAACGGATACGATATTCCTGTAAGCGCATTCACGGGAGAATATGCAGACGGGGCTATACCGGCCGGTACAGCCGCATTCGAGAAGAGAGGCATTGCCGTGAATGTCCCGGAATGGGTTCCTGAAAACTGCATACAGTGTAACCAGTGCGCATACTCATGCCCCCACGCTGCCATAAGGCCGTTCCTTTCTACGGATGAGGAACTTGCCAAGGCTTCGGGCAAGATCAAAAGCATAAAGGGGAATGCCGCTTTCAAGGATTACAATTTCACGATTCAGATATCCCCGATGGACTGCACCGGGTGCGGCAATTGTGTGGATGTATGCCTGGCAAAGAACAAGGCGCTGATAATGAAGCCCCTTGACACCCAAATGGCTGAACAGGAGAACTTTGACTATCTCAACACCAATGTCGGGTACAGGGACGGCATTGCGCCGAAGGATGCCAGCGTAAAGAATTCGCAGTTTGCCCAGCCACTGTTCGAATTCTCGGGAGCGTGTGCAGGCTGCGGTGAAACGCCTTACATAAAAACGATAACGCAGCTCTTCGGTGACAGAATGATGGTTGCCAACGCCACAGGCTGTTCTTCAATATACAGCGCATCATTCCCCTCATCCCCGTACTGCACCGACAAGAACGGCAGGGGTCCGGCCTGGGACAACTCGCTTTTCGAGGACAACGCAGAGTTCGGTCTCGGAATGAGGCTCGGGACCAAAAGGCTGCGCGAGACCGTATCCCGCCTGTTCAGGGAAGGCCTCGAGTGCGGCGAATGTACCCCGCAGATGAAGGAGCTCTTCGGAAAATGGCTTGCCGACAGCGAAAACCCTGCATCCACAAGGGAGGTAGCCGACCTGCTGACTCCCATGCTCGAGGAATCCAAATGCGGGTTATGCCGGCAGATACTCGAATACAAGGACTATATCGCGGCCCGCAGCCAGTGGATTATAGGCGGTGACGGATGGGCCTATGACATCGGATACGGCGGACTCGACCATGTGCTTGCTTCCGGAGAGAATGTAAATGTCCTTGTACTGGATACAGAAGTATATTCCAATACCGGAGGGCAGTCCTCCAAGTCCACACCGGCAGGGGCCGTAGCAAAGTTCGCCACGTCGGGCAAGAAAGTACGCAAGAAAGACCTTGGGATGATGGCCATGAGCTACGGATACGTATATGTCGCACAGGTTGCCATGGGCGCCAACCCTGCCCACTACCTCAAAGTGCTGAAAGAAGCCGAGGCCTACCAGGGCCCGTCCCTCATCATAGCATACGCCCCCTGCATAAATCACGGGCTGAGAAACGGTATGGGAAGAAGCCAGCATGAAGAGAAACTTGCGGTAGAATGCGGATACTGGCATCTGTACAGATACAATCCGGCTGCCGGAGAAGGCGTGAATCCTTTCACTCTTGACAGCAAAGAACCTGACTGGAGCAAGTTCCAGGATTTCATCAAGGGAGAGGTAAGATACTCCTCACTGCTGAAGACTTTCCCCGAGACTGCACAGGAACTGTTCGCCAAGACCGAAGAATTTGCAAGGCTCCGCTACGAATCCTACAGGAGACTGTCCCTGTAAACGCTCCTGACAGACAGAAAAACAGCCCGGTTTTGGTATCCCGGGCTGTTTTTCTTTGAATGCAATGGTATTTGTCATCAATACATTACACATTTCTGTACAAACAATGTACAACAGAAAAAACATAAAAAAATTTGCAATTGCTATATCCGCGATATATCTTTACAATCGGATTCGAGAACAATCCATAGATAGTTCTTACATAAGTTTGGATATATTTATTCTAAATATATCAGATAATAATTTCATGACGTGTGTGTAAAAGTGAGCTTTCAGCTCACAAAGGTCCCCGAAGAGAATTCTTCTCTTCGGGGATTCTTTTTTACGGCAGCATACCGGGATGTTCGACAGATGCTTAGTTTATCAAGCAATTGCACCAGATTGTACAAACAATGTAATATAAACGGGATTGTCATCGCTATTGATTTTTTATAATTTTACATCCAAAAGATTTTCAAAATGAGAACTCACAGGATTATCACAGTACTTTTTGCCGTACTGATTGCATTGTCAGCCGAATCATTGCTGTCCGGCTGTTCTGAAAAAGCGGAACGCTATACCTGCATCAGGCATAGCCATTGAACCTCAAGAAATTGAACTGAGCCCGGGAGAAACGTTCGGACTGACGGTTACGGTTACTCCGGAAAACGCTACCGACACCATCATCAACTGGTCTTCCGACCACCCCGAGATAGCATCCGTCGATGCCGGCGGTACAGTCACTGCAATATCGTTCGGAGATGCGGTAATTACCGCCGTAACATCGGAAGACGGCCTTACAGCCACCTGCAATGTCACCGTAAGGTTCGAGACCGACTATCCGGGAGAGCTGGTCAGGATCAAGGCGGGCTCATTTATGATGGGCAGCCCGGAAACAGATCCCCAAAAACAGAATAATGAACTTCCCCAGCATGAGGTCACGATTACAAAAGACTTCTACATGTCTGCATGCGAAGTCACCAATACACAGTACGCCGCTTTCCTCAATGAAACGGGAGTCGGTCCGGACGGGACCGGTACGCTTACATATACGGACCTGATTACCGGCCAGGAAAAGACGGTAACCGAAATTCTCATAGCGGACAGTTACGACGAAAACATCACGGGAGCAGAGAACGATGTATGGGGATGCGGATGGAACGGGAGCGAATGGGAGCCCGCTGAAGGATTCGAGAACTGCCCGGTAGTGTTTGTCAGCTGGTTCGGGGCAATGGCCTATGCCCAATATTATGGTGCAAGCCTCCCTACCGGGGCACAGTGGGAATATGCCTGCAGGGCGGGGTCAGACACCCCCTGGTTTTTCGGCAACAGTTCGGCCCAGATGAGTTCGTACGCATGGTACAGGGACAATTCCGACGGGCATCCCAACCCTGTAGGGACAAAAGAGCCGAATCAGTGGGGTCTTTACGACATGTACGGCAATGTCTGGGAATGGTGCCGCGACTATAACGGCTACTATTCGGAAGGGCCGGTAACGGACCCTGTAAACACCGGAGAAAACGAATTCGGCTACGAATACGAAATGCGCGGCGGAAGCTGGTACTTTACGGCGGAAACGATACGTTCTGCCCTCCGCTGGTCCCATGCCGACTGGCGCTATTTCAACCAGGTTGGATTCAGGATCGTATATAATGCCGAATAAAAAACATTGCTATGAAACATTCAGTGAAGAACATCCTCTTATATGCAACGGCGCTCCTCTGCCTTGCCGTATCCTGCAGTCCGGACAATGAGAAGGGCGATAGGGAAAAAGGAGTAGAGGGCGTGACAGTTACGCCTGCCGAAGCAAGTCTCGAAGTTGGGGGAAGCATACAGCTTACAGCCGAAGTCCTGCCGGAGGACGCCTACGACAAGTCAGTGGTGTGGAACAGTTCGGACCCTACGGTAGCTACGGTAACCCAGGAAGGGCTTGTCGAAGCAGTGGCCCTGGGCAGCACGATAGTCAGCGTAACAACAAATGACGGGAATTTCACCGCCCTGTGCAAGGTTTCGGTCGGCTTCATCCCTGTAACCGGCGTAAGCCTTGATACGGACAGGATTACCATGTACCCCGGAGACACAAAACAATGTACGGCTGAAATCATATCTTCCAATGCGACAAACCGTAACGTAAGCTGGTCTTCCTCGGATACACAGATAGCATCCGTATCCGGAAACGGAATAATCAAGGCCATAGCCGAAGGGGAAGCCATAATTACTGTCACAACCGAAGACAAGGGCTTCACGGCCGAATGCCATATAACAGTAACATCTTTTGAGATAGAGACTGTAGACATACCGGCCGGAACATTCACAATGGGCAGCCCGGAGACGGAAGAAGGCCGCTACCCTGATGAAACCCAAAGGGAGATAACATTCTCGAAAGGTTTCAGAATGAGCAGGTACGAAATCACCACCACACAGTTCGCGCACTTCCTGAACGCCTCCGGCATAGGGGAAGACGGTATGGGGGAAGTCACCTATACGGAGAACGGCCAGGAACTTACAGAGACAAAGGTATTTGTTTTAGACAGTTCGAAGGATGCCGGTGAAGACGGTCCCTATAACCACGGAGTGAACTGGAACGCAGAGCAGAAGGCATGGGTCCCTGTCCATGGTTATGAAGACTGCCCGATAGGCCATGTATCCTGGTTCGGGGCAAAGGCTTTCGCCGACTGGTACGGTGGCTCGCTTCCTACAGAAGCGCAATGGGAGTATGCCTGCAGGGCCGGTTCCACCACCGCTTACTATTTCGGTGACGACCCGGCAAACGTCCTGGATTACGGATGGATTTTCGATGCGGCTTCCTGGGACGGGGTCAGTACGCCTACAATCCACCCCGTAGGCGGGAAAAAGCCGAATGACTGGGGACTTTACGACATGATAGGCAATGTCTCCGAATACTGCTATGACTGGTACGGAGAATATGAACCTGGAGCCCAGACCGACCCTACCGGTCCTAAACAAGGCTCGTACGGCAGATATAAAGTCCTGAGAGGGAGCAATATCATGTCAAACTACCTTTATTGCCGTTCCGCTTACAGAGACGGATATTCCCCTGAAAAGACAGGCGGAGGCGGGGTGTTCGGATTCAGGATAGTAATCAATGACTGACATTTAAGAAAACTGCAAACAAAACGGGCGCTGTAAACACGATGCGGCGGCAGGAAAACAATCCAGCCGCCGCATCATATTTAAGGTAACAGCCGTCTCCCTACAGCATTCCACCGTCGCATACTATGACCTGGGCCGTCACATAAGACGACAGGTCCGATGCGAGGAAGAGTGCCACATTGGCGATGTCCTCGGGAGTCCCGCCCCTTCGGAGGGGAATCTTCTTGTTCCACTCATCGCGCACTTCCTGGGGAAGGGCGTTTGTCATATCGGTAACTATAAATCCGGGGGCGATTGCGTTTGCACGTATTCCCCTGGAGCCCATTTCTTTCGCTATAGACTTGGCAAGACCGATAAGACCGGCTTTGGATGCCGAATAGTTGCACTGTCCGGCATTGCCGTTCACACCTACTACAGAGGAAATGTTTATTATGCTTCCCCCTCTCTGGCGGGCCATGACAGGCACCACTGCATGGGTAAAGTTGAATGCAGACTTGAGGTTGACCGTTATAACGGAATCCCACTGCAGTTCCGACATCCTCATCATCAGGCCGTCACGGGTAATCCCGGCATTGTTTACCAATATGTCTATCCTTCCGAAATCCTTATGGATACGTTCTACCGTATTATGGGACTGCTCATAGTCGGAAGCATCCGAGGCATAGCCGCGGCATTTCACCCCGAGAGCCCCGATCTCGGCGACGGTATTGCGGAAGTTATCATCTTCCTTAAGATCCGTAAATGCTATTGACGCCCCTTCAGAAGCCAGTTTCAACGCGATAGCCTTGCCTATTCCGCGGGCGGCTCCGGTAATGAGGGCCACCTTGCCTTCCAATAATCCTGTTGCCATGATACTATTGATTTATTTTGTCATTGTCCACTATAGCAAAAGACAGGGTCGCCTCCACACAGAGTGCATCACCGACAAAAGCCTTTGCATCAATAAAAAACAGCATGCCGCGATGATTGGTTATATGCGCATGCACTTCCACTGTATCGCCGGGAGCGACCTGGTGTTTGAAACGGGTCTTGTCTATGCCGGTAAACAAGGGGGTATGGCCTACAAGATAATCCTTGATGAGCAGTGAACTGCACTGCCCCATTATCTCGCACAGAATCACCCCCGGAACGACAGGCTGTCCCGGGAAATGTCCCTGAAGGAAAAACTCGTCGCCTTTTACGCGGTACTTTCCTACAACGGACCCGTCCTCCTGGAGATCCATCTCGTCCACAAGCAGCATCGGCTCGCGGTGACGTAAAAACTTCTTGATTTCTTCCCTATTCATTTTATTTCAGTTATTTGATTTCATTATCATATACTTTTCTAAAAGCAAGCACGGCATTATGCCCTCCGAATCCGAGCGATGATGAAAGGGCAATGGTCGGACAGGCTTCGCGCGCTGCATTCGGCGTATAGTCAAGGTCGCAATCAGGATCCGGTACCTTGTAGCCTATGGTCGGCGGTACGATACCGCTGTCAAGCGCAAGTACGGCTGCTACAGCCTCCATGCCGCCGGCCGCCCCGAGGGCATGCCCGGTCATGGATTTGGTAGAGGAAAGTATGGCTCTGTGTGCATCTGCTTCCCCGAGAGCTATTTTTACAGCAGCCGTTTCGGCCTTGTCGTTCAAAGGCGTTCCGGTACCATGCGTATTGATATAGAGGATGTCCTTATCCGTATAGCCTGCTTCCTCCAAAGCATAGCTGAAAGCCAGGGCCGGAGTGCTTCCGTCAGGGCACGGCGCCGTATAATGGTAGGCGTCGCATGTATTGCCGTAACCGCAGACCTCGGCATATATCCTGGCCCCGCGTCCCACTGCATGTTCATACTCCTCAAGCACGATTACACCGGCTCCTTCCGCTATTACGAATCCCTGCCTCCTTGCATCGAACGGCAGTGAAGCCTGGGTCGGGTCTTCCGCCGGGGAAAGAGCCTTGCTGTTGGCAAAACCGCCGATTGCCAGCGGGCTTACGGCCGCCTCCGCTCCGCCGGCTATAATTGCATCCGCATACCCGTACCTGATGGCCCTGTAGGCCTCTCCTATGGAATGAGTACCGGTAGCGCACGCAGTAACGACAGGCAGGCAAGGTCCTTTTGCCTTGTGGGCAATAGCGACATTGCCGGCGGCGATATTCGCTATCATTGTAGGTATGAACAGGGGCGACACCCATCCTGGACCGTCCTTGATCATTTTTGCAGTCTCGTTCACAAAAGTATGCATGCCGCCTATCCCTGAACCTATATATACACCGAAACGGGATGAAAGTATATTGGCCTGCCCGTCCTCAGCCGGCAGGTCCGATGAACGGAGACCGCTGTCCTTTACCGCCTGATTTGATGCCGCCATTGCAAACTGGCAGAAACGGTCGAACTTTCGAGCCGCTTTCGGATCGAGACCGTGTTCGGCAGCCCTGAAATCCTTCACCTCGCCCGCAATCTTTACGGGAAGCCCGTCAACAGGAATCTGCCTTATGTAATCTATACCGCAGACTCCGGACACAAGGTTGTCCCAATATGTGTGTACATCATTGCCTATCGGGGTAATGGCCCCGAGACCGGTTACAACTACTCTTCTGTTTTTCATAACTATTCCTATTTTGACCAGCGGAGAACTGCCGCCCCCGTAGTAAAACCTGCGCCGAAAGCGCTCAGCAACAGCATTTCCCCTCTCTTCAACATATTTCCCCTGCTCAAATCATCAAGCAGGGCAGGTATTGATGCGGAAGAGGTATTCCCGTATTTGTCGAGATTGACGGGGAACTTCTCCTTATCCTGTTTGACAAAATGCCTTATGGCCTCTATTATGCGTACGTTCGCCTGGTGCAGCACGTAAAGGTCTATATCATCGGCAGTCATACCAGCAACCGAAAGCACTGTATCTATATCCTTTATGGAAGATGAAACGGCCAGCTTGAAGACCTCCTGCCCGTTCATGATCACCCCGCCGTCATCCTCTTCCTTGTTCAGGAAAGGTGTCGGCTGAAGCCTGCGCTTCTGGTAAAGGGCTTCCACCTTGCAATGGGTGGAAAGACGTATGGCCTTGAGATCATCACCTTTCGTTACCACTACCGCCCCTGCGGCATCCCCGAAAAGTATACATGATGAACGGTCTCTCCAGTCCATCATCCTTGAAGGTTCTTCCGCACATACAATCAGGATATTGTTCATATCTTTCGTTATCAGGAAAGATTCCGCTATGTCAAGGGCGTACAGAAAGCCGGTACATGCACAGTTAATATCGACCGTAGGGCAGGTGGCCCCTATCTTTCCCTGAATTATGCATCCGAGCCCCGGGGTTACGAACTCGTTCACCACATTCGAGCAGATAATGAAATCTACCTGGTCTGAAGTGATTCCGGCATCGGCCAGAGCCTTGTTTGCAGCATCGGCTGCCATGTCCTCCAGATTTTCATTCGAAATTACCCGCCTTTCATGTATCCCCGTTCTGGTAACTATCCATTCATCGTTCGTATCGAGAAAATTTTCCAGCATGGAGTTGGTAACCCTCATTGAAGGACGTGCGCTGCCTGTTCCTATTATCTTCATCTGACCGTCTAACCGATTTTAGTGTCTACTATGGCAAGTACTTTCTTCTCATATTCTTCTGCCTTGCGGGCGATTTCCGCAGCTTCAGCCACGAGAGCCGCCGCCTTGTCCCTGTCAGCAAGTCCGGCCGCATTAATCCTGACGTTAAGGAAAGCCCCGAGAACAGCCGAACGGGCGGCAAGGGCACCGACACCTGCATCGGAAACGGAGTTGGGATTACCCTCGGAAGCCATGGCTTCCACAAGTGCGAACACCTTGAAAGAGGCTTTCATCGTCCTTAACGGGACCTCAGTGGCATACAAGGTTGCATCCTGTATGGCCGCAGTGCGGAGGGCTTTCTCCGCATCCGTCTTTTTGGGCATCGACAAGGCATCCATGATACGGTTGAACGCGGATGTATCCTCATCTACAAGATGAAGCAGCTCGTACATCAGCTCCTGTCCTTTTTCGGCCCAACCGGAGAACTTGGGGCACATGGCATCCCAACCGCGCTTATGCGAGGAAAGGTTGGCCACCATTGCACCGAGAGCCGCCCCCAATGCACCCATATAAGCCGAAATAGAGCCTCCGCCCGGAGCGGCTGACTCCCTTGAGGTCTCTTCCGCGAAACCGCGCACCGTAAGATCGACAAGCCTTGCCGACTTGTCTTCATCCTCAAGTATATATTCAATTACCTTCTCCCTCGGGTTAAAGGGCTTCAGGTCATCAAGCCCCATGGACTTGACCGCTATTTTCAATATATCGTCCTCAGGTATGCCGCACGAGCGGTTCTGCTTGGCAAGAAAATATTTGCCAGCATCTACAAGCACCCTTTTAGGTATAAGGCCTACAATCTCCGAACCCGTAACCCTCAGTCCCCTTTCGGAAGCTTTCCTGCATACCTCGTCGAAAGCGACATGGACAGGAGTCCTGTTGATATCCGTCACATTCATGGAGACCTGGGCTATACCGTACTCCTCTATATACCAGCCTATGGCCTTGCAGCCTTTCAGCGTGCCGGGAATCCATACCACATTGCCGTTCTCATCCTTGACCACTTTCCCGGTAATAGGGTCGCCTTCCCTTTTCTTGCGTCCCTTCTCGCGCACATCGAAAGCGACCGAATTGGCGCGACGGGTAGATGTCGTATTGAGATTGAAGTTTATGGCAACAAGGAAATCCCTTGCGCCTACAGCCGTAGCTCCGGTACGGGCTACATTTTCATCGAATACGGCAGGGCCGAAATCCGGCTTGCATCCGTCGGCGAACCTCTTTGCAAGTCCTTCATACTCCCCGCTGCGGCATACGGCAAGATTTCTCCTTTCTGCCGAATAGGCGGCATTTTCATAGCAGAATACCGGTATTCCGAGTTCGCGTGCAACCCTTTCCCCAAGAGCCCTCGCATACTCCACGCATTCCTCCATGGTCACTCCCGACACGGGAACAAGCGGGCATACATCCGTAGCCCCCATCCTTGGATGCTCTCCGTGATGGTGCCTCATGTCTATAACTTCAGAAGCCTTTCTTATGGCCCTGAAAGCAGCTTCCACAACCTGTTCAGGCTCTCCCACGAATGTAACTACAGTTCTGTTGGTAGCCGCACCCGGATCCACGTCAAGAAGCTTGACTCCGGCAACGCCGCAAGCCGCATCAGTAATCTGTTTTATTACCGTCATGTCGCGTCCCTCGCTGAAATTGGGAACGCATTCGATAAGTCTCTTTATCATAATATGTCCTATTTCTTATTTGTGGTTTGTCATCATGGTTATGCCTTCATCGAGCATGCCTGACAGCTTCGCCGCATCCAGCTCGAAGTAATGAATCGGATAAAGGTACTTGGGCCTTATGATATTGGCAGCCTCCGCAAACTCTTCGTCCGTCATGGTGAACGGAAGGTTCTTGGGAAGAAAAGCCACGTCAATGCCGGTAATGTCCCTCATTTCAGGTATCGGCTCCGTATCCCCGGCTATATAGAGGCGGAAACCGGCGAAGTCCAGTATATAACCGTTCCCATCGCCCTTAGGGTGGAAGAGGTTGCCCTCCCCGTTTCTCCTGTTCACATTATAGGCAGGCACGGCATATATCGTGACTCCGTCGTAATTCCATGAACCTCCGTTCTCCAGGACCGTATACCTGCCGTCCACCCTGCCGGTATCCCTGCTTACCACGAAGGCCGTGTCCGGAGTGGCTATGCACGAAAAGGCCTTCTCGTCATAATGGTCATAATGGTTGTGCGTTATCAGAATAAGATCAGCCTTGGCCCTGCCGGAGAAATCTCCGGCCTCGGCATAAGGGTCCGAATAGATGTGTCTGCCGTCCCACTCTATAAGCAGGGACGCATGGCCTATTACCGTAATTCCGATTTTACCTAATGGGGTGCTGTAAGTGTCCATATACTTCTCCGTTTAAAATTACCGTATCTATAAGTCTGCTTGTAAACGAATAGGGGACAAACTCATACGAAGGAATCTCCTCCGTCACGAACAGCGAGGCCTTCTTGCCTATGGTTATCGAGCCGTAATCCCCGGCAAGCCCCATGGCGAAAGCCCCGTTTACCGTAGCCGCATTCAGTACGGCTTCCGGAGTAAGCCCCATCTTTATCATCCCGAGCGCCATCATGAATTTCATGTCTCCGGCGGGACATGAGCCCGGATTATAGTTGGAGGCGATGGCTATGGGAAGGTCATAGGAAAGCATCGCCCTTGCATCCGGATATTTCATGTCAAGGAAAAACGTGGCCCCGGGAAGCAGGGTCGCAATTGTGCCGCTGCCCTGCAGGGCCTTGAACTCCTCCGGTCCGGTATATTCAAGATGGTCTACCGAAACCGCCCCGTACCTGACACCTACCTGGACGCCCCCCGAAAAACTCATCTGATTGGCATGCACCTTGGGAATCATGCCGTATCCGGAAGCCGCCTCAAATATCCTGCAAGCATCCTCCACGCTGAAGAATCCCTCCTCGCAGAATATATCCACATAGTCGGCGAGTCCCTCTTCGGCAACAGCAGGCATCGTACTGTTGATTATCTCATCCACATAATCGCGCCTGTTCCCCCTGTACCTTTCGGGAACGGCATGCGCACCGAGATAAGTCGTCCTTACGGCCAGGGGTGTAGTACGGCCTATCCGCCTTGCAACCCTCAACATTTTCAACTCGTCTTCCGTAGAAAGGCCATAGCCGCTTTTGATTTCTACCGCACCGGTACCAAGGGACATAATCTCGTCCGCCCGCCGCATTGCCTGCTCGTAGAGGCTGTCTTCGGAAGTTTCATGAAGCAGGGCCACGGAATTGAGTATACCGCCTCCCCTTTTGGCTATCTCCTGATACGACAGCCCCCTGAGTTTGTCCATGAACTCCATTTCACGGCTGCCCGCATATATCAGATGCGTATGAGAGTCGCAATAGGACGGGAAAACCATCCTCCCCGAGGCATCAATAACGGTATCCGAAACCCTCGAATATCTCTCCATGTCCTCCGTCCCGAGAGAAGACATTGTCCCGTAATCAGCTATCCTGTCCCCTTCGGTCAGCAGATAGGCGTCCTCCACACAGGGCACCGTCTCCATCTGTGAGCCGCGAAGTGGAGATGCGGGCGGGACTTCCCGCACATTTACAAGTTTCTTTATGTTCTTTATGAATATGCCCATGTCAGATTACGGCATTTACCACAAAGTCGACGGATTCCCCTATATGCTTATACATAACCGTATCTTCCCCGATAAAAGGCACCCTCCTGCGATATTCGGCAACAAAGTCCTCTATTATACGGGAAGACCTGCCGGGCCTTCTGAAATCCAGCGCCTGTGCTGCATTCATCATTTCTATCCCGAGTATCTTCTCCACATTCATGACAACCCTCACGCATTTGGTAGCGGCATTCGCCCCCATGCTTACATGGTCCTCCTGACCCTGGGAAGAGTCTATCGTATCCACGACACAGGGTGTACAGAGCTGCTTGTTCTGGCTTACTATAGAGGCAGCCGCATACTGCGGTATCATAAAACCGGAATTGAGTCCGGACTTGGCGACAAGGAAGGAGGGCAGCCCACGCTTCCCGGAAATAAGCTGGTACGTCCTGCGCTCCGATATGGAACCCAGTTCGGCCAGGGCGATGGAAAGGAAATCCAGGGCGATGGAAAGCGGCTGGCCATGGAAATTGCCGGCAGATATTACAAGATCCTCGTCCGGCAGGACTGTCGGATTGTCGGTAGCGCTGTTGACTTCCGTCATAAACACATTCTCCACATACCCTATGGCATCCTTCGAGGCGCCGTGCACCTGGGGTATGCAACGGAATGAATACGGGTCCTGGACTTCCTTGCCTGGACCGTCAATGAGCCCGCTGCCTTCAAGATACGACAATATAGTACGGGCTGTCTCGATCTGTCCCCTGTGCGGGCGTACCTCATGGACTCCCGGTGTAAAAGGCTCCTTGCGACCGTTGAATGCCTCAAGGGATACCGTAGCTATCTTGTCTGCCATGGCGGAAACATGTTTTGCCCTGTGCAGCGCCCATACTGCATGTGCAAGCATGAACTGTGTCCCGTTAAGCAATGCCAGCCCCTCCTTGGAAGCGAGGGTCAGGGGTTTCCATCCGAACATCCTTTCAAGTTCCGCCCCGTCGTGACGCTCTCCCCTGTAATGGAACTCCCCGAGACCGAGCAACGGAAGGCACATGTTTGCCAGAGGTGCAAGGTCTCCGGATGCTCCGAGCGAGCCCTGCTGGTACACCACGGGAGTGACACCGTTATTGTAAAAGTCCACAAGCCTTTCTACCGTCTCGACCCTCACGCCGGAAAAACCGTATGAAAGGGATTTCACCTTCAGGGCGAGCATAAGCCTTACAATATCTTCCCTCACTTCTTCTCCTACGCCGCAGGCATGGGACATCACCAGGTTTTTCTGGAGTTGCGAAAGCTGGTCCCTGTCTACGGAGACATTGCACAGCGAGCCGAAACCGGTAGTCACCCCATAAATCGGCTCTTTCTGCGTGCGCATCCTCTCATCAAGATAGTTCCTGCACTTGCTTATCCTTGCACGCGCCCCGTCCCCAAGGTGCAGCCTGCAGTCGGGATTGAACAGTGCCTGAATATCATCGTATGAATGGACCAGTGTGTCTATATCAAATACCACCATAATGCTTTTTATATTTAAACCAATAATTTACAAAGTTAACAAAAATTCAGGCGCGGCCTACATCTTTTTTTGCAGCCATATAATCGGTTTCCTCTCCTGTATCATACCGATAATATCTTTCATATAATCCCCGAAATATATTGCCGTATAGTCGAAACCTGGAAACCGCGAGGACTCTGTCGCCTGACGGCGCAATGAACTCCGCACTCCCTTTTCCGTCACATCATAACGGCTCGAAGGCCGTCTGTCAGGCTGCCAGTTGAAGCCTTTAAGGGTATGTTCTTCGACAGAAAGGTCCCGGACGGGATAGGCATCGCTCTTGACTGTTTCGAAATACAGCGCCCTCTGTATGTTCCCGTCCTTCATCTGTGCGGACATAAGCTTGCAGTCCTTTTTGTTCACGGTATTTATTACCGAATCTTCGGCTATGTAGAATATGGCGCTCACCCCGCCCATGGCGTCATATTTGGAAATCTGCCCGTCGCTGAAATATCCTATCATTTCCGGAGACTTGATCTGATTGTAGAACCTGCCTTTTTCCGCTTCCGATATGACGAACGAATTGGAAAGCAGATAACCTTTCTCCAAAGTACTGTTCCTGACAATGAACATCATACTGTCGGAAGTCACCTGATTGACGGAGTCATACCATATCACCGGACTTACATACAGCCTCGCTATGGAATCTATGCCGGTATATACAAGCGAATCGCCCCTGGCCTGCATATCTTTCCTGAAGACCCTTACGTCGTGGTAAGCCTCGATAAATATAACTTCCGAAGTATCCGGCACGGCCACCGCAAGCGTATCTTCGCCCCCGCCGGAAATACTGTCGGAAACAATGGACGAAGAAACGGAATCCTGCAATCCGGCCATGCCCGTGGTGTCGGGCAAGGGGGCAGCGGCCATAGTATCGGACACAGCGCCGGGAGCACCGGCCGTAACACCGTCGGCCATGCCCGGTCGCGAGGCCCCAGGCATGCCACCTCCGCCCGGACCGGGAGCGGCGGGAGTATCCTGCCTGTTTTTGGAACGCGCCGTGCCTATCGGGTCCAGCGATGCAAGTTCAAGGCGTTCGGCTGCAGCTGCCATCACTACGCTGTCTATCTCGAACATCCTCATTGTAAAATAGGTAAGGGTATCAGCCGCGATAAACAGAGAGTCAGGTCCCTCTTCCCCCTGCTCTATCATGACTACGGCCGGCTTCCTGCGTACCTGGGCACGCTTTGGAGTATCGAAATACTCCAGTTCGTCTCCGAGGACGATTACGTTGTCTACAGTATCAGTGAGCTGGACATTGCCGTAAAGGTGCGAATATTCCGCATTGCGGTCGTAGAAAAGGGAGTCGGCCCACAGCTCGTAGTCCCTTGTAAGGATATGGACCTCCCCGGTAAAGAAAAACGTCTCGTCAGTCCGGTTGTACCATCCGCGATGCGAGGAGATATTGTTCTCGTCGTACCAACCGTCCGTATTCCCGTTGAAGTACGCGGTCTCCTCTTCCGAATAATATTTAAGGGTGTCGCAAATAAAAAAGAGCGAATCGGAAAACATCTCGACCTGCTCGACAAAAGTAAATACGTCCGTCTTCGACTCGAACACCCCACGCCTGCTTTCAATCACATTACCGTCCTTGTCTTTCATCGCCCCTCCGCCATAAAAAACGGCCACACTGTCCTTAGTGTTGTAATCCAGCTGGTTTGTACGCAATATATTGGCATCTTCGTCCTCAAGCTGGACAAGATGCCCCCTGAATTTCGCGGTATTTTGCTGAATCACATATTTGAGGCTGTCTCCCGTAAGCCTTGTGCCGCCCTGTTCTATAAGGACACTTCCGAAAGCATCAATATATTCGTCATCCACATTCCAGAAAGCCGTGTCACAATAAAGGTGGGTCCCGTTGTGCAGAAATACCGCATTCCCTTCTACCCGCCTGAAATTCTTGCCGTTTATCTCCTCGAGCCTCGCCATGTCCGCGGACAGAAGGCGGATAAGGCTATCCTTGTCCTGGCCCTTCTGCTTCTGCGCATACAACTGCTGCGGAGAAAGAGACAGGGCAAGCAGGGTCAAGAAGGCATATCCTGCTAAGAGCCTCATTTTATCCAACCCTCCCTCTGGAAGTCGCATTTCTGGAACATCGGGTCGATAACGATATAGGTCGCTTCCTGCTTTTCCTTGATAAATTCCTCAATTTCCCTGAAGGATTTCTGATTCTTCGCTATATCGAGAAGCACATTGAAATCGTTCTCAAAGGTAGCCGTATGGGACGGGATTATCTTGTCGAGACGGATGATTTTATAAAGCGTATTCCCGTTGCGGCCCTCGTTGTCCGTAGATTCGAAAGGACGGGATATTTCCCCTACTTTCATATCCTTAAGGACATTATAGTCGACAGGCTTCAGCTGGTCCTTCTCGAAGAGGGAAGCGCCGGTATACGGATTGGCGACAAGCCCTCCGTTAGTCCTGGTTATCACATCCTGCGAATACCGTATGGCGGCATCATAAAAAGATATGCTGTCGGCCAGTACGGCGTTTCGTATGGAATCCAGTCTTATGAAGGCGGAATCCCTGTCATCCGAAGTATATCTTGGTTTGAGCAGAATATGCCTGACATTGAACATGTCCCTGTCGCGCCTGATCATCTGTATCAGATGGAAGCCGTCGGGCGTTTCCACAACGGGGGACACCTGGCCATCCTTGAGTTGCATGGCAGCATCGCTGAATGCGGGCCAGAAGCTGCTGCGCGGCATCATTCCCAGCTCCCCGCCCCTCATCGCCGAGCCGGGATCCTCGGAATAGATTGTGGCCAGGACGGAAAACTTCTCGCCGGCAAGTATCCTTTCCCTGAATTCCAGCAGGCGTTCCCTGACTTCGAGGTTCGCCCTTTCCCGGTCAGGATAAAGTGCTATCTGGCTTATCTGGTACTGTTCCGGGATAATCGGAAGGCTGTCCTTGGGCGTTTTCCTGTATAAAGACTCTACTTCCCTGGGAGTCACTTCTGATGCAGAAGAGGCCACTTTTCTCTGCATATCCTGTACAAGCGACTGCTCCGTAAGCATCTCCCTCCACTCCTGCCTCAGTTTGTACAGGGGTTTGCCGAAATATTTCTCCGTCTCAGCCTCGCCTCCGAGCTGCCCCATGATGTTGTTCACCCTGTCGTCCAGCATGGCTTCCACCATATCCGTATTCACGGCCAGGCTGTCGAGTATGGCCTGAGTATAGAAGAGCTTGGATGCCATCATATTCTCAAGGACCACACATCTGAGGTTCCTGTCCGGGGCATAGCCGCCGCTGAACTGCATCATCTGGGCTTCCGTCTCGACTTGCGAAAGCGTGATCATACTGTTTCCTACTATAGCCACTGTCTTGTCTATCAGCCTGTCGTATTTCTGAGCATACCCGTCGCAAAGACAGAGCAACAGTAGCGGCAATACAAAGAGGAATTTCCTGTCCATGTCACTTTGAATAAATTTTCAGTTTGTCCGAGGTTACAGCCTCATCAAGCAGATTCCGTTCCAAAGTCGAAATCATGTCCTGTTTTCTTCTGCTTATGATCATATCCCTTATCTTGTCCTGCGAATAATCGAAAGGCGCAAGCTCTCCCTTGGGGACCCTGTCGTCTATCGCAAGCAGGTACGTATAGCCCAAAGACTCTTTCCGCATATAATGCGACGAAGACAGGACTTCCTCGCATTCCGAGAGTTCCGTTCCGAGTTCCCGGGCGATGACGTCGAGGCCTACCCAATCGTCGAACAGATAATAATTTTCAGCCGAAGTATAGCACAGCCTTTCGAGCTCTTCCCTGTCATCGGGGTCTATCGACTTGTAAAGGGACATTATCATGGGAAGATTGGGGGAGTCGTTACTGATTTTCACAAATATGCCTTTTACCAGAGACACCTGGGCCAGGAAACTGTGGGGGTTTGCATCGTAAAATGCCCTGCACTCGCTCTCACCGACCACCGTATCTATGCGTTCTTCGACATACTGCTTCTGATAACGGTATATCAGCAACTGCTGCCTGTATTCTTCAAGATACGCATCCACATTCCTGTCTGCCTTGGAAAGGTTGTTCTCGGCAAGGTTGAGGAGCAGCCTGTTCTTGGCCCACAGATTGATGTATTGGGAAACTATCCTCGCGCTGTCCTCGGGTGAAAGGCCGTGCCCGACTATCTTGTCCGTATCCTTCCTGTAGAGGACCTCATTGCCTATGCGGGCGACCACCTCGTCATTGAATATCCTGTCGTAAAGCTGGCAGGAAGCAAGGGGGAAAGCAAGGAGAATTGCCGTTACCTTTACTGCAAAGCGACCGTTCACGACTCTGTTACCTGCTATAGTTAGGAGCCTCTCTCGTTATTGTCACATCGTGCGGATGATTCTCTACGATACCGGCTGCCGTAACCCTTACGAACCTGGCATTCTTGAGTTCTTCGAGATTATGCGCACCGCAGTAGCCCATGCCTGCCCTGAGTCCGCCGACAAGCTGATAAACAACTTCGGCAAGAGTACCCTTATAAGGCACCTGGGCGACTATTCCTTCAGGCACAAGTTTCTTTATATCCTCTTCCATATCCTGGAAATACCTGTCTTTCGAGCCTACCTGCATCGCCTCAAGGGACCCCATTCCGCGATACGACTTGAATTTTCTGCCGTTCAGTATGATGGTTTCACCGGGAGACTCCTCTACGCCTGCAAAGAGCGAGCCTGCCATTATTGTGGACGCCCCTGCGGCAAGGGCCTTCACCACGTCTCCGGAATATCTTATGCCTCCGTCCGCGATAACGGGTATGCCGGAGCCTTTCAGGGCTTCGGAAGCAAGCATGATGGCTGAAAGCTGGGGTACACCGACACCGGCTATTACGCGGGTCGTACATATCGAGCCGGGACCTATTCCGACTTTAACCGCATCCACACCGCATTCCTTAAGGGCTACAGCAGCCTCTGCCGTTGCTATGTTCCCGGCGACTATCTGCAGGTGCGGATACTTGGCGCGGACTTCCCTTATGGTCTTGAGGACGAATTCGGAATGGCCGTGAGCGGTATCGAGGACTATGGCATCGGGCTCCACCGAAACGATTTTCTCCACGGTTTCCATGGTATGGCTGTTTATGCCGACGGCAGCCGCCACAAGCAGCCTGCCTTTCGAATCCTTGCTGGCTGTAGGGTTGTCCTTTATCTTCATTATGTCCTTATAGGTAATGAGCCCGGCCAGCCTGCCCTCGCGGTCCACCACGAGCAGTTTCTCTATCTTGTGTTTCTTCAGCAGCTCGGTAGCCCCCTTAAGGTCTTCCCCGTTAGTAGTGGTGATAAGGTTGTCCTTGGTCATCACCTCCCGTACCGGGACGCGCATATTGTCCTGGAAACGCAGGTCCCTGTTGGTCACTATACCGCAAAGCATCCCGGAAGCATCGACAACAGGTATGCCGCCGATATGGTTTTTCTTCATCATATCCAAAGCGTCCCCGACAGTCGCATCCTCCATTATGGTGACAGGATCGTAAATCATGCCGTTTTCGGCCCTCTTCACTTTCCGGATCTGCTCCATCTGGGCATCTATGGGCATATTCTTGTGGATAACGCCTATACCGCCCTCCCTGGCTATGGCTATAGCCAGTTCGGCCTCTGTTACAGTATCCATTGCCGCCGACACCAGCGGAGTATGAAGTCTGATTTCCCTGGAGAACCTGGTATTTATATCCACTTCGCGGGGAAGTACGTCCGAATGGGCCGGAACAAGGAGGACATCATCGAAAGTAAGCCCTTCGGATATCTGAGAGTTTGTAAATGTCTGCATAAATCCCGTTTTTAACCGGCAAAGTTAAAAAGCCGATTAAAATTTTGCAAAATTATTGTTATAGAGGCGTCCATGAAAAGTATCCCTCTCTTCGAGCCTGTTCTCGAAAAGCCTTAAAAGTTCCGCATTCCGTACAAGTCCCCACGGTGTGGAATTCACGAACCTCGGAGGGGTCTCACCGGCTATCCGCTCGATAAGCATGTCCGGCCTGAGCCTCTCTGCAACATCTACCATAAAATCTATATACTCCATGAGGCTGAAAGTAACAAAATCCTGCGGGCGTTCCGCATGTTCCCTTTCCATAGCAGTTCCCTTGAATATCTGCAACTGATGGAATTTCACGGATGTAAGCGGCAAGGAATTTATTACGGGTATCTCTCCGAGCATGTCCTCCACACTCTCCCCGGGAAGGCCGAAAATGAAATGCCCGCACTGCGGAAGGCCCCTCGCGCATGTCATCCCCACCGCCTTAACCGCGTCGGAGAAGCCATGCCCCCTGTTGATGCGGAGCAGCGTCGAATCATAGCATGACTCTATCCCGTATTCAATTATTACAATATGCTCCCGTGCAAGGGAGGCGAGATAGTCCAGCACCTCCTCAGAGACGCAGTCGGGTCTCGTACCTATTACTATACCGTCCACTTCAGGGTGCGCCAGGGCTTCCTCATAGAGGCCTTTCAATACCGGAAGCGGGGCATACGTATTTGAATAAGGCTGGAAATACGCCAGATAACCGGCAGCGGTACGGTACCTTGTCCTGTGGAACCTTATACCCTCGTCTATCTGAACGGACAATGGAATTGAAGCCTTGCTGTAATTGGGATGGAATGCATCGTTGTCACAGTAGGTACACCCGCCGATCCCTGCCGAACCGTCCCTGTTGGGACATGTGAACCCGGCATCCACCACCACCTTCTGCAGTCTTTTCCCGTAGGTTTTCCTGAAATAGCCGGAATAGGAATTGTATCTCTGCCGGCCCGTCATACCAGAACCTTGAAAACGGCCTTGCGTATCCGGCCATTCCCGATAAGCGGGGCATGCGCATCAGTCGGGAAGCAGATGACGAAATTGTCTCCGGCATAATTCACAAAGGCTTCAGGGGTATCCGCAAAAAACGCAATGTCCCGCTCCGCGTCATACTCTACTCCCGTGCCGTCGCAGGCGCCCCTGCCTTTGAAGCCGATAGTCTCGGAACCTTCTATGACTATATGGATGTCAATATGGGAATCATGTACTTCGAGCCGGGGCATCTCATCAATGCTTTTTGCATCCTGCACAGAGACCCTGCACCGCACGCGATCTCCAGAAATTTCGTAATCCCCGTCCTCAAGGAGAGACAGATCGTTTTCTTTAAGAAACCTGCAAACATCGGCAAAACTCTCGTGTATGCCGGTATACCGTTCAAAGGATTTTATTGAATCTATTATCATTTCCGTTTATTTATATGATATTGTAGCCATGGAGACCGGTAGCAGCAGTTCGAGAAGCACTATCAGGCTTACAGCCGGATTAAACGACTGGGGAATGAACCATGAACACAGGATTGCACAGCAGGCCGCTCCGGTAAGCACGAAGGCAACCGCCCTGCGTATCTTTCCGGGCCGCATGAAAGGCAGGATAAGGAATAGCGGGTTCATCCACATGAGGTTCCAGTTGGCCTTGGTCCATATGTGTTCGGTACCGAACCACATAAAGACAAGAATAAGGCCTCCGATACCTGCCAGCAGATAGAATACGGTCGAAAATATCTTTACAAACAGGGCCTTGTCGGATACTTTAAGAAAACAGAGCACATACAGTACGCAAAGCAGGGCAAAGACTGCAACAGGCTGGAAAATACGCTGCATGACCTCCCCGAAGCTCCCTGTATTCCCCGGAAGGACTATGCTGTCACGGCTGCCGAGCAACGGCATGCCTGTTTTCACGTTGATATAATCCTGAAGGTTTACCGACAGTCTGTCAGGAAGGAACATGGCCTCCTCCGAAGTTATCCTCCTGTCCACCCTCTGCCCCAGAAGGAGATCGATTCCGAACATAAGCCATGGCCGCCCCCCTACGCACCTTTCAAGTTCGTCCCTGTATGTAAAATCCTCTTCGGCCAACGTCCGGGAAAAATCCGGAGTGTGGAAAATATCCCTGATTCTCGTGGCGCAATTGTCTATAAGGAAATCATACAGATAATATCTGTTTTCCGGCCTGGCATTTTCCACAAGGGCCCCGTAGATTCTTTCCTTCTGGCTTACGTCCAACTTAAGGACCTGCTCGCTTACCCCCCGGCCGTCCCTTTCATAGCTGGCCACGAAGCGTCTGTAATCGCCGACCGACAGGAAATACTCGAGTTCCCCCCTGAGAAATTTCAGGAGAAAGCCCTCTTCGTAAAAGTCATACGTACCGTAATTGAACACAAGGTCAGTACCGCAGAGCGAATCCACCACCCTTATGGCCGAATGGCCGAATGCAGATGCGGGGTCCTTCCCTTCCGAACAGGTAAGAAGGCTGATACGCAGCCCCGGGGCAGGTTCTGCAAAGGCAGTGTCCTCAGCCGGGAATGCCTTGAATGACAAAGGGCCTATGAACAAAAGCATGCAGGCTGCATATACAGCAACGACACTTCCCGTTTTCATTTGTATACCGTTTAGTTTGGTTTGGTAAATATAATGATTAACTTTGACACATGAAGCGTTTTCTGCTTTTTTTTACAGCTGCCATGCTGTCGCTGCTGCAAGCCGCGGCAGCAGACTTCGGCATAATTTCAGTCTCGGTCACCGACATGAAAGCCCGGGCCGCCTATACGTCGGAGACAGTATCCCAGGCCATGATGGGCACTCCCGTAGAGATAACGGGCTGTGACGGGGTATGGTGCAGGGCCGTCACCCCGGACGGCTATACGGGGTGGTTCCTGAAGGAGAACATCCGTTTCTTCTCAGGCAACGGGTTTGAAGAGTGGAAAAAGGCGGACAGGGCCATAGTCACCTCGTATTTTGAAATTGTGCGCGAGAGCGCATCGGAAAACGCCCCGGTCGTATGTGACTGCATTATGGGCAACATAGTGACATTCCATCCCGATACATCCGACGTAAACGGATTCCGCAGGATAGTGCTCCCTTCGGGGGAGACAGGATTCATCCGCTCGGCATCCGTATGCGGGCTGAGAACATGGCTCGAAACGCGACAGGCCCGTCCCTCCGACATTACCGGTACGGCATTGCTCTTTACCGGATTTCCATATCTTTGGGGGGGGCTTTCCCCGAAAGGCATGGATTGCAGCGGCCTGAACAGGCTGGCATATTATATGAACGGGGTGATACTGCCGCGGGATGCAAAGGACCAGATTCTGGCCGGGGAGAAAGTGGATTTCAGAGATCCGTCCTGCCTGCAGCCGGCAGACCTGATCTTTTTCGGAAGGCCGGACAAGGAAGGCAATCCCGAAAGCATAACGCATACGGGCATATATCTGGGCAACGGATATTTCATCCACTCGTACATGCACGTAAGGATAAACAGAATCACACCGGGATATCCCGATTCGTTCAGCAGACCTGCCCTTGTAGGGGCATGCAGGATTCTCGGAGAGCAGGATAAGGGGAAGGGGGCCGTATCCGTCCTGCACCACCCATGGTATTTCCAAACTTATAAATAAAACAGACGATATGAACTTAAGAACAGTAAAAAAAGACGTCGAGTACTTTGTAAACGAATTCATAAACGATGCTTTTATCAGCATCAGCTTCTCCGAAGACGAGGAAAAGAAATCGGGAATAGTGGAACTTGTAAACAAGGCGCTTGACCTGCGCGACGATACCATCCGCAAAATCAACAACCCGGACAAAACCGAAAAAAAGAGAGCCTATTACAATAATGTAATGCAGGAACTGTTCAGCGGGCTGGACGCCATGTACACGGAGCTGAGCAGGGAAACCAGAGCCAACGGCAAGGGGCAGACGGCCTAACCGACCGTGCTGCCGTCCGCAAGCCTTTCTTCGGGAGAGACCACGCGCATGGTCCCGTCAGGCTGACGCGCCATGAGTATCATCCCCCTGGACTCGATACCGCGTATCTTTCTCGGTTCGAGATTGGCCAAGATACAGATCTGTTTTCCAAGCATCTGTTCAGGAGAATAGTATTGGGCGATGCCCGATACTATTATTCTTTTGTCTATTCCCGTATCAACGGTCAACTTGAGCAGTTTGTCCGTTTTCGGCACCTTTTCGGCCTCAAGAACCGTAGCGGTGCGTATGTCCATCCTGGAAAAGTCATCGAAAGTGCATCCCGCCTTCTGGGCCTCGACAGGCAAGGAGGCGGCGGCAGCTTTCATGTTGGCTTCCTTTATGGCTTCCAGCCTGGCCATCTGCCTGTCTATTTCCGCATCTTCGACCTTCTCGAAAAGCAGGTCCGGCTTGCCAAGTACATGCCCGGCGGGAATAACACCGTCCCTGCCCGCATTGTCCCATCTGAGTACGTCCTTGTCCAGATTCAGGATACCCAGCAGTTTTTCCGATGAGAACGGCAGAAATGGCGCGAATACTACCGCAAGGTCCGCACACAGTTTCAGGCACACATTGAGTATGGAAGCGGTCCTGTCCATATCCGTTTTGGCAACCTTCCACGGTTCGGTATCGGTAAGATACTTGTTCCCGAGCCGTGCCAGATTCATGGCCTCCTTGAGGGCCTCGCGGAAACGGTAATGTTCAATATTGTCCGCCACTGCATCCCTTAATCCGGGAACCTGCGCAAGCAGTGCGCCGTCCACTGCCTCGGGCTTCAGATCTTGCGGGACTATCCCATTAAAGTACTTATGCGTCAAGACAACGGCTCTGTTGACGAAATTCCCGTAGATAGCGACAAGTTCCGAATTGTTGCGTGTCTGGAAATCTTTCCACGTAAAATCGTTGTCTTTTGTCTCGGGCGCATTGGCGCAAAGGACATAACGCAGCACGTCCTGCTTGCCGGGAAAATCATTGAGATATTCGTGCAGCCAGATAGCCCAGTTGCGGGTCGTGGATATCTTGTCACCTTCAAGGTTGAGAAATTCGTTGGCAGGCACATTGTCCGGCATTATGAAGCCGTCCCCATAGGCCTTCAGCATGGAGGGGAACATAATGCAGTGGAAGACGATATTGTCCTTCCCGATAAAATGCACCATCTTGGTGTCCTCGCTCTTCCAGTAAAGTTCCCAGTCATCCGGCCTGGCTTCTATGGTATTGGAAATATATCCTATGGGTGCATCGAACCATACATAAAGCACCTTGCCGTCCGCCCCGTCCACAGGCACGGGTATGCCCCAGTCGAGATCCCTGCTTACAGCTCTGGGCTGAAGCCCGAGGTCGAGCCACGACTTGCACTGGCCGTACACGTTCACTTTCCACTCTTTATGTTCCTCCAGTATCCACTTCCTGAGCCACGGCTCATACTTGTCCAGAGGAAGGTACCAATGTTTGGTCACACGCTTTACTGGAGGATTCCCGCTAAGGGCCGAATGCGGATTGAGCAGCTCTTCAGGGCTGAGGGATGAACCGCACTTCTCGCACTGGTCGCCATACGCCCCTTCAGCCCCGCATTTGGGGCACGTACCGACTATATATCGGTCAGCAAGAAACTGGCGGGCCTGCTCGTCATAATACTGTTCCGACTCCCTTTCAATAAACTTGCCCTCGTCGTACAGCTTTCTGAAAAATTCCGAAGCCGTCCTGTAGTGCGTTTTGGAAGTAGTCCTGGAATATACGTCGAAACTTATGCCGAACTCCTCGAATGACTTCTTTATAAGTTCATGATACCTGTCCACAATATCCTGTGGGGTACATCCCTGCCTGCGGGCCTTTATGGTAATCGGCACGCCATGCTCGTCGGAACCTCCCACGAAAAAAACATCCCTTCCCCTCATTCTCAGATATCTTACATAAATATCCGCCGGAACATAGACGCCGGCCAAATGACCGATATGCACCGGCCCGTTCGCATAAGGAAGAGCCGATGTCACAAGATAACGTTTAAAATCTTTCATGGACTCCGCTGAACTGTTAAAGCAGTTAATAAAGAAGTGCCCGAAACAGGACTCGAACCTGCACAGCCTTTCGGCCACTAGTCCCTGAAACTAGCGTGTCTACCAATTTCACCATTCGGGCAAACGGCCTGCAAAGATAAGCAATATAAATTTATCTGCAATAAAAAAATCAAGGCTTGCCGGGAATATAATCCTCGGCAGCCCTGACCATACTGTCCAGTTCAGCAAGTATGGAATAGAAAGCGAGGTCATCCAGGCAGGAGTACCTGCCTACCAGGGCCCTCAGCTGCACCATTATTATATGGGAAGAAATATCCCACTGCCCGGGGTCGGCATCGACTCCCTTGCTCTTTATGTATGAAAGGAAACCGCGCTCGAGGTCCATACTGTCGAGAAGGCGGCCGAGCCCGGCAAGGTCTTTTACATTCCTGAGTTCCTTTCTGTAACTGTCGGAAACTATCGAGGCGTACTTGACAGTAAGCGCCTGACGGTTGATCTTGACAAGCAGATCGGTAATTCCGGCCGTATCCAGAGGTACGAACACGTCGGGGATAATCCCGCCTCCCCCGTAGACAGTCTTGCCCCCGGGCGTAACATACATGAGCGAATCGTTTACGGGTATGCTGTCCCTTTCCATCATCTCCCCGTGGACGTACCTGTTATAGATATCATACGCATAATCAGAATTGTCCCCGCTCTTGTAAGGCTTCTGGATACAGCGCCCCGTAGCTGTATAGAAACGCGCAACAGTCAGCCTTATTCCCGAATTGTCCGAAAAATCGATCTGCTCCTGAACAAAGCCCTTACCGTATGTCCGGCGGCCTATTATAGTTCCCCTGTCGTTGTCCTGCATTGCCCCGGCAAGAATCTCACTCGAAGAGGCGCTGTTTTCATTCACAATGACACACAGCTCTATATCCTGGCATTTCCCTTTCCCGTCCGCATAAAAATCCTGTCTTGCCCTGTGTTTGCCTTCCATGTAGACGATAAGGCTCCCTGCCGGAAGGAACTCGTTGGACAGAGCCAGGGCCTGGTCAAGATAGCCTCCCATATTATCCTGAAGGTCAAGGATGAGTTTGGTCATGCCGTCCGCAAGCAGGTCCCGTACGGCGACATCAAATTCCGAATGGCTCGTCCTGGAAAATCTGGAAAGCTTGATATAGCCTGTCGTGTCGTTGAGCATGTATGCCACATCTATGCTCTTGACAGGAATCCTGTCCCTGGTTATATCAAAATCAACCGTATCCTCTCCCCTGAGTACGGCAAGCGACACGACTGTCCCCGACATGCCTTTTAGCATGCCTACAAGCGAATCCTGCACAAGGCCTGTCCCTGCCACCGTCCTGCCGTCTACTGACAGGATCCTGTCCCCGGGAAGCAGGCCCGCCCTCTCCGACGGCCCTCCGGTTATTACGCTTATGACGACAGCCGTATCTTCCGGCATATTGAAAGTAATGCCTATCCCGTCAAAATTGCCTTCAAGCTCTTCATTGGCTTCTTCCAGATTCTTTGGGGGAAGATAAACGGAATGCGGGTCAAGCTCGTCAAGCAGAACAGGCAGTATATCTTCCGTAACTCTGTCATAATCCACATCATCAACATAGTTCTGCTCTATCTGCTCGAGTACGAGCTGTATCTTGTCCCAGCTGTAGCTGTCCACGAAATGCCTGTCGTCACGCCCCCGCCTGTCGGCCACCCGCGTAAGTATGCTTCCTATAAGCATGAATATGACCGACCAGAGTATAATCCTCAATATTTTATTATTATCCTTCTCCATATCTAATATTTACGAATCTCTATCCCGGCCCTTTCGAGAAGGTCAAGGCCGTCCCTTACGCTGTATTCGATTTTATATACCACCCTTTTTATTCCGGCCTGTATGATCAGCTTGGCGCATTCCACACAGGGGGCGTCCGTCACATACAGGGTGGCCCCATCGCTGTTGTTCCCGGACTTGGCCACTTTGGTTATGGCATTGGCCTCGGCATGCAGGACATAGGGTTTGGTCTTGCCGCTGTCATCCTCGCATATATTCTCAAAACCTGACGGCGTCCCGTTAAAGCCGTCCGAAATAATCATCCTGTCCTTAACGATAAGCGCCCCCACTTTCCTGCGCCTGCAATAGGAGTTCTTGGCCCAGACCGATGCCATCTCAAGATAACTCCTGTCGAACTGTTCCTGCTTGTCCATCTCAGTTTCCGCTCCTTTGGTACAGATACCTTTTTATACTCTTCTTGGGAGTCTTCTCGAATTCTTCGGGGAAAAGCTCCACTTTGGAAACCCTGCAGTAATTCGGGACCGTTTCATTCATTTCCCTGACGCTTGCCCTGATCTTGTCAAGCAGCTGTTCGTTTGTCAGACCGTCCGCAGCGGCAAGCTCCGCATCGGGATAGACCAGGGCAACGAGCCGCCCGTTTTCTTCAACGACAAGTGACTCCACGACATATGGCATGTTGTTTATGTCCCCCTCTATTTCCTCCGGATATATGTTCTGGCCGGACGGTCCGAGAATCATACTCTTGCAACGGCCCTTTATGAACAGGTAACCGTCCTTGTCCATAATTCCCATATCACCTGTCCTGAACCAGCCGTCTTCGGTGAAGGCATCCCTGGTAGCCTCTTCGTTCTTGTAATACCCCAGAAATACATTGTCCCCTTTTACCAGTATTTCGCCGGGTATATTGCGGGGATCGTCCGAATCAATCCTGATCTGCATGCGCGGGGCGGCCTTGCCGCAAGAATAAAGCTTGTTTTTATCCCACGGCGCATAGGATATTATCGGGCCACACTCTGTCATCCCGTAGCCTACGGTATATTTGAAGCCTATCTTCTTGAAGAAAGCCTCGGCCTCCCTGTTGAAGGCGGCCCCTCCGATAATCACCTCCTTGAAGTTGCCGCCGAAAGCCTCTTCAAGCTCCCTGTTGATTCTGTTGTGGATCTTCTGGTCTATCACCGGCAAGCGCAACAGCAGCTTTATGTCCCTGCGGTTTATGACGGGTTCCAGTTTCTTCTTATATATCTTCTCGATAATAAGCGGCACCGAAACAATCAGATCCGGCTTTACGGAGCCCATCGCATCGAGAATAATCTTCGGCGTAGGGAGACGGGTCAGGAAATGTACGTGCGAACCTGCGCATATCTCGAAAAGGAATTCGAACATCATACCGTACATGTGGGCGGTAGGGAGCATGGAGACGCAATTTGAAGCATTGTCCATGTGGCCGTGTACTTCCCATCCGAAAAGGACGTTGGACATCAAAGACCTGTATGGAAGCATCACTCCCTTGGAGAAGCCGGAAGTCCCTGAAGTATAGTTGATCATCGCAAGTTCATCAGGGGAATCCTCGTAATAATCCACACAGTCGGGATGGAAGCTCCTGGGATATTTACGGCCGAAAAGCTCGTTCAGATGCTCGCGCGTCTCCACTATCTTCTCGTTCCTGGCGTACAGCAGCGAAAAGTCATTGAGAAGTATTATGGCATCAAGCGATGGCATCTCCGGCTGGGAGAGTTCTTCCCAGACCGTATCCCCCACAAAAAGCACCCGCGATTCGGAGTGGTTTACAAGATGGTATATATTACCGCTTTTGAATTCATGCAGCAACGGTACGGGGACTGCCCCGTAGGTAAGGGCGGCAAGGAAGGCGACTCCCCAGTTAGCCTGGTTCCTGGAGCATATAGCAATTTTGTCACCTTTCTGTACACCACATATATTCAGCATAATATGTATCTTCTCTATTCTTCTCGCCACATCCCTGTAATACAATGTCACTCCCTTGTAGTCGGACAGTGCAGGGCAATCCCAGTTCTTTTTAATGCTGTTTTCAATCGTTTTGTTCAAAGATGTTGCCATATAATTATAATAATAGTTGGAATCTAAAAAGTCTGCATATCACACAGGTGCGAATAAAGCCCGCCCTGCGCTATAAGTTCCGCATGCGTACCGCGTTCGACTATCTCCCCGGAACGCAGCACCACAATCATATCCGCATGCTGTATCGTGGACAGCCGGTGGGCTATGACTATGGATGTACGGTTTTTCATGAGTTTTGTAAGCGCATCCTGTACAAGGCGCTCGCTTTCGGTATCAAGGGCCGAGGTAGCTTCGTCGAGAATAAGTACCGGCGGGTTTTTCAGGACCGCACGCGCAATGGCAATTCTCTGCCTCTGACCGCCGGAAAGTTTGGCGCCCCTGTCACCGATATTGGTCTGATAGCCGTCCTCCATCTGCACGATAAACTCATCGGCATTGGCGATTTTGGCAGCCCTTATAACTTCCTCATCGGAAACGCCGGTCATACCGAAAGTTATATTGTTTCTCACGGTGTCATTGAAAAGTATGGCCTCCTGCGTAACGACCCCCATGAGGGACATGAGTTCCTTGGGATAGAACTCTTTGATATTGGTTCCGTCTATAAGCACTTCGCCGCTGAGCGTATCGTAGAACCGCGGCAAGAGGTCCGCCAAGGTGGATTTGCCGGCGCCAGAAGGGCCGACTACTGCCACCATCTTCCCTTTTGGTATTTCAAGGTTTATATTTTTAAGGACATAGTCGGAGCTGTTGGCATATTTGAAATATACGTTCCTGTATTCTATCCTGTCCTTGAAATCGGAAATATGAACGGGATTCGGGGATTTCTTTATGGAGGGCTCGGCATCCAAAATGGCAAAAATCCTACGACCGGAAACAAGGCCCCTCTGCACTGCAGAATATGCCGAAGCGATGGCTTTTGAGGGTTCAAGCACCCTCCAGTAAAACGCTATATAGACAATAAAGTCGGAAAGGGACATCCCGAGTTCCCCCCGCATCTGAAGGACGCCGCCGTAGAAAAGCACTGCGGCCGCTACGGAGATTCCGAGGAATTCGGACATCGGGGAGGCCAGTTCCTGCCGGGTAAACATCGCACGGCTTACTGCCTTGTGCTCTTCATTGAGTTTGTCGAAATGTTCCCTCACATATTTCTGTGCATTGAACGCCTTGATAATCCTGACTCCGGAAATCGCCTCTTCAAACTGACTGAGAATGCGCCCCATGAGTTCCTGAGTCCTGGTAGCGCCGCGTTTGAGTTTGCGGCTTATCGCCCCTATCACAAAGCCCGATATGGGAAGGGTGAGCAGGGTCAGAAGCGTCAGCTTGGGAGACATATAGAACAGGCCGCACAGAAAGCCGACTATCAGCAGGGGCTCCCGGAACAATATGTGAAAACTGCTCGCAACGCTGTTCTGCACCTCGTTGACATCATTGGATATGCTCGAAAGTATATCCCCCTTGCGCTTTTCCTGGAAATAATCCACGTTCAGCTTCGTAATCTTGGCAAACAGGTCCGCCCTTATCCCCTTCATCACGTTGGTCTTCATGTTCACGAGTATCTTCTGGGAAATGAAGCGGGTGAGGTTTGACAGAAAAGTCGCCGCCACAAGCACCGCGCAAACGAATATCAACGCCTTGAGTACTCCGTTGGCAGCCATTACCCTGGTAAGGTAATACTGGAACACGCCTGTAAAGTAGTCTACGGAGAGGGAGAACTCCGGAAGTGCCGTATACTTCTCTACGGAATCCGGATCGAACAGCACTTCGAGAAGAGGCTTTATCAAAGCATAATTCACGACTCCGAAGATTACGGACAATATCGAGAATGCCAGATAACCGGGCCAATAACGCCTGTACGGCCTGGCATACGAAAGAATCCTTTTGAAAACACCCATACCGTAAATCTAATCTACCGTTTCGTAATCAACATATTCTCCCATGTCCTTGCCTACTATCTTTTCCTTGCTGTCCGGGGACGGGGATGATACGTATACGTCGCCTTCTTTCCCCCGTTTACGCTTCCCTCCGGCGGACACGTCACGGCTGCGGCGGACAAAGAGCCTGCCGCGGCCGAAAAGAGCGGCTGCAGGCAGCAGGATAAGGAAAAGCGCAAAGGCCAGTGCGGCAACCGCTATGAAAATTATAATGAAAATAACTGACATCTGTACTTAACGTTTTCTGAATACGCCGGTCCCGAGATCCAGCAGCATTGCCTTTCCGCTCGCTGCCGTCACCGCAACTCCGGTCCCGTCAACGGCCTCCACCGGAGTATCCTTTCCCAGCCTGTTCCTGCCGGAAAAGTCCGCCGCAAGAATGCCTTCCGAGTTATAAATCAGCGTCTGGTAGGAGGTCCGCACAATCCAGTAGCGCTTGCCGCCGCATTCCAGCAACTCCGGCAGCGACATAATCCTTTCCGAAGTTATTATCTCGTTCCAGCCTTCTGCGGGACGGCCGTCAAGAGTATACATCCCTATGGAGTTGTCGGCATGAAGCACCATCATTACATAGTTCCTGTCCCCCTTGAAGTCGTATACTTCAGGGCCTATAAGTATTTCCTTGCCCACGGACACGGGGAAAGGCCGCACCCAGCGCCCGAGCCTGTCGAGAAGGTACACTTTATCGCCGGAAGCAAAAAGCATCTGAAGCTTGCCGTTCTTGAAATAGTCTATCTGGGCGACCTTGCCACAAAGCCTGCCCTGGAACGGTATGGCCCAGACAGAGCGTCTGGAGCTGTTAAGCAGTCTCAGATAATTGTTGTCAAGCTGTTCAAGATAATTGTCAGAGCCGTCGACAAAATTCAATATCCGGAACGGGCCTTCAGGAACGGATACCGGTGTATCGTCAAAGATAATATCGGTATCAGCCGCTCCTTGCGGGAGAGGCTGCTCGGCCAGGTCCTCGGAATAGAAAGAGAAGGCGGCGACTGCGGAAGAAGAGCCTGACGGTGCAATGGACAGGGTCACGAACTCGAAATTCCTGCTCCCCGAAATGTCTGCCAGCCTGGCCGCATATTCCGGCCTGAAAACCTTCAGAAGCGAATCCCGGCAACGGGACATGTTCAAGGCCATGGATACCGCGGACGGAATATCCATGTCACCTGCTGCGGGGGTCTGTTCCAGGTAATTGCCCAAAGAAAAGAAAATCCCGGAAGAACGCATGTCCATATAATTTTCCAGGGCGGCCCGGGAACCGACAAGCACCCAGTCCCCGTCGGTTACGTAACAGCTTTCGTCATCAGGTGAGAGGGCCTTGCCGAAAGCCGACGCTATCCTGCCTTTGCAAGGATAGGCCGAGATGCTGTCCGCGGAAGGCAGCCCAGTGCGGGAGGCGGCATCGGTAAGCAATGCGGAAATCCTGCCTGAGGCCATATCCGTCCTGAGGGAAAACACCCCCGCTTCCCGGAGTGACATGGATCTTACCCATGCAGTCACGTCGCTTCCCGGCACGCCCATGCCGCATGCCTCCCTGTAACGGGAAAGGGCGGAGACAAACCCTTCCGGAGATGAAAGGGGAAGAGTAAGCACATAGTCCGATACATAGGGTGCAATTTCATATATCCGGGGTATACCCCCTTCCTGTGACGCTATTACATCCGAATACCCTGTACCGTCCCCGGCTGCGGAACATCTGCCTTCCGCATGGATCCCATGCCCGTCACGGGATATGCCGAAAGCCATCCAGCGGGAGAAGGTCCTGAAAAATTCCGCATATTTGAGAAAACCGGAATTGACCGTACCGGAAAAAAGTTTGCCCAGATTCTTATTGTTCATGTGCAGCACACCATCCCCGTTCCGGACGGAAGCCGCCATGGAATAATCCGGATCGTCCTTTATTGACAGGCCGCCGGAAATATGCCTGAGAGATGACTCCACCAGCACTATGGACGGGCTCGCTATCAGATAGTCCGAGTATACGGTAAAAGCCATGTCCGGGACAGTGGAACGGTATATCAGTTCCGCCCCGTATTTCTTGTTGATCACACCGCTGCAATTGTCGAGCAAGGTATTCTCGAGATATGCCGACTCCTCGGCCGAGGGAGAGGAAAGTATAAGCAGCGGCGATACTTTGTTTTTACTTGAATAATGGAGAGAAACCACAGTCTCCCAGTCCGAGGCAATATCGGGAATGCCCGCAACGAAATCGTACAGGGCACTCCCTTTATCTATAAGTCCTCTGACATCAGACAGTGAGCCTGACTCATAAAACAGCACGGCATCGGAAGGGACAGCCTCCACGGCATCAGTTACCGGGACATAGCTCCGTTGCCGCCCGTCGCCCTTGAACAGGCTATAGAACAGCACCCCTACGCCTGCAAGCAGGAGCAGGGCGAACACCGTGCATATTATGACGCTCTTCCTGCTCATTTCCTCTCAGCTGCAGCCTTGGATGCCTCAGGGTTGAACTTGCGCACCTTCACAAGTTCCACTTCAAATATAAGCGTTGAATAACCGGGTATGGGACCGGTCCCGCGCTGTCCGTAGGCAAGATCGTAAGGGATGTAGAGGTTTATCCTGCCTCCTTCCTTTACATACTGCATGCCTTCTGTCCAGCCTTTTATAACTCTGTTAAGAGGCAGTACGGCAGTCTCTCCCCTTTCGTATGAAGAGTCGAACTCCTCGCCGTTAACGAGGGTTCCTCTGTAATTTATCTCAACGGTATCATTAGGTTCGGGGCTGATACCGGAGCCTTCCTGGACTATCATGTACTGAAGTCCGCTTTCGGTCTCAACGACACCTTCCTTGGCCTTGTTCTCCTCGAGGAACTTCTCGCCCTCTTCCTTGGCCTTGTCGGAAAGATAGGTGCTCCTCTCGAAAAGATACTGCTGGATATACATCATCAGCACCTGGTTGTTGTTCTCAACACGGGTTTCCCTGTCATTGAGGACATCATAAAAACCTTCCCTCATCTTCGACAGGTTCAGCTCTCCGAAATCGACCGTGTTGACCATGCTGGCAAAGTACATTCCGAGAACATAGCTGACCGTATCGATATCCGCGTCCGTAACATCGGGCATCCTGTCCCCCTTATCATAAACGGAATTACCGCAAGAAGATAAAAACAAAGCGGATACGGCTACAGCCGCCATAACAGTAAAAATACGTCTCATCGTTTTAAATGTTTAATTTATTAGTTTTTGTTTTATATGTTTACCTGTAATGACCATCGCCGCCAGCCCCGCAAGGGCCGCCGAAACCGATGATACCAATATAGTAGCTTTTCCTATAAAAACCAGCCGCAAATCGGAAAATGCGAGATTGTCGATAAAGATAGACATGGTAAAGCCTATCCCGCCAAACACGCCTATTGCCGCCAGCTGTTTCCAGCACACTCCGTCCGGAAGTTTCGCCATACGCAGGGCCACTGCAAGGCGGCTGAAAAGGAATATCCCTATGGGCTTCCCTAACAGCAACCCGAAGAATATCCCGTAAGACAGGGACTCCGGAGGCCATAACGAAAACGAGCCGGCCGTAAATGGAACTCCTGCATTGGCAAGGGCGAACACCGGCATTATCAAATAATTGACCCATGGGAAGAGACGGTGCTCGAGCCTGTGCAACAAAGGCTGGCCGCCTCCCTTGCCTTGTCCGGATGGTATCGTCATGGCCAGCAATACTCCGGCTATTGTAGCATGCACTCCGGACATGTATACTGCATACCAGAGAGCCACCCCCGGGACAATATACCATGCAGCCGACCTTAACCCCGCCCTGTTGAACAGGAAAAGGACAGCCAGAATGACAAGGGCATAAAGAAGGTACATATACTCTATCTCCCCCGAAGGATAGAAAAGCGCCAGCACAAGTATCGCGCCAAGGTCATCCACGATAGCCAGTGCGGTAAGGAACACTTTCAGGGCCAGAGGGCACCTGTTCCCGAGCAATGAAAGGATACCTATTGCAAATGCTATGTCAGTAGCCATGGGTATGCCCCAACCGGAAGAGGCCTCCCCGCTGCAGTTGAAAAGCATATATATCAAAGCGGGACAGAGCATGCCGCCTATGGCGGCAAAAACCGGAAGCATGGCCTTCTTGGGAGAGGAAAGCTCCCCGTAAAGGATCTCCCTTTTGATTTCCATGCCGACCGCAAAAAAGAAAACGGCCATCAGACCGTCATTTATCCAGTGCAGCAGTGACATACTGAAAGAAAGACCGCCCGTGCATATTCCTATGTCGGTTTTCAGGAGCGGGAAATAGACATCCTGCAACACCGGCACATTGGCCATGACCAATGCCGCCAGTGCGCATAGCACCAACAAGATGCCAACCATCACCTTCTCAAAGTCTTTCATCTTCAAATCGGGGGCAAATATACGTAGAAGCCGAGAGTAATGCAAGTTTACTTGCAATTACCGAAGCGTACAAGTATATGCGGCGAAGCCGAATTCCGTAGAAGCCGAGAGTAATGCAAGTTTACTTGCAATTACCGAGGCGCACAAGTATATGCGGCGAAGCCGAATTCCGTAGAAGCCGAGAGCAATGCAAGTTTACTTGCAATTACCGAGGCGCACAAGTATATGCGGCGAAGCCGCCGTGCGACTTTAAAGGCGTTTTCCTGAAAACAATGTATAGAGGGCAAGTTTAAACAGCATCCTGGCTCCGACATTGGCATCCCACTCGTCCCTGCCGGAAGGCGCCACCTCGCACAGGTCGAACCCTATAATCCTCTTTCCCGACACAGCAAGCAGGAACAGGAGATAGTCCGCCTGGGAAAAACTCAGGCCTCCGGGGACGGGAGTCCCGGTAGAAGGGCAGTATTCGGGCGAAAGGCCGTCGATATCGAAACTTATATGTACGTTTTCCGGCAGGGACTCTATTATCTGACCGCATATTTTCCTCCACGTCCGGCCGTCGAACATGGCTTCCTTAATGGCACGGTCCGAAAACATCCCCACCCTGTCGGAAGAAACGGCAAGCTCGTGTTCCGAACGGCAATAGTCCCTTATCCCCACCTGCACTATCCTGGACACCTCCGGAATCCCTTCAAGGGCATTGTACATAATAGAGGCATGGGAATAGCGGAACCCTTCGTAGGCTTTCCGCAAATCGGCATGGGCATCTATGTGCAGTATGCCGAACCCTCCGAAAGCCTCGGCCTCGGCCCTGAACAGACCGAGCGGCACACTGTGGTCCCCGCCGATTACTGCCACGGTCTTGCCCCTGGAAAGATATTCGGAAGATGTTCCGTATACATGGGAGTTCATCCTCTCGGAAGCCTCGTTCACCTTGGCTGCCAGAGCCTCCAGCCTGTCCTGCGGAACTCCTGCGGCCAACTCTCCGATAACCTTTTCCGCCGCTTTGCGCGCCTGTTCCCCGTCCTTCCTGAGAGCCGCATCGCAAGGCAGCGCGGCTGCGGACATTTCCCATGCCCGAGGTATCCTCTCGTCGAACAGGTCTATCTGCAGTGATGCCTCCAGCATGGCCTCCGGGCCATCGGCAGTGCCTTTCCCGTAAGAGACCGTAGCGTCCCACGGCACCGGCAGGAATATCAGGGAAGCCTCGTCGGGAGTGACCGGAAGTCCGAAATAGTTGCCGTTGGCTATCCCTACGCTGTCAGGATCGAAAAACTCCATCAGCCTATGCCCTCCCGCATAATGTCGTGAATATGTATGAGCCCGATATAACTACCGTCACGGAGCACGACTACCGAAGTTATGTTGTTCTTTTCCATCATCCTGAGTGCGTCGACCGCCAATGCCCCCATGTCCACTGTCTTCGGATGCCTCGACATGATATCGCCGGCTTTCAGGACATTGATATCCATTCCCCTCTCTACCATACGCCTTACATCCCCGTCAGTTATTATCCCTTTCAGGGAACCGTCATCGCCCAGGACAGCCGTAGCGCCAAGCCTGTGGGACGATATGGTGATAAGCACATTCTGAATGTTCTCGTTTTCTCTCACCCACGGCCTGTTGGTCTTGTCGAAAACATCTTCAACCCTCATATACAACTGTTTCCCAAGCGAGCCCCCAGGATGAAACCTGCCGAAATCTTCGGCAGTAAAATTCTTAAGGGCCGACAGGCATACCGCAATGGCGTCGCCTGCAGCCATCTGCACTGTCGTACTTGTCGTAGGGGCCAGATTATTCGGGCATGCCTCCCTTTCTACCGGGACATATATGCAGTAATCGGCATGGAGCGCCAGAAAGGAATCCTTGTTTGACACCATTGCAGCCACGGTATTCCCCATTTTCTTCACAAAAGGGAACAGACGCTTTATCTCGGGAGTATTCCCGCTCTTGGATATGAACATGACCATGTCGTCCTTCCTGATCATGCCCATGTCCCCATGCACCGCATCGGCAGAATGGAGGAATATGGCCGGGGTACCCGTAGAATTGAGGGTGGCTACCATCTTCTGGGCGACTATCGCGCTCTTGCCTACCCCCGAAACAATCAGCCGTCCGGGGCAACGGCAGATCCTGTCCACGACCTCTACGAACACATCATCTATCATCCCGGCAAAGGAATCGACGGCCGCCGCCTCCGTTTTCAAGGTCTCAACGGCCGCCCGCTTTATATTTTCTGCATTATCCAGCATAAATCCAATTAATTTTTCACATCTCCGCCGCATTTTTTTTGCAGAGATTAAAGTTATCGGTAACTTAGAGGCACAAAAGTAATAAATATGAAGATTAGTTCGGAAGAATTGCACCGTAAATTAAAGGAGTTTTTCGGCTTCGACACTTTTAAAGGCCAGCAGGAGCAGATTATACAGAACCTCATAGCGGGCAACGACACATTCGTCCTGATGCCTACAGGTGGGGGCAAATCCCTGTGCTACCAGCTGCCGGCCCTTGTAATGCCCGGTACGGCAATTGTCATATCCCCCCTCATAGCCCTCATGAAAAACCAGGTGGATGCAATCAGGGGGTTTATCTCCGACTGCGAAGGCATAGCGCATTTTCTGAACTCATCACTGAACAAAACGCAGATACAGGAAGTTAAGGACGACCTGGTCTCGGGCATTACCAAACTGCTGTATGTCGCCCCCGAGTCCTTGACAAAAGAGGAGAACATACAGTTTCTCAAGACGCTCGGCATATCCTTCTATGCAATAGACGAGGCGCACTGCATTTCGGAATGGGGACATGATTTCCGGCCTGAATACCGGAGGATACACGAAATCACAGAAGAAATAGGGAAGGCGCCGATAATAGCGCTTACAGCCACAGCAACTCCCAAAGTGCAGGCCGACATACAAAGGAACCTGCAAATGGAAAACGCCGTGGTCTTCAAAAGTTCATTCAACCGCCCCAACCTCTATTATGAGGTATGCGACAAATCCAACATAAAGAAAGACATTATAAAATTCATAAAACAGAACCAGGGCAAATCCGGCATAATCTACTGTCTCAGCCGCAAGAAAGTGGAGGAAATTGCGGAATTCCTGAATGTAAACGGAATAAAGGCCCTGCCATACCATGCAGGCATGGATTCGGCCACAAGGTCGAAGAACCAGGACATGTTCCTCATGGAGGAAGTTGACGTCATTGTAGCCACAATCGCCTTCGGGATGGGCATAGACAAGCCCGATGTAAGGTTCGTAATCCACTACGACATTCCGAAAAGCCTCGAAGGGTACTACCAGGAAACGGGAAGGGCAGGAAGAGACGGACAGGAAGGCAAATGCATAGCGTTCTACAGCCACAAGGACATAATAAAGCTGGAAAAGTTCATGCAGGGCAAACCCGTATCCGAACAGGAAATAGGTAAACAGCTGCTGCTCGAGATAGAAGCCTACGCGGAATCGAACAGATGCCGCAGAAAACTATTGCTCAACTATTTCGGTGAAGACTATCCGCAGGACAACTGCGGCAGTTGCGATAACTGCATCCATCCCAAGAAAATGTTCGACGGGAAAGAGGAGATGGCCACGGTAATAGAGCTTATCGCCTCCATGAAAGAGCATTTCAAGGCCGAACACCTGGCCAACATACTTGCCGGAGAGTCCAATTCCATCATAAAATCGTACCGGCACCATCTGAGCGAATTTTTCGGGATAGGCAGGGAGAAGGGGGCGAAATACTGGAACGCCATAATCCGCCAGGGGCTTATCCTGCATCTGCTGGACAAGGACATAGAAAAATACGGGCTCATATCCGTCACCAAGGAAGGGTACGCTTTTCTGGAAAGCCCCTACACCATAATGCTTACCGAAGACAGGGAGTTCACGGACAGCGACGATGATGACGATGAGGTATCCGTAGTCGGCAGCCCCAGGCATTCCGCCGGAGGGGGAGGCGACCCGGTACTGCTGTCCATGCTGAAGGACGTGCGCAGGGACATAGCCAAAAAACTGAAGCTCCCTTCATTCGTAATATTTTCCGATCCGTCCTTGGAGGACATGTCCATCCAGTATCCGATGAATATAGACGAATTGAAGAACTGCCAGGGCGTAGGCGAAGGAAAGGCGAGGAAATACGGCAGGGAATTTCTCGATCTTATCTCGAAGTACGTGGAAGAGAACGATATTCAAAGGCCGGAAGACCTTGTGGTCAAGTCCGTACCGAACAAATCCGCCAACAAGGTCTATATCATTCAGAAAATAGACATGAAAGTGTCCCTGGACGACATTGCGGAGGACAAGGACCTTACCCCCAATGAACTTCTCGAGGAAATCGAGGCCATCGTAGACTCCGGGACAAAAATCAATATCGACTACTATATAAACCAGACAATAGATGAAGAAAAAGTAGCCGACATATACGACTACTTCAAAAACGAAGCCGAGACCGATTCCGTCGCCGAGGCCGTCAGGGAACTCGGGCCGGACTATCAGGAGGAGGACATACGGCTGGTGCGCATAAAATTCCTTTCCGACCTGGCAAACTGAATTTCATGGCCGCCAGCGGCCGTCACCGCCCCCTATTCCCAAAGGCGTTCAGGATATATTCCCTCGTCTATAAGTCGGCGTATGCGCCCTACGACATAAGGGCGGTCTTCCTTGTAGGTAACACCGAACCATTGCGCATCGCTCTCTAAGACCTTGAGAGTGGCCTTGTGCTCATTTATAAGGGTGTTTACAGCCAGTGGAATGAAAAATTCCGACTTGGGATTCGACATGTTTGCCGGGTCTGACAGGAACTGCCTGAAAAGCCTTTCGGCCTCAAGGAAAAAGTCCTGCGTAAAACCGAAAAGGTTCATCGAAACCGTAGTATCCTCCCCGAGTGCATGCTGTCCTGAGTTATCCCTGTAGACAATACGGCCGTCATCTGTACGTTCTATCGCCGTACGCTCCACTATGGACTCAAGATTTCCGTTCCGGTCGACCCTGCATTCCCCACGCGATACCGTCCCGTAATCGGAAAGGGTATTCCTGAGGCTGTAGCCCACCATGGAGTACATGCCTTTCCTCCCCTCGGTTTTCCGAAGATAGTCCGCAAGTACGAAATAGCCGTCACGGCCATAAAAATCATCCGAGTTTATCACGGCGAAAGGAGTATCGACCACCGGGGCCGCCATCATTACCGCATGGCACGTCCCCCATGGCTTTGTCCTGCCCTCGGGAACCTTAAAGCCTTCGGGTAACGAGTCAAGTTCCTGAAAAACAAACTCCGTCTCCACTTTCCCGCCGAAATGGGCGGAGGAAAAGACTTCCTTGAATTCCTTTTCGAAAGAATGCCTTATTATAAATACGACTTTGCCGAAACCGGCCCTGAGTGCGTCGTATATAGAATAATCGATGATAGCCTCGTTATTTGGCCCGACGCCGTCCATCTGTTTCAGGGAACCGTAACGGGAGCCCATGCCGGCAGCCAGAACGACTAATGTAGGTTTCATAATTTTATTCAAGTTAGTTTCAATTTACCGATATCAAAAGGGGCCGCCATCACCGTGACAGCCCCTTGCCAGCGGTTATCCGCCGCATGCATCAACTGAGCTTGTGGATAGCCAGACCGCTTCTGAGCTTGGGTTCAAACCATGTGGTCTTCGGCGGCATTATATTGCCGGTATCGGCTATTCTTATAAGCTGCTTCATGGACACCGGGTAAAGGGCGAAGGCGGCAGCCATCTCGCCGGAGTCCACCCTCTTCTTCAATTCGCCGAGTCCCCTTATGCCTCCTACGAAATCAATCCGTTTGGAAGTACGCAGATCCTTTATGTCAAGCAGCTTGTCGAAAATAAGGTTGGAACAGATGGTAACATCGAGCCCGCCTATGGGGTCATTGTCATCATATGTGCCTTTCCTGGCCGTCATGGAATACCAGTGGCCGCCAAGGTACATGGAGAAATTATGCAGATTCCTGGGCTTGTATATTTCCCCGCCCATGTCCTTTATCTCGAAATCTTCAGAGAGCCTCTTGAGGAACTCTTCGGGAGTCATGCCGTTAAGATCCTTCACTACGCGGTTGTAGTCGATAATCTTAAGGTGGCTCTCGGGAAATACCACGGCCATGAAATAATTATATTCCTCATCACCGCGATGGTTCGGATTCTGACGGCGTTTTTCCTCGCCTACGAGAGCAGCTGCGGCAGTCCTGTGATGCCCGTCCGCCACATAGAATGCGGGAATTGTCGCGAATATTTCGGTTATTCTCTTTATGTCCTCATCCTTGTCGATTACCCAGAAATGATGTCCGAAGCCGTCATCTTCGGCAACGAAATCATACTCCGGAGTCTTCGAGGTATAGCGGGCTACTATGGCATTTATCTCGGTATTGTCGGGATAAGCGAAAAATACAGGCTCGATGTTGGCATTCTGGATACGCACATGTATCATGCGGTCCTCCTCCTTGTCCTTGCGGGTAAGTTCATGCTTCTTTATCTTGCCCGTAAGATAATCGTCAACATTGGCGCAAAGGACGATGCCGTACTGCGTACGTCCGTTCATGGTCTGGGCGTAAACGTAATAGCATTCCTTCTTGTCCTGAACGAGCCAGCCCTTTTCCTGCCATTTCCTGAAATTCTCGACAGCCTTGTCGTATGCCGGCTGGGAATGTTCGTCGATTATGGGGTCGAAGTCTATCTCGGGCTTGGTAATATGCAGAAGAGACTTCTCGCCGGCCTCAGCCTTGGCTTCCTGTGAGTTGAGCACATCATAGGGACGCGCCGCGACTTCCTTGACAATGGCCTTCGGAGGTCGGATAGCTGCAAAGGGTTTTACTTTTACCATATACTGTCCCTCCCTGCTATTTGTTTACCTGGAATTTCCTGTTCCCGGTAGCGAAGAAATCGCATATCTGGCTTGCAGCGGCAACACCGGCATTGACATTGGCCTCGGCTGTCTCCGCGCCCATCTTCTTGGGGGTCGCGAACACCCTCTTACCGAATTTCTCGTTGAGTTCGGCCTGGTTAGAGGCGGCTATATCGGTGATGTACTTCAGGTCCTGCCTCTCCTCAAGCACCTTTACAAGTTCAGGCTCGTTGATGACTTCCTTGCGGGCGGTATTCACGAGGCATCCGCCCTTTGGCATCTTCGACAGAAGGGCGTAGCCGATGGAATTCTTTGTTTCGTTAGTAGCCGGGATATGCAGGGAAACGAAGTCGCTCTTGGCATACAGGTCTTCAAGGGAAGCGGCAACTTCCACTCCGTCGGCCTGAATCCTGTCGGCTGGAACAAACGGGTCAAAAGCCATAATCTTCATGCCAAAACTCTTGGCATGCGCTGCCACCAGACGCCCGACATTGCCGTAAGCCTGAATACCGAGGGTCTTGCCCTTAAGTTCGGAGCCGGTACCGGGGGTGAACTGGTTGCGTGAGATGTATATCATGAATCCTATCGCAAGTTCCGCAACGGCATTGGAATTCTGGCCCGGCGTATTCATTGCGACGATTCCCCTCTCCGTACATGCGGCCAGGTCGAGATTGTCATAGCCCGCACCTGCGCGCACCACGATTTTCAGCTTGGGAGCTGCAGCGATAACCTCCCTGGTAACCTTGTCCGAACGGACGATAAGCGCATCCGCATCCGCAACTGCGGCATACAGTTCCTTTACATCAGTATATTTTTCGAGAGTTGCAAGTTCATGCCCGCCCTTCTCCACAATCCCGCGGATCTGGTCGACAGCCACCTTTGAAAAAGGTTTCTCGGTTGCTACTAATACTTTCATTGCAAATATTTTATAAATCGTTAAACTATATCTGTGCTAAAATATAAGGGCAAGCCCCGGCTGCCCGGATATGAACCGGACAAGTACCGAGGCTGCCGGTATCGTTTATTTATGCATCCTTTCGAATTCCTGCATGCAGGCTATAAGGGCCTCTACCGCCTCAATGGGGCAGGCATTATAGATGGAAGCGCGGAAACCGCCTACCGAACGGTGTCCCTTGATGCCTACCATACCTTTTTCCTTTGCAAAGGCGAGGAACTCGTCCTGAAGATCTTCATGCCCGGGAGCCATGACGAAGCATACGTTCATCAGCGAACGGTCTTCCTTGGCTGCCGTACCTACGAAAAGCGGATTGCGGTCAATCTCATCGTAAAGCATTTTAGCCTTCTTCTTGTTAAGCTCGTACATGGCGGCAACGCCACCCTGTGCCTTAACCCATTTCAAGGTTTCGGTCATTACGAAGATAGAGAATACGGGAGGCGTATTGAACATGGATGCCCCTTCGATATGGGTCCTGTAATCGAGCATCGTGGGCAGATAGCGCGATACCTTGCCGAGAATCTCGTCCTTGACAATGACGAATACTACGCCGGCAGGGCCTACATTCTTCTGTGCGCCACCATAGATAAGGGCATACTTGGAAACATCGACGGGACGGCTCATTATGTCGGAAGACATATCGGCTACAAGAGGCACGGGGCAATCCATGTCTTCATGAATCTCCGTACCTTTTATAGTATTGTTGGTCGTAATGTGGAAATAGTCGAGATCGGAAGGAATCTCGTAGCCCTTGGGAATATAGGTATAGTTCTTATCCGCAGAGGAAGCCACTGCGTATGCGTTGCCTATTCCCTTGGCCTCTTTCAGGGCCTTCTTCGCCCACACGCCTGTTTCCAGGTATCCGGCCTTGTTCTCAAGAAGGTTCATGGCCACATAGAGGAACTGGAGGGATGCACCTCCGCCGAGGAAAAGGACGCTGTATCCGTCAGGGATATTCAGAAGTTCTTTCCAGAGGGCGCGGCACTCGTCCATTACCGCTTCCCACTCCTTGCTTCTGTGAGACACTTCTATTACGGACATTCCCGTTCCCTTGAAATCCTTAAGGGCTTCGATAGCCGCTTCGATAGCCGGTTTGGGCAATACGCAGGGACCGGCATTGAAATTATAAGCTTTTTTCATGTTGTATAAATTAAATAAATGGTTATTAATTTCTAAATCAAACCCCAAAGTTATAAAATATTTATGACTTGCTGCCTGCAATCTTCATATTCCTGCTGTCAGTGACCTTCTCGCAGTATTCGCACCGCAGGGAGACCTCCCCTCCCTTTATGATTGTCCTGAAACGGGTGTCCACATTCTCATGATTGGTAACGCACATCGGATTTATGCATCTGACAATCGAACATATCGTCTCAGGAATGGTCAGGCGCCTCTTCTCGATAACCTCAAAATCCCGTATAATGTTGACACTGGCATTCGGGGCTATAAGGGCAAGTGCATTGAGTTCCTCGTCCCTGAAAAACCGGCCGGACATCTTGATTATGCCCTTTTTCCCCATTGACCTGCTGTCAAGGTTGATTCCTACCGTAACAGGGTGCGGGGACGAATACAGGTCCAGAATATCCATTATCCTGAACACCTGGTCGCTCGGCAGGTGATCCAGGACTGTCCCGTTTTTGATAGCATTGACTTTAAGCTGTTTCTCCGTATTTCCCATAACAACCTCCTTTTTATCTTTTCCCAAGAAGATAGGATATGATGGCCATCCTGACATACATCCCGTTTTCGGCCTGCCTGAAATAATACGCATACGGGGTATCGTCCACGTCGGCCGCGATTTCCTGAAGCCTCGGAAGAGGGTGCAGTATCCTCATATTGTCCCTGACACCGGCAAGCATCTGGGCGTTCAGGCTGTATACATTCTTGACCTTTTCATACTCCACCGGATCGGTAAACCTTTCCTGCTGTATCCTGGTCATGTACAATATATCCGTATCCGCAATATGCTCCGCCAGCTCCGACGTCTCCCTGTAGGGGATATGCCTTTCATCCAGAAAATCCTTGTATTCGGCGGGCATCCTCAGCTCCTGCGGGGACGTAAATATAAAGGACGGTGAAAAGTGCGACAGCGCCTGGAGCAGCGAATGCACGGTCCTGCCATACTTGAGATCTCCGACCATATTGATGTCGATACCGTCGAGGCGGCCCTGCGTCTGCCTTATGGAATAAAGGTCGAGAAGCGTCTGGCTCGGATGCTGGTTGGCCCCGTCCCCGGCATTGATGACCGGAACCGAAGCCACCTCGGAAGCATACCTGGCGCTCCCTTCCAAAGGATGGCGCATCACTATGATATCAGCATAGTTGGATACCATTTTTATGGTATCTTTCAGGCTCTCTCCCTTACGGATACTGGTATTCCCGGCGTCCGAAAAACCGATTACCTTGGCACCCAGCCTGTTTGCCGCCGTCTCAAAACTCAGGCGGGTTCTGGTTGACGGCTCGAAGAATATGCAGGCTACGATCTTCCCGTGCAGGAAGTCCTGAGACCTGTCCTTTTCAAATTCCCGTGCCACATCGAGGACATGAAGTATCTCCTCCTTCGTAAAATCCTGGATAGAAATTAAACTTTTGGCCATTTATATATTTTGATTTTATCTGTCATCCCTTGTTACCGATGCCCCGGCCGATTCCATCCTCCCGCAGAAGGTCCCGGTAAGCGCAAGCCTTACCGAGACCTCAAGCGCACACTCCTCCCCGCTTTCCATTCCCGAAGGCGTCAGCCCCATTTCTTTCAATGCCTTCATCACCTTGTCCATCGCCTGATACCCGAAAGTGACCCTTAAGCGTTCAGCGGCTGTTTTCTCCACCTTCACGGCGCATGATATGGCCTCGGCCGCAGCCGTCCTGTATGCCCTTATCAGTCCGGGGACGCCAAGCTTTATACCGCCGAAGTATCTGACTACCACTATCAGTATGTCACTCAATCCGCTCGAAAGTATCTGACCGTAAATCGGACGCCCTGCCGAAGATGAAGGCTCCCCGTCATCGCTGCACCTCCACTTTTCACCGCATCTGCCTATCCTGTACGCATAACAGTAGTGCCTGGCGTCATGGTACTCCTTCCTGAGCTTTTCTATCAGCGGCCTTACCTCCTCCTCCGAGACCACAGGATAGGCAAAAGCCATAAACCTGCTGCCCTTTTCCTTATACAGGCCTTCGGAGGGAGATGAAATACCCAAATAAGTATCACTCCCGTCCATTACGCACATGACTGGCCACATCCTTTTTCATAACAGCAAAGATACGCACAATCTTTCATTATCCGACTTTTCCGCCCCCAAAAGCCGGCGGAACTTTGCCGAATAGAAAATGTACATTATTTTTGCCGCCGGGAACGCTGTCATTCAGCAACATAAGTTTACACTGAAACCTTGCGCCCCGTCAGGACATGGACAACAGGGATTTCATCACAAAATACGCTGCCCTCGGCAGAAGGATACTGAGGTGGACGTCAGGCGAAGAAGCATGGCCGGAAATGGACATGGCCGTACGGAAAGGAGAGACTGAAAACAGGCTCTTCACGCCGTATATGCAGAAAAGGGCGTTACATTCCATTGCCTGCGCCTATTTAGATGAGGAAAGGCTGTCCGGCTGGCTTAGCGGATACCCCCGGCCAGACGGAGCTCCGCACATGTCCCGTAAGCCGGTATGCGCCGTAATCGCGGCCGGCAACATTCCGGCGGTCGCTTTCCACGACATACTGTGCGTCATCGCCTCAGGCATGAAACCGGTCGTAAAACTGTCATCAAAAGACAGATACCTGCTGCCGCTCCTTTTCGGGGAAGCGGATTTCACCCTCGACGAACAAAGTATACTGAAGCTCAGACCGGACGCGCTTTTAGCCATGGGCGGGGACAGTGCGGCAGAACATTTCAGAGAGGCATTCGACGGAATACCATCACTGATAAGGGCCGGCAGGTTCAGCGCCGCAGCCGTCAGGGGCGACGAGCCGCCCTCCGGGCTGCAGGCCCTTGCGGAAGACATGCTGCTTTATTACGGGTTGGGATGCAGAAGCGTCACATGCCTGCTCATACCGGAAGGCTACGCAATGGAAGGCCTCGCGGAGGCCATAAATTCATTCTCGGACACCCACCTCGGACCTGTAGCAAGGGACAATTACTTAAGGAACAGGGCAATAGCCACAATGTCCGGAGAGAAATTCATAGACACGGGGACAATGATTCTCAAGGAATTGCCTGAAGGGACGGAGTCTAATGTCAAGCATGCAGGAGAGCCTCCTGTCGCAGGGGCCTGGTACGCTTCATACAGGGACAAAGCGGACATAGAAAAATTTATAGAGGCAAATAAGGGCGGGATTCAAAAATTTTTCCGTAACTTTGGTACTGCTCAACAACCTTCTCTTGACGACTATCCGGACGGCAAAGACACGCTCGAATTCCTTGTCAAGGTAAAAAAAACGCTATAATATGATTTGCAAATACAAAGCAACGATCCCGGGCAACAAGGTCTTCATGCGGGTATACGAAATCGACTCGGAGGATACGCTTTTCAACCTGCATGAGTTCCTGCAGAACGACCTCGGTTTCTCCCCGGACCAGATGGTCCTTTTCACGGCTACGGACAAAAACGGAAAGACCGTAAAGAAGTTCGGGCTGTTCGACATGGGAGACGGAAGCATGGACAAGATAACGCTGGATTCGCTGATAAGCGGGGACATGCCTGTAATAAGATACGTATTCAACCTGATGAAGAACCTCTTCATAGAGCTGGCCTTCATTTCCCGGTCGGAATACGACCCCCGCAGGGACTATCCGCGGACCATCATGGAAAAAGGCATGAACCCGGACCAGTTTTCCGAAGTCTATGAAGATTACGGGGAATATGCCGAAACCGACACGGAAGACGGGGCTTCCTACCTGGAAGAAGAGCTTCCCGAAAACAGGGAATGGGAAGGGAACTGATTGTCATTCTCGGACCTACCGCCGTAGGTAAAACGGACTATGCCGTTTCCCTTGCCAAAAAATACGGCACTGTCGTTGTCTCGTGCGACTCAAGACAGATTTACAGGGAGATGCGTATCGGTACCGCGCCGCCGTCCCCAGAGCAGCTCGCGGCAGTCAGGCACTACTTCATCTTTTCCCATTCTGTAAAGCAGAGATATTCGGCCGGACAGTACGAAATAGAAGCCATGCAGCTGCTCGAAAAGCTGTTTGAAAAACACGACACCATCATCATGGCAGGAGGCTCGGGACTCTATGCCGACGCACTCTGCTACGGTCTCGACGATTTCCCTCCGGCCGACACGGAACTCAGGGAAATCCTTACCCGGAGGGCCATGGAAGAAGGAGTTGCAGCCCTTGCCGAAGAACTCGGGAAAATCGACCCGGAAAGTTATGCCTCCATAGACCTGTCAAACAGGCAACGGGTCATAAGGGCCCTGGAGGTTACCATGTCCACCGGCCGTAAATTCTCCTCATTCAAAAGCGCGCCGCGCAAGAAAAGGCCGTTCGCGATAAAGAGGACCGCCCTGTCAATACCGAGGGAAGAGCTGTACTCCAGAATAAACTCCAGGGTCGAGAGAATGTTTGAAAACGGCCTTGCCGAAGAGGCCGAAAGCCTCTTGGAATACCGGAATCTCCCTGCGCTCAATACCGTAGGATACAGGGAGGTTTTCAGTTATCTCGACGGGAAGATATCGCTCGACGAGGCCGTGGAACTGGTCAAGCGCAACACCCGCCGCTTCGCAAAACGGCAGATCACCTACTTCGCCGGTATACCGCAACTGCAATTATAACCGGATTTTTCATAGTTTTGTATTTTCATTGGTTCACCTGTAAAAACTGACGGCAATGACAGTCACACTCCTGCTGCTGATATCCGCAATAGTCATAGTCCTGTGCGTAATACTGAACAATGTGTCCAGCAGAATCGGAATCCCCATGCTTCTCGCATTCATACTGCTTGGCATGGCATTCGGTTCGGACGGAATAGTGAGGATCCCGTTCGACAACTTCGACATTACCGAAAGTATCTGTTCAGTAGCACTGATATTCATAATGTTCTACGGAGGATTCGGGACAAGGTGGAAAGAAGCGAAGCCCGTGGTGGTAAAGGCAGGCCTGCTTTCCACTCTCGGGGTAGTACTTACGGCCGGCCTTACCGGACTGTTCTGCCACTACGTACTCGGGATGCCCGCCGAACTGGGATTCCTGATAGGGGCCGTATTAAGCTCCACCGACGCCGCATCGGTTTTCTCCATCCTGCGTTCGCGCAGACTGGGTCTCAAATACAACACCGCATCCCTGCTCGAGATAGAAAGCGGGAGCAACGACCCCTGTTCCTACATGCTGACGGTAGTCATGATGGCCGTAATCGAAGGCAGCGTATCCGGCGGCAGGATTGCCTACATGATATTCGCACAAATAGTCTACGGGGCCGCAATCGGGGCGCTCATCGCCGTCTCTGCCGTATGGCTCATGAAAAAATTCAGGGCCTCGACCTCCGGCTTCGACACGCTTTTCGTACTGGCGGTGGCCCTGTTTTCATATGCCATTCCCAACCTCATAGGCGGGAACGGCTACCTGAGCGCATATATCGTAGGAATCGTACTCGGGAACGCCGACATAAGGGGCAAAAAATCCCTTGTACCGTTCTTCGACGGGCTTACCAACCTGATGCAAATCATCATCTTCTTCCTCCTCGGTCTGCTCTCTTTTCCCTCCCAGCTCCCGTCCGTGGCCGTTCCGGCCATACTTATTGCGCTGTTCATGACACTAATTGCCCGCCCCGTCTCGGTATTTGCAATAATGACTCCCTTCAGGAGCAAGTTCAGACAACAGGTACTGGTATCCTTCGTCGGGCTTAGAGGGGCGGCATCAATCGTATTCGCCATAATGGCGCTGCCGGCCGCACGCGAGATAGGCAGCCAGCACGACCTTTTCAACATAGTGCTCATGGTAGTCCTGCTGTCCATATCCCTTCAGGGATCGCTAATCCCCGCCGTATCCAGGGGGCTCAAAATGACATCCCGTCCGGAAGACATCCTCAAGACCTTTACCGACTATTCCGACAATACCGACATCAGTTTCGTACAGATGGACATCAACGACAAAGACCCGTGGAAAGGCAGGGTCATCAGGGATCTGCCCATTCCGCGCGACACCCTCGTTGCCGCAATCCTGCGTGACGGGAAGGCGATAGTGCCCAACGGCCAGACCCGAATCAATACAGGGGACAAGGTTGTCATGAGCGCCATCGAATTCAACGATGAGGACGTCATACAGCTTTCGGAACGCAGGATCGAAAGGGGAGATCCGTGGATAGGCAAAAGGGTATACCAGTATTCCCCTGACAGCAACGAACTGATAGTCCTGATAAAACGCGGCGACAAGGCCATCATACCCAAAGGCAGCACCATAATCCACAAAAACGACGTAATGGTCATCAACAAGATAAGGAAAAAGGCATTGCCTGCGGACAGAAACGGCAATAATTCACAATAACGATATGGAAAAAGCCAAAGTTTATTTTACAGACCTGCACACATCCACAAAGCTTCCGCTGGTGAAGAAAATGACAGCCGTAGCCGAAGCGGCCGGAATCGGAAGCATTGACTTCAAGGATAAATTCACTGCTATAAAAATGCACTTCGGAGAGCCGGGCAACCTTGCCTTCCTGCGTCCCAACTATGCCGCGGGCATGGCCGACCTTATCCGCTCCTACGGCGGCAAGCCTTTTCTTACCGACTCCAATACATTGTATTCCGGAGGACGCTCAAACGCCGTTGACCATCTCGCAAGCGCAATGGAAAACGGGTTCAACCGTATATAGGCCAAATGCGACGTAATAATAGCCGACGGGCTCAAGGGTACCGAATGCCGCGAACTGCCCGTTGAAGGCGGTACCTACTGCAAGACGGCCAAAATAGGTTCGGCCATAGCCGATGCCGACATCATCGTAGCGCTGTCGCATTTCAAGGGGCATGAACAGACCGGTTTCGGAGGGGCCCTGAAGAATATGGGAATGGGCTGCGCCAGCGTAGCCGGCAAACTTGAACTGTATTCATCATCCAAGCCGGTCATAAAAGCCGGCAACTGCCGGTGCTGCGGGATATGCGTAAAGCATTGCGCACATGATGCCATACATATAGAAAAGACGGAAGAGGCCAACCATGCCGGAAAACATACTGCCGCCGTCATCGATTACGGAAAATGCGTAGGCTGCGGGCAGTGTGTGGCCCTGTGCCAGTACGAATCGGCAGTACTGCGGGACTGGGACACCTCCGAAACGCTTAACGGCAAAATCGCCGAATACACAAAAGCCATCGTAGCCGGAAGGCCATGTTTCTACATCAATTTTATCGTAAATGTCTCTCCTGAATGCGACTGCTGGAACCATAACGATGCCGCCATAATCCCGGATCTGGGCATTGCCGCCTCTTTCGACCCAGTCGCACTGGACCAGGCATGCGCCGACATGGTAATGGAGGCCCCCGCCCTCCCCGGCAGCAAACTTGAAAAGGCACGTCCGCACGAACACCTGTGCGGTGACGACAAGTTCCATATACTTCATCCCGACACGAACTGGCAGGCAGGGCTCGAACATGCCGAGAAAATAGGCGTAGGCACACGACTGTACGAACTGATAAGGATCTGAACCGCCGGTTGCAATTAATGCACGATTTTTGAGAGTGATAGCGATTTTGGCATATATTTGCCGATTATTTCACATATACAATGCAGATAAACATCCCAACCGAGAAGATTACTGAGAGAGGTTCGGAACTAATCCGGAAAATAAAAAATATAAAAAAACTGCCGCGATGGATATGGTACATCGTGGCAGTTGTCGCAGCCGCCGCCATAGCGGCTGCCGTAATAATAATGTGGCCGGAGCCGGAAAAGCCGGAATATCCTGTCGTCGAGGCACAGCAGGTTGTCATAGATGACGTGGAGATCTACGGAGAATACGCCGGAAGGATACGGGCACAGCAATTCGTAGAAGTGCGCGCCCGTGTGGAGGGCTACCTTGAAAACATGCTGTTCGAAGAGGGCACCTATATCGAAAAGGACCAGATACTTTTCATTATCGACCCCAAACTGTACAAGGCCAGCGTACAGAAGGCCAAGGCCCAGCTCAACAAGAACAAGGCCCTGGCGCTGAAAGCTGAAAGGGATCTCGAGCGCATCCGCCCCCTGTACGAGCAGAATGCCGCCAGCCGGCTGGATCTGGACAATGCCATAGCCTCTTACGAGAGCGCGGCCGCAGAAGTGGTCATGAGTGAAGCCGACCTTACACAGGCAGAAATAGCACTGGGATACACGACAGTACGTTCCCCCATTTCAGGATACATAGGTAAAAGCAACGTAGACCTCGGGACCCTGGTAGGCCCGGGCGGAAAGTCGCTGCTTGCTACCATTGTAAAAAGCGATACGGTGGAAGTCAATTTCAGCATGACCGGACTGGACTACCTCAAAAGCCGGGAAAGGAATGTGAATCTCGGGCAACAGGACAGCACGCGAAACTGGAATCCGTATATTACAATCACACTGGCCGACAACTCCGAATACCCGATGAAAGGCATAGTGGACTTCGCCGACCCGCAGGTAGACCCCAACACGGGGACATTTACGGTCAGGGCCGAAATGGCCAACCCGAACCATATCCTGCTCCCGGGACAGCTCACGAGGGTACGGCTGCTGCTCGACGTAAGGGAAGACGCAATAGTAGTGCCCTACAAATCCCTTGTAATTGAAAAGGGCGGGGCCTATGTATTCGTGGCAAGGCGTGACAGCGTTGTAGAAAAACGCTTTATAGAACTTGGCCCTGAAATAGGCAACAATGTCGTTGTAGAAAGGGGGCTCGGACTTGACGAACTGATCATTGTGGAAGGGTTCCACAAACTTACCCACGGGATGAAGGTGGATCTCCACATAGTAGAGGGACGATACTCCCCTGACGGGACCGCTGACAGCAGCAATAACAACAAGGAAGCGTTAAAACCGGAACAGGCAGATGAAAAGTGATTTCTTTATCGACAGGCCTATCTTCTCGACCGTAGTCTCCATCATCATCGTACTGGTGGGGATAATAGGCCTCGTCCTGCTGCCGGTTGACCAGTATCCCCAGATCGTACCTCCCGTAGTACAGGTATCGGCATCCTATCCCGGAGCAAGCGCCGAGACGGTATCGCAAGCCGTTGCAACGCCGATAGAGCAGGAGCTGAACGGAACCCCGGGTATGCTCTATATGGAATCGAGCAGCACCAACACCGGCAGTTTCACAGTAAACATAACATTCGACATAGACACCGATCCCGACTTAGCCGCGGTAGAAATACAGAACAGGGTAAAGCAGGCCGAGGCAAGACTGCCGGCCGAAGTCATCCAGAACGGTATATCGGTGGACAAGCAGGCTACCAGCAAGCTGATGACCATCACCCTGCTCTCAAACGACCCCAAATTCGACGAGATATACCTCAGCAACTATGCCACCCTCAACGTGCTGGACATGCTCAGGCGCATACCCGGAGTGGGACGGGTGTCAAATGTCGGAAGCCGGTACTATGCAATGCAGATATGGATACAGCCGGAGAAACTTGCAAATCTCGGGCTTACGGTAAAAGACCTGCAGGATGCGCTCAGGGAGCAGAACAGGGAATCGGCCGCCGGAGTACTCGGGCAGCAGCCCATGGACGGAGTCGACGTGACAATCCCCATAATAGCCCAGGGCAGGCTTTCGACCGTCAGCGAATTCGAAAACATAGTAATAAGGGCCAATAAGGACGGTTCCATCATCCGCATGAGGGATGTCGCCAGAGTTTCGCTCGAAGCCCAGTCATACAACACCGAAAGCGGCATAAACGGAGGGAACGCGGCCGTTCTCGACATAAGGATGCTCCCAGGCATGAACGCCATGGAAGTCTCCAGGTCCGTAAAGGCGACAATGAAGGAAATCAGTTCCAACTTTCCCGAGGGGATGTCCTATGAGATACCTTTCGACATGACGGAATATATCTCCCAGTCCATACATGAGGTCTACAAAACCCTCTTCGAGGCCCTGTTCCTTGTGATTTTAGTTGTATTCCTGTCACTGCAGAGCTGGAGGGCCACGCTGATACCTGCCATCGCCGTACCGATCTCCCTGATAGGGACATTCGGGGTGATGCTGATTTTCGGATTCTCCCTCAATACGCTCACCCTGCTCGGGCTTGTCCTGGCCATAGGTATTGTTGTCGACGACGCAATAGTCGTCGTCGAAAACGTGGACAGGGTCATGAAGGAAGAGAAACTGCCGCCGTACGAGGCCACGAAAAAGGCTATGAGCGGCCTGGGCGGGGCTCTGATTGCCATGTCATTGGTACTGTGCGCAGTATTTGTACCGGTAAGCTTCCTGTCCGGTATCACGGGCATGCTTTACAGGCAGTTTACAATCACCATTGCAGTATCCGTAATAATATCTACAGTCGTTGCCCTTACCCTGAGCCCCGTAATGTGCTCCAAATTCCTGAAACCGCACGAGGAGGGCGAAAGGAAGAACTTCGTATTCAGAGCCATCAACCGCTGGCTGGAAAAAGGGAACATATTCTACGGTAAGATGATTCTGAAATTCCTTTCCCATTCCAGACGCACTTTCGCGGCTTTCGGAATCGCAGTCATAGGTATCTGGGGGATGAGCAAACTCATCCCGCAAAGCTTCCTGCCGCAGGAGGACCAGGGATTCTTTACGGTAGAGCTGGAACTTCCCGAAGGCACGACGCTGGAAAGGACGAGAAAAGTAACGGAAAGGGCGATGGCATTCCTCATGGAACAACCGGACGTAAGATATGTCCTCAATGTCACCGGTTCGAGCCCGAGAGTCGGGACCAATCAGTCCCGCAGCCAGATGACGGTCATAATGAAACCATGGGAAGAACGGCAGGACCCGGACCTGTCCGCCTTTATGGAAAAAGTGCGCAGGGAACTGTCCCGCTATCCGGAAAGCAAGGTCTACCTGAGTTCTCCCCCCGTAATACCCGGCCTCGGTACGTCCGGAGGATTCGAGATGGCTCTCGAATCCAGGGGCAACACCACATACGAAGAGCTCCAGAGGGCTACCGACACCCTGCTGTACTATGCTTCGCGAAGCAAGGAACTTGCCAGGGTCGCCACCACCATGCAGAGCGACATACCCCAGTTGTATTTCGATGTAGACAGGGACATGGCGAAACTGATGGGCGTATCCGTAGCCGACCTGTTCACCACGATGAAGGCCTTTACAGGCTCCATCTATGTCAATGACTTCAACCTTTTCAACAGGGTATACAGAGTATACATACAGGCTGACGAACCGTACAGGGCCACCCGCGACAACCTCAACCTGTATTTCGTAAAAGGCAACGGAGGGGCCATGATCCCCATCACATCAATGGGTACTACACAATATACCACAGGGCCCGGCACAATCAAACGGTTCAACATGTTCTATTCCGCAATGATTACCGGTGAAGCCTCCCACGGATACAGCTCCGGCGAAGCCATGAACAAGATAGAGGAAATAGTGGATGAAAAACTCCCGGAAGGGATAGGGGTGGAATGGAGCGGCCTGTCCTATCAGGAAAAACAGCAGAGCGGCCAGGCCATATTGGTAATCCTGCTCGCTTTCCTTTTCGTATTCCTGTTCCTCGCCGCACAATATGAAAGCTGGTCCGTACCGATAGCCGTGCTTCTGACCCTGCCCGTGGCCTGTTTCGGGGCATTCTTCGGAATCTGGGCGTTCGGGATGGAAAACAACGTATATTTCCAGATAGGGCTCGTCATGCTTATAGGCCTGGCCGCCAAAAACGCAATCCTGATAGTAGAGTTCGCCAAAAACGAGGTGGAAAAAGGGAAGACGCCGACAGATGCCGCAATCCATGCCTCGTCCATGCGTTTCCGCCCTATCCTGATGACATCCCTCTCATTCATTCTCGGGATGCTACCGCTGGTATTCGCATCAGGGCCGGGTTCGGCAAGCAGGCAAGGTATCGGGGTAGGCGTATTCATCGGCATGATAGTAGCGACTACCATAGGTATCGTCTTCGTACCTTTCTTCTTCGTATGGGTCTACAGGCTAAAGGAAAAATTCGCGAAAAGGAGGGCCAAAGCATGAAAAAGCATTTGATTTTTACCACAACTGCTGTTCTTGCAGCTTTACTGCTGTCAGGCTGCGGGGCAGCCGTAAAGCGCTGTGAAGCTCCGGAACTCAACCTGCCCGAACGGATTACGCCGTACGAAACGGTCGACTCGCTATGTATAGCGGATCTCGAATGGTGGGACGTATATGCCGACACGCTGCTTCAGAGCCTCATCAGGAAAACCTTGGACAACAACAGGGACATGCTCTCCGCAGCTGCAAGGGTCAGGGAATTCGAAAATCTTCACAGAGTGAAAAAAGCCGGCCAGCTGCCATCACTGAGCGCAAGGTTCTATCCGCAATACGAGCAATACGACTATACCTTCGACGACAAGGTCATCGACCCTGAAATCGGGCTTAAGGCGACTCTGTCGTGGGAGGTGGACTTTTTCGGCCGGCTGCGCTGGGCCTCAAGAGAAGCCCTGGCCGAATACCTGTCTTCCGTTGAAGCCCAAAGGGCTCTGCAAATGACCCTTATAGCGGATGTAGCCACCGCATACTACGAACTTATAGCATTGGACAACGAACTCGAAATCGTAATGCGTACCCTCGAAACCCGCAGCGAGAACGAAAGGCATGCCAAGCTGAGATTCGAAGGGGGGCTGACCTCCGAGACCACCTACCAGCAGTCCAAGGTAGAATACGCCACAACAGCGGCCCTCGTACCGGACCTGCAGAAGCAGATTAAAATGAAGGAAAACGAGATATCCATGCTTGCAGGCAGTTATCCGACATCCGTCCAGAGATCGCTGATGGATGAGACCGACACCCTGATACGGGATGTCCTCCATGTAGGCATACCGTCCGAGCTTCTCAAAAGGAGGCCCGATGTGAGGGTGTCCGAGCAGTCCCTTCAGGCCGCCATGGCAAGGGTCGGCGTCAAATGGGCCGACAGATTCCCGAGATTCAGCATCTCCCTGACAGGCGGGATAGAGAACAACACGTTCCAGAGATTTTTCTCGGCGCCTTTCCTCCTGGGCCTGCCCGACATAGTCGCACCCCTGTTCTCATTCGGAAAACGCAAGGCCGACTATGAGGCAGCCATAGCCGCATACGACAATGCCAGATTCCAGTACGAGAAAAAAGTCATGCAGGTATTCGAAGAAGTAAACAACGCCGTCGTATCCTATAACTCCGCAAGGGAAAAGGTCCTGCTCATGCAGAATCTCAAGGATGCCGCAAGGAGATACGTAGACCTGGCCCGTTTCCAATACATCAACGGCTCGATAAATTACATCGACGTACTCGACGCCCAGCGTAGTTACTTCGATGCCGAAATAGATCTCAGCAATGCCGTAAGGGACGAATTCTTAGCAATGGTAAACCTTTACAAGTCACTCGGCGGAGGCTGGAAAGATTCCGTACAGGCAGATACTGGCAAGGATAAGAAAACAGAAAAGAAAAAATGACCGGATTCAAGGACAAGACAGCCGTAATTACCGGTGCGGGAAGCGGTATAGGCGAAGCGATAGCCTACCAGTTCGCCCTCAGGGGGGCAAATGTAGTGCTTGCCGGCAGGAATACCGCCAGACTTGAAGCAGTAAGCGCAAAATGCGCATCCATGGGAGCCGGCGCCTTTTTCCATACCATGGACGCAGAGGATCCCGTATCAATAGAGAATTTCGCGTCTTACCTTAGGGAGAACGGCCTTATGCCCGACTTTCTCGTATTGAATGCCGGAATATCCCAGCGCGGCGCCGCCCTTGAAAGCGATTTGTCTGTAGACAGACGGATCATGGAAGTAAACTACTTCGGGGCCGTAAGCCTTACAAAGGCGCTCGGAGACCACCTGCGTACTGCGAAAAAAGTCAATATAGCTGTCACCACATCCATTTCAGGGCTTTTCGGATTTCCGCTAAGGTCAGCCTATTGCGCATCAAAGCATGCACTGTTCGGTTTTTTCGAATCGCTCGAGACGGAATATCCGAACATCAGGGTCACATTTCTGATACCCGGACGCATCAATACCGGTATCTCGGAACATTCCCTGACCGCTGACGGCCGGCCGTACGGGAAAATGGATCCCGGTCAGGCCAACGGGATGAGTGTAGAAAAATGCGCCGTCAAGGCTATAAAGGCCATAGGAAAAGAGAAACGGCGGAAGCTGATAGGAGGGAAGGAGCTCCTTATGGTTCAGTTCCACAGATTCTGTCCCTCCATTTTCTTCAGGCTGGCACGGAAAGTGTCACCACACTGACAATTGCAAATCCAAGAATAGATAGATATGGAAAAAATAATCTGCGGAATACAGCAAGTAGGCATAGGTGTCAGCGATGCCGTACAGGCATGGCGATGGTACAGGGAGACCCTGGGTTTCGATACGAAAATATTCGCGGCCGAGGGAGTAGCGGAAAAAATGCTGCCATACACCGGCGGCAAGCCGCAGCCGAGATTCGCCATACTGGCCTATAACCTGCGCGGAGGGGCGGGGTTTGAAATATGGGAGCCGAAGGGAAGAGACCTCAACTACGTTTCATTCAAGCCAATGCTCGGCGATTTGGGCATCTGGGCCTGCAAGGTCAAGTCGTGCGATATAGACAAGGCATGGACAGGCCTTAAAGAAAAAGGCGTAAAGATATGCGGGAACATCTCCCGGAAACCGGACGGTAAAAGGCATTTCTTCATCTACGACCCATACGGCAACCTTTTCGAGATAGAAGAAGACAATTACGTATTCATCAATGAAAAAAAATATACCGGCGGAGGCAACGGGGCAATAATCGGCGTATCCGATATGGACCGTTCCATAAGGTTCTATTCCACACTGACTGACTACGACAACATAGTATACGACAAGACAGGCATTTTCGAAGATTTCAGCGACATCCCTGGAGGGGGATTTGCCGTACGGAGAGTACTGCTCACGAGGTCGAAACCCATAGAAGGCCCTCTGTGCGAAATTATGGGGACTTCCTGCATAGAACTTGTACAAAGGCTTCCGGAAGGATTCGACATACCTGTCCCGAAAAAAATATATGAAGGCAGGTTCTGGGGAGACCCCGGATTCATCCACCTGTGCTTCGACATAAGGAATATGGATGCCGTCCGCCATGCAGCCCTGTCCCTCGGACACGATTTCGTCTGCGACGGGGGAAGGGACTTCAAAATGGGCGAAGCCGACGGCCATTTCACCTACGTGGAAGACCCTGACGGCACTCTCATAGAGTTCGTAGAGACTTTCAAGATCCCCATAATGAAGAAATGGGGGATATACCTGCATATCAATCCGAAAAATCCGAAAAAGAAACTGCCCCGGATTCTCACCAAAGCGCTGAGATTTTTAAAGAACAGCAAATAATTTCTTTCCGGTTAAGGAAAAACAGTTATCTTTGCAGGCCTTTTCTCGAGAAGATTAGGAGGTTATTTACAATTACAAACTTAAAAGACCTTAAAAATGGCAGTTAAAATTCGTTTGGCACGCCACGGAAAGAAAAACCACGCGTTTTTCCATATAGTAGTGGCAGACATCCGCGCCCCGAGGGACGGACGTTACATCGAGCGTATCGGCTCCTATGATCCCAACACAAACCCCGCAACCATCAGCCTTGATGCCGACAGGGCATTATACTGGCTCGGTGTAGGAGCGCAGCCTACAGACACCTGCAGGCGTATCCTTTCATTCGAAGGGGTGCTGCTCAGGAAACATCTGACCGGAGGCGTTGCAAAAGGCGCCCTTACCGAAGAGGCGGCACAGCAGAAATGGGAAGCATGGAAAGCCGAGAGGGACAGCAAGATAGCTTCCAAGAAACAGAACATCGCCAGGACCATTGGCGAACGTGACAGAGAACTTCTGAAAGCCGAGGCGAAAGTAAATCAGGAAAGGGCCGAGGCTATTGCGAAGAAAAAAGCGGAAGAGGCCGCCGCAGCTGCCGAGGCTGCCGCAAAAGCCGCTGCTGAAGCCGCTGAAGCTGCCGGAGAGGCAACAGAAGCTCCGGCTGAAAGCGAAGCGACCACCCAGGAGTAATCCCATGCTGCCGGCACCGGACACATTGCTGCCGATAGCTGAGGTATCGAAATCCTACGGCATCCAAGGCGAAATCATCATATCGTTCCGTGAATCCGTGGATTTGGAAAACGACAGACCGGTATTCCTTCTTTTCGAAGGACTGCCGGTTCCTTTTTTCATTACCGGCATACAGCGCAAGGGCAACAGGAAAGCCGTAATGAAACTCGAAGGCATCGATACACTCGAAGATGCAGAGGAAATAACCGGAAAAGCAGTCCTGATACGTCCCGAAGACTACGGCCTCGAGGATGAGGAAGATGAGGAAAGCCTTGTCGGGTTTACCTTATACGACGGCAAAGGCAGGCGCATAGGCATTATAGACCGCATACATGATTTTTCCGGAAACATCTGCCTTGAAACCGAAGGTTCGGACATTCTCATTCCCTTCCACGAGGACCTGCTCATCTCCATTTCCGCTGAAAACAGGGAAATCATCCTGAATATCAGCGAAGGCCTTCTACCCTGAAAGACCGTTCGTCCTCACAAATAACAATTTATAGTCATGAAACCCTACACCATAATAGCAACGGCCGTAATAGTAGCGGCGGCCTGCGGAACTGCCCGTGCACAGGGAGTAGCATTAAACGGGAAAAACGCCAACGGTGAAGTTACATGCACGGGAAGGGTTATGACACAGGATTTCCTCTATGGAGAAGACATCCCGGAAATAGAATGGACACTGGGCGATTCCGCGAAGACAATACTCGGATACCGCTGTCACACGGCTACATGCTCTTTCAGAGGCAGGGACTATACGGTATGGTATACCACGGACATTCCGGCAAGATACGGACCGTGGAAATTCTCAGGGCTGCCGGGACTGGTTCTCGAAGCCTGCGACTCGGACAGTCTGTTCACATTCAAGGCCTGTAAAATATACAGGACTACGGGAAGCATAGACATGCCGAAATACACATTCCTGAAGGCGAAAAAAGAACAGTATATGAAAGCCAAGAAATTGCAGTTTGTAAATCTTGCGCAGGCCTGCAGGCTGTATCTCGTCAACACGGGCTGGAAGATGGTAGAAGATGGAAAGCCTGACAAGATAAAGGAAATGAAGTGGTCTTTTATAGAAAGGGACTGATATGAAACATCTGTCGATAATACTGTTGCTGTTTTTATTATGTTGCTGCGGCAACAGCAGCGTAGCCGTAAAGGCTTTTCCGGAAAAGACACTGCGGACATGTATCACTCTTGCTCCGGACACACTGCTTTACAGCCCGGAAGAGGAAATGTTATTTAAAGCATTCGTAATAAACGACACTTGCATTATAACAAGTTACGGCAACAACCGGGAACATGCGGTGGACCTGTTAGACCTCCATTCCGGTAACGTCCTAAAACATATCGTACGATACGGCATAAATGACGGCGAAGTACTGGCTGCACAAACGACCGTATTCCGTCATAGGACTCAACCCCTATTGCTATCTCCTGACGGAAAGATAACCAACAAAAGAATGAAGCGCTTTATCGTGGCTGACAGTTCCATGTCATTTCCAGATGAGCTGGCATACGAATATTTCACAATGAACCTGATTATGGGCAGTATTGTTATAAACGACATTGACGGACAGGTTGCATATTTCGACCGCTATGACGACCGCATAGAATTTTTCGATGGTTCACTTACACCCGTAATGACGGTTTCAGGCCCTGCGGATATAACAAACGAATTGTCGGTCAACGACAACATTGTAGTGTATAAGGACGTAAAATACGCATATACATACGCGATTCCCGGGAACAACTCCATATATGATATGCATCGTTCGAAAACGGGGAAAAACAGTATCTCCTACATATCGGCTGGGACGGAAATATTCTGAAATGCTACAGGATTGCCGACAGCCATGTACTGTCGCTGTCCCTTTCGGAAGAGGGAAAAGACATATTCGCCCTGCAGGAAAACCGTTCAGGAGACAAATACCTGATAAGGTACAGGCTGTAGGCTTATTCGAACTTCCCTACTATATCGCGCGTCCGCGCCACCCTGTCCTCAAGCACTCCCTTGTCGGTAGCTTCGCATATAAATCTCAGATAAGGCTCGGTATTGGACGGCCGGATATTGAACCACCACCCGGGGAACTCCACCCTGTAACCGTCGAAATCCATCGACGCCGAGGGCTTCTCATGTGAAACAAAGTAATCCCTTACGGCATCCATGGCCTCGCGCTTGTGCGAAATGCGGAAATTTATCTCTCCCGAATTGAAATAAGTCCCTATAGCGTCGACAAGGGACGAAAACGTGCGTCCACGGCGCTTCATCTCGGCAACTATGTCCAGGACAATGGATGATGCCATTATTCCGCTGTCCGAATAAAAGAAATCCTTGAAATAATAATGGCCGGCCAGCTCTCCGCCGAACAGACCGTCCAATTCCCTGAGTTTGGGGGCGGCATATGCCCGGCCTACCTTCCATGTCCTGACTTCCACACCCAAGGGTGCGAGATATTCGGCCACGGCCTTGGAACTGCGTATGTCCTGCAAGGCAATAACTTCTCCCGGCCGAAACGTTTCCGACATCCCTTTCCGCAAAACGGCGGCCGGACTCGTTCCGGTTCCCTGCATGAAAAAGTGCCCGAGCAGGGCTATTATCAAGTCGGGTGAGACAAAACGCCCCTTCTCGTCAACGAACATGACCCTGTCCGCATCCCCGTCATAAATTACGCCGATATCGCATTTGTTTTCAACCACGTATTTACGCAGCATCAAAGTATTGTCCGGCATCAGCGGGTTAGGCTCATGGTTCGGGAAAGAGCCGTCCATAACATCGCAGAGATAATGTATGCCGGAAGGGAAAAGGTCTTTCACTATCAACGCGGACATGCCGTTGGACAGGTCCATGGCAATATCAAGGCACGAATAGTCCCCGACATACTGCCGCTGGAATGCCACATACTCGTCCCTGATATCGAAAGGCACCACCCTGCCCCTTCTTCCCGCAGCAGCGGGAACGCACGGGCGCCCGCCGAGAATCCATTTCTCAATGGTGCCAAGCCCGGCGTCATACCCGACAGGCAGGGCATTGCGGCACGACACTTTCAGACCGTTATCGTCTTTCGGGTTATGCGATGCGGTAATCTGCACGGAAGCGCTGAAGCCTTTCGCCGCCGTCCCGTAATATACCATGGGCGTAGTGGCCAAACCGAGATCATACACGTCGGCCCCGGCATCGGTAATACCCTTAAGCAGATATTCATGAATCTCCGGCGAAGACATGCGCATGTCCCTTCCGACAAGCACCTTGTCGCAGGAGAGCAGTTCCGGCAGGAAAAATCCTACCTTATACACGGTATCCCTGTCGAAATCCACATTATATTTCCCTCTTATGTCGTAAGCATGAAAAGCTCCCATAGTCAATACCTCCGTTCTTATTTGTCCAGTTTTATGTTATAGTGTGCGCTAACTTTCCCTCTGGCAATATTGTGCAGCCTGGAAGAAATCATCTTTTTCCTTATGGGTGCTGCATGGTCGGTAAAAAGCAGTCCATCAAGATGATCCATCTCATGCTGCACCATCCTGCTGGCGAACCCATCGAATTCTTCCTCGCGGGAAATCAGGTCGGGGTCGAAATAGCGCACCCTCACTTTCCTGGGCCGGACAATATTGCAGTGGACGTCAGGCACGCTCAGGCACCCCTCCCCGTATTCGGACATTTCCGTGCTCTTTTCGAGAAAGACAGGATTTATCATGGCCCTGCGGAAATCTTTCAGCTCCGGATACATGTCCGCAATGTCGCTCCCGTCCACTACCAGCAGCCTTATGTCCTTCCCTATCTGCGGTGCGGCAAGGCCGACACCGTCAGCATTGCGCATGGTCTCGAACATGTCGGAAACGAGTTTCCCGATCTCCTCTTTATCAATCGAGGCAATATCCATTTCCCGGGCCTTTTTCCTTAGGACCCCGGAACCGTAAATATAAATAGGCAGTATCATATCTCTAATCCGTTTGTCTCAAATCCGTCCGTTCCTGTCAATATGGCTTTGCAATATCATGGCCGCACTGATCTTGTCCACCATGGACTTGTCCCTCCGGTCCATCTTCCTTACCCCCCCGTCAATCATGGTACGCATGGCCATAACGGAAGTAAACCGTTCATCTTCCGTAACAATCTGTATGCCAGGAAACCTTTTTCCCAATACCTTTATAAAGGAATCCACATAGGCAGCCGCCTCGGAAGGCCTGTTATCCAGGTTCATCGGATAACCGACCACAAACCGTACCACTTTTTCCCGGCTGGTATAATTTTCGAGATATTCGATTATCTTTGCGGACGGAACGGTTTCGAGGGGTTGGGCGAAAATACCCAAAGGGTCGGACACGGCTATGCCGGTCCTTTTTCTGCCGTAATCTATGCCTACGATCCGATTCATTCCGCAAAATTAGTAAATAGTTTATGCCAAAAAACAAGGACAGGAAAAAGAAGTTCTCTACCAAATACCGTTTCGTGATAATAGACGACCAGACACACGAGAGCCTGTTCGTTTTCAGAGGATCGAAACTTTCATCCATACTGGCAATATCATCCTGCGTAATACTGTTGTGCGCCGCCGTTTTCTGTCTCATAGCCTATACTCCCATAAAGCAGCTTCTTCCGGGATACCCTTCCTACCGCACCCAGGAAGCGGCCATCGACAATGCGTTCAAGATAGACTCGCTCGAGAACGAAATAAGGATATACTCGCTTCAGCTGGCGAATATCAGGAGAATCGTTACAGGGCAGGAACCGCTAAGGATAGACAGCCTCATCAGGGAAGGACAGATACCTCAGGCCGAGACCCTGGCCTTCAACCTCAAGTCCAGGTCCGACTCCCTTCTCAGGGAAGAGGTGGACTCGACGGAACGCTATAACCTCACTTCTACCGGCAGAAAAACCGGGCAGATAGAGAGCTTCATGTTTTTCCCTCCGGTAAAGGGAGTGGTAACGGAAGGATACAGCCCGGCTACAGGCCATCCTTTCATCGATATAGCGATACCTGAGAACAGTGCGGTATGCGCCACTCTGGACGGTACGGTAATCGCCGCCTACTGGAGCGACGATACCGGGTACAATATCCAGATCCAGCACAGCAACGACCTGATATCCGTATACAGGCACAACACAAGGCTGCTCAAGGGCGTAGGAGACAGGGTGACTGCAGGCACCACTATAGCCATAGCCGGGGATGCAGGGAGCGTAAGCACCGGCCCGCACCTGCATTTTGAGTTGTGGCACAAGGGAGTGCCCATAGACCCATCCCTGTATGTCAAATTCTAACGACCGGCATGCCAGTATGAAAAAGAAAATAGCGATATTAGGGTCCACGGGCTCCATAGGTACGCAAGCCCTTGACGTTGTCCGTTCCCACAGGGAGATGTTCGACGTATGCCTGCTGACAGCAAACAGCAACGCATCGCTGCTGGCAAGCCAGGCCGGGGAATTCAATGCCGGGGCAGTAGTCATAGGCAACAGGGAGATGTACGGGGAGCTGTCTTCCCTTCTCGGCCCGACAGGGACAGCCGTTTACGCCGGGAACGAAGTCATCCCGGAACTGCTTTCCGACAACGGCGAGATAGATACTGTCATAGCCGCAATGACAGGGTTCAGCGGGCTTATGCCCACCCTTGCGGCCTTAAAGGCAGGAAAGACTGTCGCCATAGCCAATAAAGAGACACTGGTGGCCGCCGGGGCCATAGTAATGGAAACGGCGCGGACGCACAACGCCTCCATTATCCCCGTGGATTCCGAGCATTCAGCCATTTTTCAGGTTCTTCAGGGCGAACATTCCCCGATAGGCAAAATACTGCTCACCGCCTCGGGAGGGCCGTTTCTTAGGATACCGGCTTCGGAAATGGCCGCGGCAGGAGTCCATGACGCCCTCAACCACCCGAAATGGAAAATGGGCAGGAAAGTCACAATCGATTCGGCTACCCTGATGAACAAGGGATTTGAAGTTATCGAAGCCGGATGGCTTTTCGATGTACCGGTAAAAGACATAGAGGTCGTAATCCACCCCCAGTCCATAATCCACAGCATGGTTGCCTTCATGGACGGCTCCGTACTGGCGCAGATGAGCGTCCCGGATATGAGGATTCCCATACAGTACGCCCTTACCTATCCAGAGCGTATGCCTTCCGGCATACCGCAGATAGATTTCTGCAGCCTCGGGGGATTTACATTCGCAAGCCCGGACACCGAAAAATTCCCGTGCCTGAGTATCGCTTACGAGGCGGCGGCGAAAGGGGGGAACATCCCGTGCGCCATGAACGCTGCGGACGAAATAGCCGTAGAGGCATTCCTGCAAGGCAGGATAACGCTCTGCGACATACCCGGGATAATTGCCGACACAATAGCAAAATGTACTTTCATCCAGGATCCGGACATCGACGGGATAATATCCACCGACTCCGAATGCCGCAGGACGGCAGAATCCATAATAGGTGACTAAACAAGAATATATCAGATGGAAATAATACTAAAGATCATACAGGTAATACTCGCCCTCTCCCTCCTTGTTCTCGTACATGAATTCGGGCATTATATCATGGCCAGGATTTTCGGGATAAAGGTTGAAAAATTCTATCTGTTCTTCCCGCCGGCCATATTCAAATTCAAACCCAAAAAGAGCGACACGGAGTTCGGGATAGGCTGCATACCCCTGGGTGGCTTCTGCAAGATAGCGGGAATGGTGGACGAGTCCTTGGACACCGGTTCCATGTCCACCCCTGCGAAACCCTGGGAGTTCCGTTCCAGGCCGGCATGGCAGAGGCTGCTTGTAATGACGGGCGGCATACTTATGAACCTGATTCTGGCAATTATCATATATACCGGCCTGCTCGCCGTTTTCGGAGAAGAATACCTGAAGACGGATGATGCGGTATACGGCATAGAGCCCAACGGCCTGGCCTCGGAAATGGGATTCCGTTCCGGAGACAGGGTGATAGCGTTCGACGGAGACCCCGCACCGGAAAATTTCATGGATCTGCAACCCGAACTGCTGCGTTCCCAGATAAAGACAGTTACCGTAGTGCGTGACGGTGACACCCTTGGCATAGGCATAGACCCGGCCTACTTCCCCGCCATGCTCAACACGCCGGGCATGTTCGGTCTCAGGATACCCGTTGCCGTAGGAGAAATCCCGGACACATCCATCAATGCAGGCTCGGAACTTGCCCCGGGAGACAGGCTTGTCATGACCGGCAGTACGGACATACGCTTCTACCCTGAACTGCAGAAAGCGTTGGACAGGCTCAAAGGGACTACGGCGGGAATAACTGTCGAGAGGGACGGGCAGCTGATGGAAATACCCTTGAAAGTAAGTAATGACGGTAAAATAGAAGTTCTGCTCTCAGGAGACATTTCTGACTTCCATCTTACTGTAAAAGAATACAGCCTGCTTACCGCAATCCCGGCCGGGACAAAAAAGACCTTCGTCACCGTAGGAGATTATGTGAAGGAGCTCGGGCTCATATTCAAGCCGGGGACGGAAGCATATAAATCCGTAGGGAGCTTCATCACCATAGGCAGCGTATTCCCAGGCAGCTGGAACTGGCAGGTTTTCTGGAATATCACCGCCCTGCTGTCGGTAATGCTCGCCATACTCAACCTGATACCCATACCGGCACTGGACGGGGGGCACATACTGTTTACACTGTATGAAATGGTAACCCGCCGGAAACCGTCGGTAAGATTTCTCGAGACGGCACAGATTATCGGCATGATTTTTTTATTCGGACTAATCATACTGGCATTCGGAAACGACATCGGCCGACTGCTGCAATAATTTACCAGACTATGATAAAGAAAAAGACCACATTATTCGTACTGGCTGCCACAATCTGCATTACAACCATGTTTCTGGCATCTTCATGCAGGAACAGCGCCGATACCGACCCTTCAAGATACCTCCCGAGCGTGAGCGGGAACGCCGGTGACGTGCTGATTGTAATAAACAGGAATTTCTGGGAAGGGGAAGTCGGGGACGCTCTGAGGGATATCCTGGCCTGCGACTATCCTTTCCTGCCCCAGAGGGAGCCGGTATTCACGCTCTACAATACTCCGCACTCCTCGTTTTCGGGAAGTTTCATGGTCCACCGCAATATAATAATAGCGAATATATCCCCGGAAATAGACAGCGCCGGCATGGAATACCACTCCAATGTATGGGCAAAACCGCAGGTGGTGGTCGGCATCAATGCAAGGGACGAAAAAGAGGCGGTAGCCATGATTGGGGAAAACCGCGAAATGATTGTCAATACAATAGAACAGGGCGAGAGGGACAGAATAATAAACAACTCCATAAAGTTTGAAGACAGGTCCGTCAGGGAAACGGTAACCGGCATAATAGGCGGCTCGCCCTACTTCCCCAGAGGATATACAATAAAGAAGAAGACGGGCGAATGCATCTGGATATCGCAGGAAACCACCTACGTCAATCAGGGCATACTCGTTTTCAAATTCCCGTACACCGATCCCGCACAGCTTTCCCGGGAATATATGGAAAAGAAACTGTACAGCCTGTGGCAGAAACATGTGCCGGGCATGAGAGAGAACAGTTACATGACTCCAAACAGGCTTATCCAGCCGTCTTTCGAAAACATATCCTACAGAGGCATGCCGATGATAGAGATGAGAGGGCTGTGGGAAGTGGAGAACGACTACATGGGCGGCCCTTTCGTATGCCATATATTCCCCGACCGTCAAAACCGGAACATAATCATATTAAACGGTTTTGTCTATGCCCCGAAATATGACAAAAGGAACTACCTGAGACAGGTGGAGTCTATCCTGTATTCATTCAGATGGAAATAAATTTTTCCGTTACGCAAAATATGTATATCTTTGCACACCCTTAGCGGAAGGGCAAGGTTGACATGGTGGATTCGTCTAACGGTTAGGACTCAAGATTCTCATTCTTGCAATAGGGGTTCGATTCCCCTATCCACTACAATCCCTTTTCTTTTTCCTTTATATCATGAAAGACACGGTAAGAACAAGATTCGCACCCAGTCCTACTGGCTACATGCATATCGGCAACCTGCGTACTGCCCTGTTCGCATACCTGTATGCAAAATCGCTCAACGGCAAATTCATTTTGAGAATTGAGGACACGGATGCGGGACGTTATGTCGAAGGTGCAGTCGATGTAATATACAGGACGCTGAAAGCAGCGGAACTTCACTATGACGAAGGACCGGACATAGGCGGGCCTTACGGTCCCTATACGCAAAGCGAAAGAAAAAGCATTTACAGACAGTATGCGGAACGGCTGGTAGAGGAAGGCAAGGCCTATTACTGCTTCTGCGGCAAGGAGGAAAAAGGGACGGAGCCTTCGGAAGGGTACAACAGGCACTGCAGAGATCTGTCCCCGGAGCAGGTAAAGGCCCTGCTCGACGAAGGGAAACCGCATGTCATCAGACAGCGCATACCACTGACCGGTACGACCTCATGGAACGATCTCGTCTACGGGGAAATCACGGTCGACAACTCCACCCTGGACGATCAGGTCCTGCTCAAAAGCGACGGGATGCCGACATATAACTTCGCCAACGTCATAGATGACCACCTTATGGGCATCACACATATAATAAGGGGTTCCGAATACCTCTCGTCAAATCCAAAATACCTCCTGCTGTACGAAGCCCTCGGCTGGGAATCCCCGGAATACATACACCTTCCAATAATCAACGGCCAGAACCCGGACGGAACGATAAGCAAACTTTCCAAAAGGCACGGGGCGGTAAGCTTCCAGGACCTCGTAAGCGCCGGATACCTGCCGGAAGGTATAGTAAACTACATCGCCCTGCTCGGATGGTCTCCCAAAACGGAAGAGGAGATCTTCACAATGGACGAACTGATAGGCAGGTTCTCCGTAGAGGGCGTTCACAAGAGCCCGGCCGTATTCGACTATAAGAAGTTGGGCTGGATAAACGGGAAGCACATAAGCATGCTGCCGCCGGAAAAATTTTCCGAAATGGCATATCCTTTCGCAGACATAGAAGGAACGGCGCTGGAAAGCAAGTGGGACAGGCTTGCGTCACTGCTCCAGAACAGAATCGATAAATTCTCCGATATCCCGGAGAAGATAAGTTTTCTTTTCCGCCTCGGAGAATACGACACTGCCCTTTTCACAAACAAAAAATCCAAATCCACCCCCGAGTCGTCCGTAACAGCCATTGAAAAGACGATAGAATGCCTCAAGGGGCACGATGACTGGTCTGAAGAGTCGCTGTTCACCGCATTCAGCTCCCTCGCCGAAAAAATGGGCCTGAAACTGGGACAGTTGTCGTGGCCGGTCAGGATAGCATTGTCCGGACTCGCCGCCACCCCCGGAGGAGCCGTAGACATTCTTTACCTTTTGGGAAAAGAAGAGTCGCTGCGCAGGTTGGAGGATGCTTTGCGACTAATTTTGAAAGAAAATTTGGCGGATGGAAAATAATACATATCTTTGCACTCCCTAAATAAAGGGGGGTCTGCAAAGACTGTAACGGTGGATTCGTCTAACGGTTAGGACTCAAGATTTTCATTCTTGCAATAGGGGTTCGATTCCCCTATCCACTACAATATAAAAGAAAAGATATGGCAAATCACGCATCAGCAGAAAAGCGTAACCGTCAGAACGAGACGCGCAGGTTGCATAACCGCTATTACGCAAAAACGACAAGAAACGCTATTAAGGCATTGAGGAATACCACTGACAAGGAAGCCGCAAAGGCCATGCTTCCCAAAGTGTCCACAATGATAGACAAGCTCGCAAAGATAAACGTCATTCACAAGAACAAGGCGGCCAACCTTAAAAGCGGTATCGCAGTCTACGTAAACAACCTTTAGTTTTTTTACGTTACGGCGCAAGGATATTAAGGAACTTCCCCATTTTTGCGGGGAAGTTTTTTTGTATCCGGATGAGAATAAGAGAGTGGAAGGAGTCCGACAGGCCAAGGGAGAAGATGTGCGGATGCGGGGCCGCTTCCTTAGGGGATTCCGAACTGATTGCCATACTGTTGCGCACAGGGACAAAAGATCTGTCGGCAGTAGGGCTATCCAGAAAGCTGCTGGCTGAGGCCGGCAACTCCATAAACGGACTGGCAGGTTTCTCTATGGACAGGCTGTGCGCCGTACCCGGCATTGGAAAAGCCAAGGCGGCCACACTTATGGCAGTATTCGAAATTGCAAAAAGGATAGAGAGCGAGAAACTCGGGCCGAGGCCGCTTGTAACCGATTCAAAAGCCGCATACAGAATCATAGCCCCGGAACTGAGGAACCTCTGCCATGAAGAATGCTGGGTGCTCTACCTAAACAGGGCCGGAAAACTCATATCCAAAGAGCGGAGCAGCACAGGCGGCATCGCCTGCACTGTCATGGACACGAAAAAGATACTCAAAAGTGCAGTGGAGAAGTCGGCCAGTTCCATAATAATCGCGCACAACCATCCGTCAGGCAACCCGTTTCCCGGGGAGCAGGACAGAAAACAGACGAAAATCCTGAAAGAGGCGGCCGCAATCCTCGATATAACACTTGTAGACCACATAATAGTCGGCAAGAACGGATATTTCAGTTTCTGCGATGAGGGACTTTAGAAAAATTCAGTAACTTTGCCGAAATTATATCATAATGGAAGTTATAAACTTAGGAGAGAGCAATTCGATTCTCAACCAGTTCATATCCGAAATACGGGACAGGCAGGTCCAGAAAGACAGCATGCGTTTCCGCACAAACTTGGAGCGCATAGGCGGAATATTCGCCTACGAAATAAGCAAACGGCTGAACTACCGTAGGACGGAAGTCACCACCCCCCTTGGGATTGCAGAATGCAATACCGTATCCGACAGCATAGTGGCCGCAACCATATTAAGGGCGGGACTGCCCCTCCATAACGGCATTCTGAACGTATTCGACAAGGCACAGAACGCATTTATCGCGGCATATAGAAAATACGGCAAGGACAACCGCTTCGAAATCAAGGTAGAATATGCCACATCCCCCTCGATTGAAGGCAAAGTCGTAATATTCGCCGACACGATGCTGGCCACCGGCTCGTCGCTCGTCTTGGGATATAAGAAGCTCCTTGAAGACGGAATACCGTCACATACGCATATAGTATGCCCGATAGCAAGTTGTTACGGCGTAGACTACGTGTGCAGGAACATGCCGCACGACAATTTCACGCTGTGGGTAGGAGCCATTGACGAAGAACTTACCAACAAATCCTATATCGTACCCGGTCTCGGGGATGCCGGAGACCTTGCTTTCGGCAGTAAACTGTAGGGCTGAAACGGATTTCAGATTTCTTTCCGCAGCCTTGCTATAGGTATATTGAGCTGTTCCCTGTATTTGGCTACGGTACGGCGTGCGACTTTATAGCCCTTTGCGGAAAGGGCTGAAACAAGTTCTTCATCCGTAAGTGGTTTCTTTTTGTCTTCGGCAGCTATGCTTTCCGAAAGGACTTTCTTTATCTCCCTCGTGGAAACCTCCTCCCCGCTCTCGGTCTTCATGCCCTCCGAAAAGAAATATTTAAGCGGGAACACCCCGAAATTGGTCTGCACGTACTTGCAGTTCACCACACGGGAAATGGTAGAGATGTCCAGACCTGTCTTTTCTGCTATATTCTTGAGGACCATCGGCTTCAGCTTTGCCTCGTCTCCGTCCGCAAAGTAGTCCCTCTGAAAGTCGAGAATGGCCTGCATCGTATTCTGCAATGTATTCTGCCTCTGCTTTATCGCCTCTACGAACCATTTTGCCGAATCGAGCTTCTGCTTTACGAATGATACAGCCTCCTTTCCGAGTTTCCCCTTGGAGCCGGCAGCGCTCATAAGCATGTCGGCATACCTTTTATTCACTCTCAACTCCGGTATGGAGAATTTGGGCATGGATAATATCAGCTCCCCGTCCTTGTTCTCGATAAGGAAGTCCGGCACGACCTGCTGCGCCTGTTCCACGTACGAATCGTCAATCTGGCCACCGGGCTTCGGGTTAAGATGCACTATCTCTTCTATGGCATCCTTCAGTTCCTCCTTGCCGATGCCCATCCTGAGCATAATCTTGTCGTAGTGCTTCTTGGTAAATTCCTGGAAATAATCGGTAAGTATTGCCTCCGCATTTTCCCTTGCCGGAGTATCCTCCTTCGTCCTGATCTGCAGGAGAAGGCATTCCCTCAAATCCCTTGCGCCGACTCCTACCGGCTCGAAGTCCTGTATTACACCGAGAATCTTTTCCACATGTTCCGGCTCAGTCTCGATATTGAGCCTGAAAGCTATGTCATCAGTAAGCGAACCTATGTCCCTCCTCAGATACCCGTCATCGTCAAGGCTGCCGATAATGAACCTGGCGATTTTCCAGTCATCCCCTTTCAGGCCGCTGTACCCGAGCTGCTCCTCGAGACTCTGCTGGAAACTCTCCTTCACCGAAAAGGTATTGTACTGCGGTTTGAGGTCCTTTCCCTGATTGTTGACATACAGTTTGTATGAAGGCGTAGGGTCGTCGGCCTGATAATCGCTCAGTGAAATGTTCTGGGGGGCAGTCTCATCCGTATCCTCGGAAGGTGCGGCCTCGTCGAGAACAGGGTTTTCCTCAAGTTCTTTCTTTATCCTCTGCTCCAGCTCCATGGTGGGAAGCTCCAGAAGCTTTATCGTCTGGATCTGCAACGGGGAAAGCCCCTGCTGCAACTTCTGTTGTAAACCCTGTTTTATCATATTTACCGACAAATATAGTTCATTTTTTCAAAAAACTGCATATATTTGAAGTTTGAAAACAAGTGAATATGACCTGTAAAAAATCCCCGCACAGCATAAGAAAAGCTGTCCTGTACGCTTTCCTGCCGCTTTTTGCCGTAGCGGCAGGCATCATCCCGGCATCGGCACAACAGATGCCCGTCCAGCAGGACGAACCCGGACCTGTAACGCACGTGGACTGGAGCCATGAAGTAAGGCAGACTGGCAAGTCTCTGTACGAAATAACCCTTACTGCGGATATCGACTCCTCATGGCATATATACGACACCCTGAGATCAGACTACGGTCCTAACGCCACTGTCGTGGAATTCAGCGTCGCACCCTCTCCCGACAGCACATTTGGCGCCGTCATGGAGGGAGAGATGGCCGTTACGGGCAAGCCGGTAAGATATTACGACGATATCTACGGAATGGAGATTGGCTATTACGAAGACAAGGTAACTTTCTCACAGGTATTCAGGCTTACAGATGACTCCGCCGTCGTAAAGGTCTTCGCCGAATGGATGGCCTGCGACGACAGCAATTGCCTGCCCCTATACGACAAAGAGATACTCATAGGGCTGCCTGACGGAGAGATAATCGTTCCGCCGGCCGTAGTTCCGCCGGCCGTAGTCCCGCCTGCCGATGCCGTTCCGGATACCGGTACTGTTTCGGCTGCCGCTTCGGATACCGCTGCCGCTTCAGGCAAAGGCCTGTGGGGCCTCATCATAGAAGCCATCCTGTGGGGATTTGCGGCATTGCTTACCCCATGCGTATTTCCCATGGTCCCCATGACAGTCTCCTACTTCCTTAAAGGAGAGGGAGGGGCGGCACGCGGAAGGCTGAGGGCAGCCATGTACGGAATTTTCATAGTGGCCCTCTATACGCTTCCCATCGCAATCATAATCATAGTCACAAGGATAGTCGGAGGCGACGCCGTAACGGCCGACATCTTCAACTGGCTGGCTACGCACTGGCTGCCGAATATCATATTCTTCATAGTATTCATGATATTCGCGGCATCGTTCTTCGGGGCTTTCGAAATAACGATGCCCTCCAAGCTGGTCAACAAATCCGACTCGAAAGCGGACACGAAAGGCTTTGCCGGGATTTTCTTCCTTGCCCTTACCCTGGTGCTGGTATCTTTCTCATGTACCGGTCCCATCGTAGGCTCAGTCCTGATAAAATCCACTCAGGGAGAGTTCTGGGCGCCTATCGTCACGATGCTTGCATTCTCGATTGCCTTTGCCCTGCCGTTCACGATTTTCGCCCTCTTCCCTTCCATGCTGAAGAAACTGCCGAAGAGCGGGGGATGGCTCAATACGGTAAAGGTGGTAATAGCTTTCATAGAGGTGGCGCTCGGCTTCAAGTTCCTTTCCGTAGCCGACCAGACATACCACTGGGGCCTGCTCGACAGGGAAGTCTACTTAGCCATCTGGATTGTGGTATTCACCCTGTTAGGGTTCTATCTGCTCGGAAAGATACGCTTTGCATACGATGACAAGGTCGAACACATAGGCGTAGGCCGCCTCACGCTTGTCATCATAGTATTCTCGTTCGTAGTATACATGATACCCGGAATGTGGGGAGCGCCGCTAAAGGCCCTTTCCGGCTACCTGCCGCCCCTTACGTCCCAGGATTTCGTACTCGGCTCCGGGACGCCTTCAGGGCAGACAGCAGCAGCGGACAATACGCCCCGCAATGACGGTAGCGCGCCAAAATACAGCGACTTCCTGCATCTCCCGCACGGGCTTCAGGGATTCTTCGAACTGAATGAAGCCAGGGCGTATGCGGAAAAGGCAGGGAAACCCCTGTTCATAGACTTCACCGGACACGGATGCGTAAACTGCAGGGAGATGGAAGCCAGGGTATGGTCCGATCCGAGGGTACTGGAAATACTGCGTAACGACTATGTGGTCGTAGCCCTCTACTGCGACGACAAGAAGCAGGCTGACAGGAGCGACTGGATAACCAGCGGGGACAGGGTGCTCAAGACTATCGGGAAAATCAATTCCCACATAGCATATACCGTTTACGGGGTAAATGCCCAGCCCTGCTACGTTCTCGAGGGTGACGGAGGCAGGCTGCTTGCCGACCCGAGAAGTTACGACCTCGATACGGACGCATTCGTAGCTTTCCTCCAGAAAGGACTTGACAACTATAGACAATAATATAAACCATCTAATTTTTACTGACATGAAAAGAATATTCGCAACCATGGCAATGACAGCCGTGGCAGCCTTCATGGCACTGAGCATCACCTCTTGCGGTGAAAGTGAAGAACCCACTCCAGTTCCCCCCGGTCCCGGGGCTGAAGGGAACACCATCATCGTAACGGCGGAAGCCAATTCCTCAGCTACATTCACAGTCGAGGCGGAATCTTCATGGACCATAAACAACCCCATACTCTGGGCCAGTTTCGATGTTCTCAGCGGTACGGGGAATACTGACGTTACTGTAACAGTCTCATCCGCCAATGAAGAAATGGTTGAACGTATAGGGACATTTACTGTAAATGATGAGACTTACTATCTCATACAGCGAGGAATAAAGGATATCGTACTCCCTGAAGGGACCTTTGCCCTGCCCGGTCAGTTCGATGAACTGAGGATTGCCGTAAATACCACCTTCACAAAAGAGGACATGTCCGCTTCCACTACAACCGAATGGCTTACCTTTACGGCCATAGAGGCTACCGACTCCACTCTTCTCGATGACGGGAACACATACTCCGACCTGAAGACCTACGAACTCGTATTCGCTGCTACACCCAATGACGGAGGCGAAATCAAAGACGGCTCGGTAACGCTGACATGCAACGGGGAAAATTATGAAATCCCTGTAAGACAATTCCAGCCTATTGAGACAGACCTGACCCAGGATTTCTACAGGCACAGCGTATTCCTGAGGTTTACTTCCACAAATTGCGGATACTGCCCTTACATGGAAACCCAGTTTGAACAGGTCTATTCAGATGCCGAGATGCATGAAAGAGTAGTGCCTATAAGCATGTACGGAAGCATGCAGGGCGGAAACTATATATGGTCCAACACCAATTATTTCATGAACCAGTACGGAGCCGGCGGATATCCCCACTGCGCCATCAACGGAGTAGCAAGCGTTCCCAATTACCAGAGCATCCAGCTCATTGGTCAGGCGATTGGTGACCTTATAGACGAGGCGACAGGCAACATGCCGTCAAAGACAAATATCATGGCAAGTTCTACGCTCGAGGGAAATCAGGTTGCTATAGACCTCTTTATAGCAGCCAAAGAAGAGCTTGACATAAACGTATTTGCATTTATTCTTGAAGACGGTATAGTCGGATACCAGGCCGATTACGGCGGATTGCTTGACAACGCCCAGAGACATACTCACAATTACATTACAAGAGGCATACTCACATCTGTCGATGGCAATGTTCCAAACAAGATTGAAGACGGTCTGTACTATATAAGACTTGTCGGAGAGATACCTTCTGAAGTCGAAAATGCTGACAACGCCTATATCGCTATCTATACCACATATCCCGGAAGCTATAAGGGGAATGTCAGCCTTGCCGAATACACCGATCTCGGGTTTATTGTAGACAATGCCGCCAAACTGCCTCTGAACGGTAATGTGGATTTCAAATACGAATAACATTTTCCATATATGAGAAAAGCATTGATGATTATAGCTTCTTTGTGCATAGGCCTGAGTGCCTATGCACAGAAAAGCCTTCCGAACGTAACGGTGACGGACCTCGACGGGAACGATTATGAAATATCCCGCATTACGGAAGACGGGGTCCCTGTGATACTTTCATTCTGGTACACTACCTGCAAGCCATGCCTTCAGGAACTCGGCGCCATCAACGACGCCTATGTGGACTGGATCGAAGAAGCCGAATTCAAGGTTGTGGCCGTATCGACCGATGACGCCCGCTCCAGTTCCAAGGTAGAGCCTATGGTAAACGGCCGCGGATGGACCGATTTTACATTCCTGCTCGACGAGAACGGAGACCTCAAGCGGGCCATGAACGTCCAGACCCAGCCCATGGTATTCATAATAGACAGGGAAGGCAAGATAGTGTTCCAGCATACCGGATATACGCCCGGCAACGAAGAGGAGCTCTTTGACAAAATCTTAGAACTGCAATAGGGATGAACTACGCAAAAGCGCTTATATGCTGCGCAGGCCTTATGTTCTGTGCCATCATTCCAACTTTCGCCCAGGACGAAGAAGAGAAAGACAGGGGCACGGTATCTGCCGGCTATGAAACAAATACCACTTTTTACTTCAACGACAAGAAAAACGGGGAAGCCGGAGCGGTGGCACCGGAAGGAAAGTTCGGTTCCAACAATTATGTAAAAGTAGACTACATTAAAGGCGCCTTCTCCGCAGGTATACAGTTGGAAGGGTATCTGCCGGCAATCCAGGGCCTGTTTCCGCAGAACCTGGACAACAGAATGCTCATGCGCAAGGATTTCTATGTATCCTTTAAGGACAAGGGCTGGGACATACGTGTCGGCAGTCTCTATGAACAATTCGGAAGCGGACTGCTGCTCAGGACATACGAAGACCGTACTCTCGGTATCAACAATGCCCTCCAGGGATTCAGGGTAGCTTACACTTTCGGGGACTACCTGACAGTAAAGGCCCTCTATGGCCGTATAAGGAATCTCCCTTTCGATGTGGAACAGACATTCACCGATTACTCCAAAGCGACGGCAGCCGGCGCCGACATTTCCTTCTCCCTGTCACGTGTACTGAAAACAGACAGGTTTGACCTCGCAATAGAAGGGAGCGTGCTGGACAAATACGAGCCAGACCCAATGATAGGCGGTCCTCATGCCACAGGGTATTCGGGTCGCATTTCTTTCGGCATAGACGGATTCACTCTCAAAGGCGAGTACATGAACCGGAAATCGGATCCCGCCCCGTACAATAATCTGGACAGTACCAGGAACGAGGCGATACTCGTAGAAATGGGATACTCAGGATACGGTTTCGGCGGACTGCTTACTTTCAGGAAAGTATCCAATCCGTTCCTGCAAGGTTTCAGAATGGAACCGCAAACGAATTATTACACATTCATAAACTACGTACCCGCCCTTACACAGCAGCATACGTACATGCTTGCATCGCTCAACCCATACTCCACGCAACCGGATGAAATCGGTGGACAGGCCGACCTGTACTACAATTTCAAGCGCGGTACCGTACTCGGAGGGCGTAAAGGCATGAAAGTGCATGTCAACTATTCCAATTTCTACGGAAGGAAGATTGATATTAATACAGGGGCACTGAAGAAAAACAACCAGTTACTGTACAGAGACCTTACCGTCGATATAGAACGCTGGTTCGGAAAGGACTTCAAGATGATTCTCTTCTACTCCTGGCAGACCGTAAATGCCACCGCGGTAGGGCACGGCGACGAATTATGGACATCGCACATAGCAGTAGCGGACCTGACCTACAAGTTCAACCGCAAATACTCCCTAAGGATGGAGCTGCAGCACCTGTTCACAGAGCAGGACCAGAAAAACTGGGCCGCCGCCCTTCTGGAATTCAATGTAGCCCCGCGCTGGAGCGTTTCGGTCCAGGACATGTGGAATTACGGGGATACCAAGACCCACTATTTCAGCGGCAGCGTCAGCTATTCCTATTCGAAAATACGTGCAGCCCTCAATTTCGGCCGGTTCAAGGAAGGCTACCTCTGCTCTGGCGGAGTGTGCCGCGTTACCCCGGCATATACCGGCATAAACCTTGCGCTTACAGTCAATCTGTAATCGCCCCGAAGGTTCTGATGACAAAGGAAAGCAGCCGGAGAATTTTTCCGTCTGCTTTCTTTTTCATATATTTGCTTTCAGCTTTTAAGATAAATTGATCATACACTATAAAGAAATTTTCCATCCTGCTGCTGATACTGGCAGTTTCCATATCCTGCACGGCAGAATCCGAGCCCGAAACAGACCTGCAACTTTCACAAACCGAATGGAGCGGCAAATACATACGCTACGGTAAAGGATCCACGATAACAATGGACGTGGTTTCCATCATTTTTCTGAATGACACACTTGGACAGTACAAAATGGAGGGATATTCCGACATGCGCTTCAAATACCGCTTTACCGGCAGGATTCTTCGGATAGAGCACCATCCCTCGGGACAGATCTTCTCCGAATACTGGACAGTCAGGGACCATACGGATGAAACACTAATCCTTCAAAGCGCCGACTACGACATAAGGGAAACCCTGGAACTCAATAACATATTCTGAATATGAAAAACACTCTCGTCCTTCTGGCTGTAGCCGTTGCGGCAATTGCCTGCTCAAGGCAGGAGCCTTATACCGGATTCAGGCCCGAAGCCTCAGGCAAATGACAGGGAAAGGCGAAGTGTTTTTACATGCGCTCCTGCATTCTACGGGAATTTTCAGTAGCTTTGTAGCAACAAAGCAGAAACAATGGACGACAGCAACAATACGGCTTCCCTTTCGGTCGATGTGGAAAAAGTGGTTGCCGGCAAGAACCCGGCCCTCGCCGGACGCATCCCGAAATTCGTCTTCAATTATCTGAAGAGGCTTATCCATCAGGATGAGATAAATGCACTGCTTGAAAAAAACGGCGGATATGAAGGGGTCGAGTTCGCTTCGCATATTCTCGGGGATATGGGCATTACATACAATGTCCATTACTCTTCCCCGATAGACAGGAACGGACGCTATATTTTCGTGTCCAACCACCCCCTCGGCGGGCTGGACGGCATGGTCCTCATAGCATGCCTCGGAAAAGAATTCGGCAATGTCAGGTTCATGGTCAACGATCTGCTGATGTACCTGTCGCCTTTCCGCAATGTCTTCGTACCAATCAACAAATACGGCAGGATGAGCCCCGGCAATGCCGCCGCCATACAGGATACGTTCATGTCGGACGCCCAGATTCTGTACTTCCCGGCAGGACTGTGTTCCAGAAAGATAAATGGCAGGATAACCGACCTCGAATGGAAAAAGACCTTCGTCACCAAAGCCGTGGAAAGCCGCAGGGACATAGTTCCGATGTTCTTCTCCGGATGCAATTCCGCACGTTTCTACCGTATAGCCAATCTCAGGAAAAAGCTCGGCATAAAGTTCAACGCAGAAATGATTCTGCTTCCGGACGAGATGTTCCGCCAGAGAAACACTTCATTCGACCTTTATATCGGCGAGCCCATCCCCCACGGAAGCCTTACGGCGGAACATACACATAAAGGATGGTGCGAGATAATAAGAAATAAATGTTATGATACCCATAATAAAGCCGATAGACCGTAAGCTCATAAAAAAGGAACTCACCCCTGACAAATGGATACGTACGACCAGAAAGGGAGAAAACGAATTATACGAGATTACCTATTCCGACTCTCCAAATACAATGAGCGAAATAGGGAGATTAAGGGAAATGTCGTTCAGAATGTCGGGAGGCGGTACCGGCAAGGAGACCGACATAGACCGTTATGATACGGACGGGAAAGACGCATACAGACAGCTCATCGTATGGGATCCCAATGACGAGGAAATTATAGGCGGATACAGGTACATACTTTGCGGAGGTGTGAATCCGGAAAAAATGGCCACAAGGGAGCTGTTCGGCTTTTCCGGAAAATTCATATCCGACTACCTGCCGTTCACGATAGAGCTGGGACGTTCGTTCATACAGCCCAACTACCAGAGCACCAATATAAGAAGAAAAGGGCTGTATGCCCTGGACAATCTGTGGGACGGTCTCGGGGCTCTGATGCTCAAATATGACAACTACCGTTACTTCTTCGGGAAGGTAACGATGTATACCAGCTACAACTATAAGGCACGCAATACCCTGCTGAACTTCCTCAACAAATATTTCCACGATGACGAGGGGCTTGTAACCCCGATTGTCCCGCTCGACTTCGACAGCGGCAACAAATATTATCTCGAACTGTTCAGGGATTTGGACTACAGGGAGGCATATAAAGTACTGCAGAAAGAAATCAAGAACAACGGGGAATTCATTCCGCCGCTTATCAATTCCTACATGAATCTCTCGCCGTCAATGAAAGTATTCGGGACCGCCGTCAATGAAGGGTTCGGAGGCGTGGAAGAGACAGGCATACTGGTAAACATGAGAGACATCTATCCCGAAAAACTGGACAGGCATCTCAAACCGCTTAAGGACAGGCTAAGCAGCATTACCTCAAAACTGAAACCTAAGTGGTGGAAAAAGTCTCTCTGACAAGAAATACGGTAGGATACTCCGGTTTGAGCACTTCAAGGAAGCGCATGGCATCGGATCTGGAGAAAAAGTCCCCAACCGTAACCTTGAAATAGGGGTTGGCATAAGTCCTGTAGACAGGCACGTCCGGATAAACCCTCGAAAAACGTACGGCCACAGTATCGGATACTGTCCTCGCATCCTGGCTGTTGTCAAAATATATCCTTATACGGTAACACGGGACCTTCCTCAATGCATTCCTGTCTATCTGTTTCAACATGGCATATCCTATCGAATCTGACATGACAACATCTTCGCCAAGATACTCTATGAGTTCCTGATAGGTTACAGTATCCTCAACCGGCAAGAGCATCAGGCTGTCAAGCACAAGGGTACTGTCATTCACAAAAAGGCTGTCAACCGCATAACGGGCGTGCAGGGTGTCCTGAGCCTGCAACCTGCATGAGGCACAGAAAAAGAACGATGCCGCACAGGCAAAAACAAAGCATTTTCTCATCTTACGTATTGTCCTACTAACTTCTGTAAGGGGATATTATTCATTCTCAACGTCCTTTTTCCCCCATTACCCTTTATTACAGCCTTTCCGTCCACCGAAAAACTGTCTAAGCTCCAACTGCCGAAATTCAGGCCGATTGTAAGCAGGGCCATGGGATCTACAAACGAGACCTGCAGCTTTACCGGCAACTCTCCTGAAAACCCCGGCGATGCTATCGCGGTTTCCATAAGCACGGCTCTTGCGAACTCCTTCCCGTCCCTGTATAAAGAAGCTTCGGCATGTATAAGGCTGATAGCGGACTTGCCGGGATTGTCCATATCGACTATCAGTTCTACATCGGCTGCCGAAGTGCTCTCAAGATGCACGGAGCCCAGCGAGACATTCCGGATTCCGATTTTCCTAACCTGACAGCCCGAAAGCAGCAACATGAAAAGAAGCGTGAAAATGATACTGCGCCTCATAAACTTAATCTTTGAAAACGGACAAAGATAACAAAAATTCGGAACCCTTGGGCGCCTCGGCAATCGCAAACAAGCTTGCATTGCTCTCGGCTTCTGCTCAATTCGGCTACGCCGCATATACTTGGGCGCCTCGGCAATCGCAAACAAGCTTGCATTGCTCTCGGCTTCTGCTCAATTCGGCTACGCCGCATATACTTGGGCGCCTCGGC